>CAYWYC010000109.1:0-12885 GCA_964462565.1 uncultured Candidatus Sumerlaeota bacterium | reverse complement strand
TTTTTTTGCGCGAAATGCAGCAAAGGGACGGGACCAAAGCCTCGCACCAGCAAGGCGAGCCCCCCACTCCAAAATAGCAAAAATTTGGTACGGCATAAACGGGGTGGAAGGATTCCATAAAAAGATGTGCAGTATTTTGGATTAAATCAACCGCATTTATGTCGGGAGCTATTTGGCCATCGCCATGTCTGGGATGCTTGACCTTATCTTTGTCTTGTGTTTTGATGAAGGGGCTGTTTGGACAAGAATATGAGAATAACGGATGGAGGCTGGAAGATGGATGAACATATCAAGGTGACTTGTCCCGAATGCAAATGTATCCTGATTATTCGGCGGCGGGACGGTAAATTACTGGAGACGCGCAAGCCCCTTCTGGAAGAAAGCACGGGGGATCGCTTCAAGGATGCTTTTCAAAAAGTAAAGGGCAGATCCCAGGAAGTGGACGGCAAAGTCTCGCAATTGAAGAAAAAGGAAGAGGAACGTCTGAAAGGCGCGGATGATTTTTTCAAAAAGGCGCTGGAGCGGGCGAAAAAGGATAAGGACAAGCCAGTCAATCCGTTGGATTATGATTGAAAAAGCGGGGGGCTATGGAGTCCGGAGCGGAAGTCCCGGCATTTATCTTTTTATCTCCCCCGGCTTTTTTGGTATACTTTGCAGGTGACTGGTAGAGTTGAGCGGCACCATTTTTGTCGAGGGAGGTTTCCATGTTCAAAGCCGGCATACGCGGGATGATCTGGACCCTTTTTTTTCTGTCTCTTGGAGGGTTCCTGATTCATTTCCGCATTCATACCAATCCGCCTGACAAGGGCTTTCAAGGGACCTTTTACTGGATCCCGGTTCTCTTCGCTATTATCAATGTAATCTTTCTTCCCATATTTTTCAGTTTTCGCAAAACCGTGCCACTGGCATATCTCATAAACGTCATCACAGTGATTATCGGGGTTGTTCTGATGTTGCATTTTTCTATCATCGATTGGACCCATCCTGTGAACTGGTACACGGTGCTCTTTTATTCCACTATTGCCGATTGTGTGATCCTGCTTGCCAGGCTGGCTCCGGGGCATTATATCCTGCGCTGGTATTTTCCCAAGGACAAGCAAAACGGCAAAAAGGGAGGTAAAGCATGACGGACGAACCGAGAAAAGACGAGCAGCCCGAAGAAAAACCAGACGAAGCCACTCCGCCCGCGGAAGATGAGCGGGAAGAAGATAAGATAAGTTTTGACATGCCCGAAGATTCGGACGCGGATTCCGGGGAAGATGATGCAGACCGTGAACAGGAAACTTCCCCAGAAGAAAAGCCACCACTGGGGCCATGGTCTCCAAAGCCGGAGGATGAAGCAGAACCGATAGATTCCGGCCCGACTCCTTTGGGAAGCGGCATGCATGTGGAATTGGAAGGATCGAAGGACTCGGAGAAGGCTGAGGAACCGGAAAGTTCCGAAGAAGAGGAAAGCCCTGGAATTACCGAAGAACCCGTCGAAGCCGCATCTTTGCCAAAGGTTGAAACTCCGGAAGAGACGTCTGATGAGCCATCGGAACCCGCAAGCGAAGATGGCGATGCTGAAGCCCCTGAAACGGCGGAAGACGAAGAAACTGAAGAATCGGAAACGGAAGAGCCTGCGGCGGAAGAGAACGAAAGCCCGGCGAGTCCCGCTGTGCCGGAGAAGGAAACAGAGGATACGCGCGCTGAGGATTTTCCGAAAGAACCGAAGGTCACGCCGACGCCTTCCGAGTCGAAGCCGATAAAAAAAGGTGGCGTGGCGACTCCGCTTTCGTCTGGAGCGCGCACGGGCCTCAAATTGGCCGCCCTTTCGGTTTATATCCTGATCCTGGCAATTGGCGCCTTCCTGGCGATGCGGTCTTTCTTTGATTACCTTCCTGACCTGGGGGAAGAAGAAAAACTTCCCATGCTGCTCCATTCCATCGGCAAGGCCCTGGCGATGATGGCGATTGCCATATTTCTGATCAACCCGATTCTCTCGGCCCGCCTGAAGATATTTGACAAGTTTATCAGCTACGATCGTCTGATTTTCTACCATATATTGTTTGCAACAATAGGTCTTGTTTTCGTCAGTTTTCATCCTTTGCTGGTGGGGATTGAGAAAGTGGGGCTCCCCACGGCGGATAACTGGCCAGTGCAGCTGGGCTTTCTGGCGCTACTGATTGCCTGGATAATGGTGAGTGTCAGTCTTTTTCGCTTTTTTCTGGGTTTGCCTTATGGGGCATGGTTATGGCTGCATCGTATTGGCGCGAGTTTTGTGATGCTGGCCGTGGTCCATGCCTGGTTCTGGGGTGGTGATTTCAATGGGATTGCCGCGAAGATTTACCTGATTGCCCTGCTGGCGGCATTGATAGTCGTTTCGATTTACAAGAAAGGTGTCAAGCCGATCCAGCTGAAAAACAACGCGTTGGCCGTCGGCAATGTAAGGCCCCTGAACAGCAAGATTTTTGAAATCGAAATTCCCGCACCCGAAGAGAATCGTTTTGAATATCTTCCGGGGCAATTTGCTTTTCTTACGTTGAAACGCAGCAAGGCCCCCGTGGAAGAACACCCGTTTACGATTTCATCAACCCCGACGCGGCCCGACTCCTTGATTTTCACCATCAAGAATTCCGGAGACTATACCTCGACCATCGGCAAAACGCGCGAGGGGGATCGTGCTATTATCGACGGCCCATTCGGGCATTTCAGCCACCTGGTAAAAGGCAAGGATAAGGAGCCCCTGCTTTTTATTGCGGGTGGAATCGGCATCACTCCTTTATTGAGCATGATGCGCTATATCGCCGACAATGAATCGCAACGCTCGATCCTGCTGATCTGGGCCAATCGGAGCCGTCACGACATTGTTCTGGAAGAGGAACTGACCGAGATGGCCCACCAGAACCCGAATATGCGAATCGTGCATGTGCTTTCGGATGATCCCGACTGGGATGGCGAAAAGGGCTTTGTGGACCGGGATTTCCTCAAACGGGTACTGGACAAGTCCGACAAGAAGCGTCGCGTCTTTTTGTGCGGCCCGCCCCCGATGATGAAGATGACGTATAAAGCGTTGAAAAAGAACGGTTTTTCGTCCCGAAAAATTCATACGGAGGAATTCTCCATTTAGGCTGAAAAAAATGGTTGAACTGGCTTCTGTTTTCCACCATGTTTGTTGGGTGCGTCTGTTGCCGGAAGGGCTGAAATCGGTGATTAAGCCCGGTTTGACTATTTCCGGCAGTTAAGGCGCAATGCGGAGCATAATCCGCAAATATTCATTGAAAAGGCAATGGCAGCAAATATGGCACGAGTACTTCCCTTCGTTGGCACACGTTATAACCCGAAAGTTGAAGAAGACCTGGGCAAGGTGGTGGCGCCTCCTTATGATGTAATTGATGAAGAATTGCAGGACGCTCTTTATGAATTGAGTCCGCATAATATTGTTCGCCTCATCCTGGGAAAGGAAGAAGTGGACGATGATGAATACAAGAACAAATACCAGCGCGCCGCTTCAACTTTGAAAGAATGGAAAAACAGCGGGGTCCTGATGGACGATCCCTGCAAGAATTTCTACATCTACCAGCAGGAATACATGACGCCCGACAAAAAGAAGCACGTTCGCACGGGCTTTTTTGCCGCGATCAAGGTGGAAGATCCAAACAAGGGCCGTATCCTGGGGCATGAGCATACCTTTGAAGGCCCCAAGGAAGACCGCCTGAAACTGCTGCGCGCGACCAGCTGTAACCTGAGCCCCATATTCTGCCTGTATAGTGATCCCGAAAAAGCAACGGACGCCATCCTGGCTTCGGTCACGGAGAAGGAACCGCCCCGCATGGAACTGACCACGGCCGATAAGATCGTGCATCGTCTCTGGCTGGTTTCAAACATCAACAAGGTGCGCCAGCTTTCGGAATTGCTTCAAAAGAATGATTTCTGCATTGCCGACGGCCATCATCGTTATGAAACGTCAGTGCGGTACTGCCGCGAGCAGAACCAGATGCACGGCAAGCGCAAGGGCGAGCATCCGGCATATACCTACACATTGGCCTACCTGACCAACATGGAAGCCGAAGGACTCCAGATTTTGCCGACACACCGGGTTATTTCTTCTGAATTGGGCGAGGATGTGGACCAGGAAGAGATCATCACCGATCTGGAAGAGTATTTTGACCTGACGCCGGTGAAGGTGGATATGAAGAAAGCGGCGACGGAAGGTCCGCGCCTGATGAAGAAGCTGGAGAGCATGGGCGAGTCGGGAACGGCTTTCGTCATGATTCTGCCGGGAGGCAAGGGTTTTTATCTGCAGCTGAAAAAGGATGCCGATATTACCGAAGAACTGCCGGAAAGCATGGATGAGGACATTGCCAAACTGGACGTATCGATCCTGCATCAGTACATCATCTCGCAGGTCTGGGTGGGCAATCCGGAAATCGAGTTGGACGATCAGGATGTCTTTTATGTCAAGAACGCGGAGGACGCGATCAAGATGCTGGGTGCGCCGGTGAAGGCAAGCGCTGTTTTCCTGATGAACGCGCCCAAGATCGAACAGGTGAACACGATTTCGACCAAACGCCTGCGCATGCCGCACAAAACCACTTTTTTCTATCCCAAGCTGCTGACGGGAATGGTGCTGCGGGATCTTTCGGCTCCCTGGTGATGCACGAATATTATGGATTGCGGCCGTTGGGAGCCGGTAATCGATTGAGGTAAAAATGGCACTTCAGACTTTTGACTTTGAAAAACCGATTCTGGAAATTGACGAAGAGATTGAATCGCTGCAGGAAGAATTGAACTCCGCGAGTGAAGCGGCCAAGCCCGCCAAGCAGAAGGAACTCAAGGCGCTCCAGAAAAAACGGGAGACCCTGCGCAAAAAGATATACGCCGAACTGACGCCGTGGCAGCGTGTATTGATCGCGCGGCACATGAAGCGTCCCCGCGCCTTGGACTATATCAAGATGATGATGACGGAATGGGTGGAGATGAGGGGCGACCGGAATTTTCGGGACGATCATGCCTGCGTATGCGGGATGGCGCGTCTTAACGAGGAACCGGTGATGGTGATTGCCCAGCAGAAGGGTAAGGACACCAAGGAAAATGTGGCCCGGAACTTTGGCATGATGCATCCGGAAGGCTACCGCAAGGCCATGCGGGCCATGCGGCTGGCGGAGCGATTCAATATGCCGATTATCGTTTTGATCGACACACCCGGCGCCTATCCGGGCATCGGTGCGGAAGAGCGCGGCCAGGCCGAAGCCATCGCGCGGAATATCATGGAAATGTTCGATCTGAAGGTTCCGGTGATCGGGGTGATTATCGGTGAAGGGGCCAGTGGCGGCGCGCTTGGAATCGGCGTCGTGAATCACATGATGATGCTGGAGAATAGCTGGTACTGCGTGATTTCGCCGGAAGGTTGCGCGTCGATTTTGTGGCGCGACGCGGCAATGGCTCCCACGGCGGCGGAAGCCTTGAAGATGACGGCCGACGATCTTCTGAAACTGGAAGTGATTGATGAAAAGGTGCCCGAACCCCTGGGTGGCGCTCATAACGATCCCCAGGCAGCGGCGGACATGCTGCACAAGGCCCTGGCGGCGCAGATGGAACGGCTGATGAAACTGAGCGCGGAAGAACTGGTGGAGCATCGCTTTCAGAAGCATCGCGCCATGGGTGAGTTTTATGAAGAAGAAGCCGAAAGCGGCGAAGAAGTGGATGAAGCGCCTGCCGAAAAAGTAGCCGCCCCTGAAAATCAGGAAGGCGATGACGCCGCGGAAAAAGCCGAAAGCACTCCGAGCGAGAAATAGATAATACCGGAAAGGCGGGTTAAGGCTCCAGGCGATTGCCGAATGATCCCATGTACCCGGGCAAATGCTCCATGCGTCTTGAATCCCGCAATCAAATCTGGCTTTTCCTTTTTGTCTGCACGAGCCTTTTTTTCTTCTGGAATCTGCAATACCATGATGTGGTGGATGTAAACGAAGGTATGCGGCTGGTGCCGGCCATCGAGATGCTGGAAAGCGGCGACTGGGTGGTGCCGCGCATTCAGGGCGATCCCTATATCAAAAAACCCCCGTTTACCTATTGGACCATCCTGGCTCATTTTCTGATTTTTCCTGGACACCATGAAGTGGTCGGGCGCGTCCCCTTTGCGCTGTCGGGTATTCTGTGTGTGCTGGGGCTGGCCTGGATCGGCAGCCGGAAAGAGGATGGCGAGATCGAGGGAATCACGCCGGGGCTGTTGGCGGGGATGTTCCTGGCGACGACCTATTATTTCCTGCACAAGGCGCAAAAGGCGAATATTGACGTGCCCATGGTTTTGTTCATGGCCGGGGGTGTTTATTTTTTCGGCCAGGCGGTGCGTCGGGAGTGGCGGCGGATGTTTGCGCCGCTTTTGGTGGCGTCGGTTTGCTTTGGGATTGCGGCGTTTTTTAAGGGACCGGTCTATCTGCCCTATGTGCTGGCTTGCCTGATCACCGCTATTATTCAGGACCGGCGGAAATGGTTGCGATATTTGCCAGCGGCGCTGGCGTGCTTGCTTGCGCCGTTGGTCATTGTGCTGCCCTGGGCTTTGCGACTGATTGACGCTCTGGGCTGGGAGACGGTCTGGGGCGTATTCAATCATGAAGCGATCGAACTGCGTTTGAACGAAGCCACCGAAATTAATTCAGGACCCATCTGGCATTATCTTCTGCATGCTCCGGGAGCATCGATGCCCTGGTCCTTGCTGCTGCTTGCGTGGCTGCATCCGGGATTTCGGGCTTACGCGGCGGAGAAGTCGCGCTGGCTGCTGCGGTATTCGGCGATCTTTTCGCTGGTGAGCCTGGTCATCTTCTCGCTGATGCCGGGCAAGGAAGTGGAATACCTGCTGACCATATTTCCTTTTATCATGCTGAACGCGGGACATGCCTTTTTCTGGCTATGGGGGGGAAAGCGAGAGCAGGGGCAGATGGCGAAGGGCCTCGTGTATTATTTGGCCGCGATCGCCGGGCTTGGCTGCCTGACGCCGGCGGCTATGCTGTACACGGAGTTCGGGCAGTGGATTTTGCTGAGCCATAGTGCGCTTGTCGTTTTTCTGGCGGGCATGGTCGTATCGGCGGTGGCCGTGGTGAGTCTGCTTCGTCATGGTTTGCATGGGGTGTCGATTTGCCTGGCGATTCTATCTCTGAGCCTGACCATTGCCGGATATCGCGACACGATCAAGCCGCGCGAAAAAGCCATGCGCTCGGCCGCGCTTGTGGCCGAATTTGTGCGGCCGCTCCATGACCGCGGCGTGCCGGTTTACCGCTATCGGGGCTACAAGGTCAAGCACGCGCACATGATCTGGCACCTGCGGGATGTGTCGGAGCCACTGCGTTCGAACGTGGAAGACGCGGATGATGTTTTGCGGGGGCATGATTACGCGCTTGTGGTTTTGCGCAAGAAATACCTGGACGATTGCCGCCGGGACTTTGAGGGGATGTTCAGTATTCGCGAAATCATGGCCGACCCGGAGATGGTTCCGGACGAGGGCTATGAATATACGGTGGTGGTCCTGCAAAAGAAATGAAAGAAAGGCGTGAGTCATGAGTTTTAGTGAGGCGGAAATCCTCGAACTTTTTCCGGTGGAATACGCGCCTGATTATTTCAATACCGCCGGAGCGGGACTGACGCCACTAAGCGTGAGTCGGAAGGTGCAGGAATTTATGGAGAGGCTGGCGCATGACAATGTGGCGGCCATCGGCATGGCGCTTTCGGAACATCGGCGCGTGCGGGAGATGCTGGGCGCGATGATCCATGCCAATGCCGACGATATCGCGCTGGTCCATCACACGGCAGAGGCGGCCAATGCATTGGGCCATGGACTGCGTCTGGGTAAGGGGGACAAGATTCTCACGCTGGATCGTGAATATCCCTCCACCATTTATCCCTGGATGAACCTGGAGAAATGGACGGGCGCGGAACTGGTTATGCTGGAAGAAAAGGAAGGCCGTCTCGACGAAGCGGCGATTGCGGAAGCGATCCGGCAACATAAGCCGCGTCTTTTTGCCATCAGCGCTGTGGAGTGGACGTCGGGTTATTTCTTTGACCTGGAACCGATAGGCCGTGCCTGCGAGGAGGTGGGCGCTTTTTTTCTGGTGGATGCGGCGCAGGCCCTGGGTTTTTGCGGGATTGACGTGGAGCGCTGCAAAATTTCGGCCCTGACCTGTTCGGCCTGGAAGTGGCTCTTTGGCCCGGCGGGGATGGCCTGCATGTATCTGCGTCGGGATTTGCTGGATTCCATCGCACCGCTGCTGGTCGGGCCGGACTCGATGGTGGATCCGGAGAAGCGGTACTTTCCTTACGACTTCAATCTGAAGCCGGGTGTCGAGCGATTTGAATATTCCACGCCTGCCTTTGTGAACATGGTCTGGTTCGCGGCGGCGCTTGACTTTGTGCGGGAGGCCGGCATCGACGCGATTCGCGAGCATGTTTTCGCGCTGCAGGATGATTGCATGGCGCGTCTGCGAAAGATGGATTGCCTGATTCGCGGCGACTACGATCAGGCGCGGAGGTCCGGTATCATCGCCTTTCGATGGCCCGATATGGACAGCCACCGCCTTTCGAAAAAGCTGGGCGGCCAGCGCATTTACGCGAAGGAACGGGACGATTGCCTGCGCTTGTCCATGCATCTTTACAACACGCCCAGAAGCATAGACCGGCTTTTTCATCTGCTGGACGAATGGACCAAATGAATGCATCAGCAAAAGCCTTATCTTCTCGCAATCGACATAGGAGCCGGCGCCGGAGCGAAGCTGGCTGTGGCCGACCGTGCGGGTGGAATCGAACGGGAAGCACTGCTGCCGCGGGACGACTTCGGCCATAGCCGCGATGCATTTGTTGAGCGACTTCTTGTCAAGATCGACGCAATCCTGAAAGACCTGAATGCCTCGCGCGGGGACCTGGCGGGAATCGGCGTGGCTACGGCGGGGCTCCTGAATTCGGATGGGTCTTTTGCCTTCTCGGCGAACATGGGTTTCCTGAGTGGAGCGAATTTGCGGGCGATGCTGGAATCGGCGACAGATGCGCCCGTGAGTATCGAAAACGATGCCAACGCCGGAGCCCTGGCGGAATGGGACCTGCTGCGGATGGAAATTCTGTATTGGGTGTTCGGCGGCGGCTGGGGCGGTGCCTGGGTGAGTCTTGCGGGGGATGTGCTTTTTCCGGCGATCGATTGGGACGGCAAGGACGACAGCCTGCACTATACGGCAGAACCGGGTTTCGCGATTCCCCTGGGCAAGGCGATGCTTCGGGATCTTTTCGCGGCGGAAGGCTATTGCTTCGATGATTTTCTGGAAGCGCTGGCTCATGGCGAGGGAGTGGAGCCCGACGACATCGGCGGACCATGCGGCGATGCCGGAAGCATTCGCGCGGAAAGCATTCTGTCGGCTCCGGGACGCTTTTATATTTTCCAGGCGCTGAGCCAAAAGGATTCGGATTTTCTCGACGCATTAAACGAAGAAGAACGCCATGAAATCCAGTTGGTCGGATTGGCCGGAAAGCATATCAGCAAACTCAGCCGCCACCGTGTGCGTCCTGCCGTCGAGACGGATCGCCTCTTTGGTTTCATCCTGGCGGAAGCGACTCGCGTTCTTTTTGAGCAGGCTGAAAAAGACGGACTGCCGCGCGACGTCCCCATCTGTATCGGTGGCAAGCCCCGCTACGCGTTACCCTACTTCGGACCATCGACCCAGCGTCGCCTGGGAGCCATGGGCATTACGGCATACATGCGACCTTCCATAATCGATGAACGCGGCAGCAACGCCAACCTGCAAGGCGCTATCGTGCTGGCCCGACGCGCCGCCCTGAAGGCACATTGAAATGCAACGGGAAATCCGCAAACTGATCGAACGCTTTCAAGTGGAAGGACGCTTCAGCCAGGCGCATCCGATCGAGAGCGGCCATATCCATGACAGCTGGCGGGTGACCTGCCGGAAGACTCAGTTGAAATATCGCTACGTATTGCAGCGCATCAATCACGATATTTTTCGCAAGCCGGAAGAGGTGATGGAAAACATCACGCGCGTCAGCCGCCATCTTCGGGCGCGTCTGGAGTCCGAGGGTTTTTCGGATTTGGAGCGGCGGTATTTGCAGGTGGTGCCCACGCTGGAAGGCGAGACATTTTACCGGGATGAGGAGCAGCAGTATTGGCGGGTTTATGAATTTATCGAAAACGCGCGCAGCTATGATACCGTGCAGAGCCGGGACCATGCCTATGAGGCGGCGCGGGCCTTTGGCAATTTCCTGGCGCAAATGGACAGCATGCCTGGGCCGGCTCTGCATGAGACGATTCCCGGTTTTCTGAGTGGCGTGCCGCGCTATGCCGCCCTGCTCGAAGCGGTGAAGGACGACGCCGTGGGCCGCTGCGATTCGGCGCGGGGAGAAATCGCCTTTGCCCTGGAACGTGAATCGATCGTGCTGATTCCGCCGCGGCTGGAGGCGGAGTGCGTAATCTTTCGGCGCGTCACGCACAACGATTGCAAGATCAACAACGTGATGATGGATCACGACACAGGCGAGGCGCTTTGCGTGATCGACCTGGACACGGTGATGCCGGGTCTGGTGATCTACGACTTTGGCGATTTGGTTCGCACGGCGGCATGTCCGGCGGCGGAAGACGAAAAAGACCTGACCCGGATGGAACTGGAGTTGCCGCTTTTTCAGGCGCTTTTGGAGGGCTATCGGGATGGCGCGGGAGCGGCGCTGTCCCAGGCGGAGGTCAACCAGTTGGGCTTTGCCGGAAAATACATGGCCTACCTGCATGTGCTGCGCTTCCTGACGGATTACCTGCGCGGCGATATTTATTACAAGACCGACTACCCCCAGCAGAACCTGGACCGATGCCGGACGCAGATCGCGCTTGTACGGTCGATGGAAACCCAACGTGATAATATTGCCGCGATAGTCCGGAACTATACTCCCTGAACGAAACTACTCCCCCGGAATGCCCGGCTCCGTCATTTTGATTGGATCAAGCACACGCTTCAGATCTTCGTCGCTCATGATTTTAAGTTCACGCACGATTTCGGGAATGGGCCGGTTTTCGGCGAGAGCCTGCTTGGCGAGGCGCGCGGCGTTGGCGTATCCGATGCTCGGATTGAGCGCTGTCGCCAGGCCCATGCTGCCTTCGGCGTAACGCTTGCATCGTTCGGGCTTTGCCGTGATGCCTTCGATGCATCGCGCGCGCAGCTGTTCCAGTCCGTTGGATAAAATGCGAATGGCGAAGAGAACATTAAACTGC
This sequence comes from uncultured Candidatus Sumerlaeota bacterium, assembly GCA_964462565.1. Lineage (GTDB taxonomy): Bacteria > Sumerlaeota > Sumerlaeia > UBA8349 > UBA8349 > CAYWYC01. The sequence continues at coordinate 1,655 of CAYWYC010000109.1, read as the reverse complement.
ATGACAGGCATCATGACGTTCAGTTCGAGTTGTCCGGCGGCGACGGCCTGGGAAATGGTCGCGTCGCATCCGACGACCTGGAAGCAGACCATGTTCATCATTTCAAGCATGGAGGGGTTGACCTTACCGGGCATGATGGATGATCCCGGCGCGACGGCAGGCAGGTCGATCTCGGCAAGTCCCGTGGTGGGGCCGCTGGATAGCAGGCGCAGGTCGTTACAGATGCGGCCGACTTCGAGGGCCAGGTTGCGGAGGCTGGCGGACATCTCGGCCATAGGGCGCTGGCTCTGCATGGCCTCACGCATGTCGCGCGCCGGTTTCAGTTCGCTGATGCCGGTTTCTTCCTGCAGGATTTCGAGGATACGCTCGCGATAGCCGGGAGCCGTGTTGAGCCCCGTGCCCGCTGCCGATCCGCCAATGCCCAGTTCCGCGCAGGAGAGTCTGGCCACGTCCACGCAAACATGGCACTTGCGGATGGCTTCGGCGTAGGCGGTGAATTCCTGTCCCAGGCGAATGGGCACGGCGTCCTGGAGATGGGTACGGGCGGACTTCAGGATATCATCAAACTCGTGGCCTTTCTCGCGCAGGGCTTTCTCAAACTTGAGCAGCACGGGATGTAGCGAGTCGCGTGTGGCCATGAGGACGGCCAGGCGCATGGCCGTGGGAAAAGCGTCGTTCGTGGACTGGCCGAAGTTGACATGGTTGTTCGGATTGACCCGATCGTACTCGCCCAGGTTGCCGCCCATGAGCACATTGGCGCGATTGGCCAGGACTTCGTTCACGTTCATGTGGAAGGACGTACCCGCGCCCATCTGAAAAACGTCCACGACAAACTGGTCCATCCATTTGCCTTCGCGCAGAACTTCGTCGCAGGCCTTGGCGATGGCGTCGCCCTGTTCGCGGGTGATGGCTCTGAGTTCGGCATTAGCCAGGGCGGCTGCCTTTTTCAGATAGACAAAGGCGCGTATGAAAACGCCCTCGTGGCGCAGGCCGCTGATGGGGTAATTCTCAATAGCCCGCTGTGTCTGGCATCCATACCAGGCCGACTTGGGCACTTCCATGTCTCCCAAACTGTCCGATTCGATGCGATATTCCATAGGGGCTTCTCCTTATTCCGCAATTTTCTTCACGAGTTCCGCCACGCAGCGCCCCATCTTTTGGGCGGAGTCGCAGGCGTTGACGTCGGGCTTGGCCACGCAGGCCACGCCGTAATGTCCGGTCGCTTCGAGCGGATCGCCCATGACCACCATCCCGTAGATCAGCAGCGCCTGAAGGATAGAGAGCATGGTGGTTTCCTTACCACCGGTCATGTCGCCGCTGGTGGCGAATGCCGCGCCGATCTTCCCGCCCATCTTGCGGCGGACACCGATGAACTTATCGAAGATCGCCTTGAGTTCGGCAGCCATGCTTCCAAAGTAAACAGGCGAGCCGGCGATGATCGCGTCCGACTCGACAAAGTCTTCCTTGGTCACGTCTGCGGTGGTCTTCAGGAGGCAATCGACACCTTGCACTTTTTCAACACCCTTGGCGATTTCCTGCGCGAGTTTTTCCGTATTCCCGCTGCGGGAATAATAAAGAATCAGAACTTGCATAAACCAGTCTCCTTCATCAATTTTCTGCTCCCATGATGAAACGATCCGGTTTAGAAAGCAAGG
>CAYWYC010000108.1:0-12974 GCA_964462565.1 uncultured Candidatus Sumerlaeota bacterium | reverse complement strand
TGCCCCTTGGAGGTACTTGGGGGAACAGTTTCTATGTCATGCCCTTTCAGGGCATTTGTTGTAATGAACGTCGGCAAACCCAGGGCGTTGTCTTGGGTTGGAATGTTTCGCACCTTTGGCGCGAAGAAAAAGACCAATGCGTTTTTCAGAATGATTCGGAATTCCGGCATCTTTGGCGCGTGTCGTTCGTGGTTAAAAAATCGCACGCGCACTCGCAATCGCACTCGAGCCACTGAATCAGACAGGATATACTTTCAAATCGGCAAAGCGCTTCAAGTGCACCGCGTCTCAGCGTCTCGGCGTTTCTTTTTAAGCAACCGTGGATAGCGCGGATGTCGCGGATATTATTGCATGAGCTTTTTTTGTGCCTTTCGTGTTTAATAATTCGCACTCGCAATCGTAATCCTAATCGAGCCAATGAATCTTACAAGATTAACAAGATTGACAAAGTTAGAGCCGTTTTTGAAAGTTTTTTGAGTATCCTTTTTAAATGGGCGGCTCTGGAGCCCGAGGAATGGTGCTTTTGACCCTTTTGCAGAATCTCGCGGTTTTTATTTGGCAGAAAGACTTTCGAGATTCGCTATGAGCCGGAGTATTTCACGCAAGGCATCCAGGCAAAGCCCTTCCCCCAAATGGGTAATTATGCATCAAAAACCTGCCAAACTCCTGTAAATACAGCCCCCTGATCCTAACTGTTTAGTTTTTGTCGGAATATAGTCCTGTTTAAAGACCTTTCGTTTGTCCATAGTGCCTGTTTTTCAGATCATTTTGAGCACATATGTTCGCAGTGAGAATGATCATCATGATCAATCTGCGGGCAGATTTTGGTCCTGCTGTCAATGCGCTCGTTTTTATCAAAAAAAAGCACCGGATATAGAATCAGTATTTTCAACAATATATCGGATTCATGGCCGCAGGCATGTTAGATTTGGGTTATCTGGTACATCAGTTGCTTAGATAAGGATTCAGACAGTGTGAGGCATTGGAAGGCTTGAATCCCTTGCTTTACCTCTTGGTTTTGATATCTTGGAAATATAACAGATTGGCCGAATGATGGATTCGGAGATGACTGTTTTACTATTTAAAGAAGGTGTGGAAATTTGACATGATACGTGATTATGCTGAGTTCGAGTGGCTGATTCAGCATGAATTGGCCCTCGCGAAAAGATACCGTCGATATTTGTCGCTGATATTTATCCGCAGTGGCCAGGCTCCGCACCACATGGCAGAGAATATCCAGCGATTCCTGAGGGATTGCGACGCCATTTACCCCCTGGATGATGAATTCATTTTTCTTCTGCTCAGCGATACCAACAAAAGTGGCGCAAGCAAACTGGTTGATCGGATTCGTGACACGTGGGCCCTCCATGAAACTTTTATCGGGGTCGCTACCTTCCCCAGCGACAACGTTAATTTCAGGAATTTCCCGGCCCTCGCCGCCAATCGCCTTCGCATGCAGGAAGAGCAGGCAAGCTCTACCGGAATCTATAACCCGGAAATGGCTTGATTCTGGAATCTTATTGCCGGTTTTCTTCTTTTTGTTCTCAACCAAACACCTGGGGCGGCCGCCCCGAAAGACGGCTTTCACCCACGACGAATCTTCGCCTCAAGACAGGCGCCATTTTGCCTCCCGAAACTGGTGGTTTCTCTTGCATCATCCCGATAAAGGTGTTTCAATAAATACAGATGGGAAAGAGCAGGATTTTGGCCAGAAAGGCGTACGGAGATTGTCAACGATTAAAGTAAAAGACCTCGTCAAGGTTTATGGTGGACGGACGGTCGTAAATGAGGTCAGCCTGGAAATGAGCGATGGAGAAATCGTCGGTCTGCTGGGGCCTAATGGCGCCGGAAAGACCACGACTTTTAATATGATAGTCGGAATCATTCGCCCCAAGCGCGGACAGATTTTTCTCGATGATGTCGATATCACGAATATGCCCATGTATAAGCGGTCGCGCCTGGGTGTCGGCTACCTGGCCCAGGAGCCGTCCGCCTTCCGCAAACTCACCGTCCGACAGAACGTGATGGGGATTTTGGAGTGCCTGTCTTATGGCAAGCGCGAACGGGAAAGGCTGTGCGAAAACGTGATCGAAGATATGGGCCTGACCCATCTGGAAAATAATTACGCCTACACCCTTTCCGGTGGAGAACGGCGGCGTGTGGAAATTGCGCGGGCTTTGGTTACGGAACCAAAGTTCATCCTGCTGGACGAACCCTTTTCCGGCGTCGATCCCAAGGCCGTGGAAGAACTCCAGGTCGTCATTCACCAGATGAAGGAGCGCGGGCTGGGGGTTCTGATCACCGACCACAGCGCCCGTGAAACCCTTTCTGTCACCGACCGATCCTATATTATCCATGAAGGCAAAGTGATGATATCCGGAACTGCCGAGGAGCTGGTCAACAATCCGCGCGCCAAGGAGTTGTATTTTGGCGAAAGTTTTTATATGCACCTGGACGCGCACCGGGCTTCGGGCTTCCAAAAAGACGCCGCCAAAGAAGCCGCTGGCGACCGGGAAAAGGAAGAAACTGTTTCACGCTGATTTTTGGGCGATTTTTGCCGAAAATTCAGCAATTGGTAATGTTTTTTGATTATTTATATATGGCGGTTTGCCGATAGATAGACTATGCATAGGCAACTTACCATATCACCGATGACCTATCTTCGACCCGGCCGAAAGGCGCCGGTCAATCCCATGAAGGTATGTCTTTTCGGCGCATTCATTCCTGTTTAGAGAGGAGTTGAAACTATGCCGCGAATTATGTGTCACAACCACGATCTTTCCGATGCTGATCGTGCATTGATTGTTGAAAAAATCGGAAAACTGAGGAAATTCTTCGACCGGATCCTCGAAGTCAGCGTCATTCTGGATTCGACCAAAAAGACGGCGATGGCGGAAATTCTGACATTTGGACCGCAAATGAACCTGCGATTCAAGGCCGACGCCGATGATATGCGCACGGCTTTTGAAGAAGCGCTGAACAAGGCCGAACGGGGCCTGCGCAAGACCAAAAACAAAAAATGGGGTGACAAAATGAAGGGACGGAACAATGTTACCATTCGCCGCTTCAACCCCATGGATTTCGACTTTGCCGAAGAACGTCCGCGTGAAGAATCCACGGATGAAGAAATGATCCGCCAGGAAGCGCTGGAAGCCAAGCCCATGTCGCTGGAAGAAGCCCATCTGCAATTGAAAGCCCGCGACAAGGGATTGCTGGTTTTTGTCAACGCCAAGACGGAAAACGTCAACATCCTCCACCGCAACGCCGACAACGAAGTCGAACTGGTGGAACTGGAAGGTTCGGACATTCCAGAAGAGCAAATTCTGGAAATGTATCTGGAGCAGCAAAGCGGCTGATTCAGCACCATGGCCGGCGCCATTATCGCGTCGATCCCATGTACATAAAATAGACCGCTCATCGGCCTTTTCTCCCTATTCAGAAAAGGCCGATGAGCCTTAAAAAGCGAGGAAAGGGATGGGAGATTTTTTTGCCGTAGAAGAAATGCCAAACCTCCAAATTATCCTGGGTATCCTGATCGGGCTGGCCTATGCTATTGCGGCCGTGGTCAAGAAGATCAATATGTGGATCAATGAGAACAGGATGAAGGTAAACCGACCAGCTCCCCCCAAACCCCGGGCTGAAGAAGATCCCTCCCGCCAATCCTACCGGCAGATTCAGCAGCAACGCGATGTCCAAAGGCCCCAAAGCGGGGATCGGGCACGTGATCTTGAACCACAAAGCCCGAAAAAAGGGAAAGCGCCCGCACCCCAAAAGTCCAAGGATATCGGCCAGATGCTGATGCAGGAGTTGGAGCGCGCCCTGGGGAATATTCCCGTGGAAGAAGAAGTCGAAGTGCCTCGGAATGTGGAAAAAGCGGCGCGCCAGCAGGAATATGCACCACCGCCTCCCCCCCCCATGCGCAAAAGAAAAGCCAAGGCGAAAGACCGCGTCAGGACCAAGCCGGAAATGACGCGTCGCAAGGGTATGCACACTTCCACACGCCGCCAGCGGAGCTACGCGAAAACTTCCGCCACTCCGCGTCCCTCCATGTCTCATCTGCGCACAGAATTTGATGACCGCGCCATGAATCATCTCGCAGTCTTGCGGACACCCGAAGACTTGCGTCGAGGTATTGTGCTCAGTGAAATCCTGAGTCCTCCACGCGCCCTGCGGCCCACAAGGCCTTCAAGGGTGGGAAACGCCATTCGCTGAAATTTCGCGGATCAGAACTCATAGACCGGATCGCGGCCTTCGAGCCACGCAATCATCAGCATCACCAGGTGGTTCCCGTTCTGGAAGCCCGGATTCAAAATCGGCACACTTGTGCTGCCAGGCAATATAGTTCAGCACGCAGCCCTGCTCATGGGGCCAGGCTTCCTCCGCCGCCCCGGCATCGTCCAGATCCGCCAGAATCTGCCCCAGCGCCACATTGCTCAACCAGGCGTCCCAGTCCCACAAGATATCGGCGTACTGATCCGAACCCGGGGTGATAAATGGAAATTCAATCGCCCCTCCGGCCTTGCGCGGGGAAGGGAGACGCCACTTACGTGGCTTACTACGAACAGGCGCGACTTCTTTCCCCAACGAAAAAACAAGGATAAGGGGCAAACAATATTTTAGGCTGTAAGCACCGCTCATATTGGGCCGCGCTTCAGCGTGCTTCCTGCCTATTCCACGATCAAGTGTCCCTTCGGGGCAATCTGCTTACCATTAAACTCACGGGCCTCGTCCGAATAATTCGCCACCATGGAAACACCCGACGAAAACTCCGTCCGCTCCACCAGGCCGTCGTCCAGGTACTCATGATTCGTCATGTCATCCATGCCCACGCGCCCGTGCCATTTGTCGCAATCCAGTGACGCCTTGAAAGCCGCTTCCTGCGACGGCCACGACGCCAGGTCGTTGGCCGGCCAGTAAGGCATGTAGCCCCAAAGCAGGTTCGACAGCATATCCACGGGCTCACCGCCGCTCGTGCCCGCCGTGCTGTAGCGCGTATAAAACGCCGCATCATGGAAAACCAACGGCCAAAGCGGAATGCTCTCATGGGGCGTATGCATGTGCCGGTTTTCCAGCCAGTCGATATAATACATCCCAAAGTCCGCCGCTTCCTCGCTGCCCAGAACAATGTTCTGCTCCTTGAAGAATTGCATCAACTTCAACTTGTTCTGCCGGCATTCCTCCATCACCATCGGGTGGTCGGGGTCGTGGCATTCATAAAAACGCACGCACGACATGGTATCCACAAAATGCGCCGTCATGCCCAGCGTCTTCAGCTTCTCCCAGTTCCGTTCCGCGTAGGGACGCTGGTGCTTGGTGCAGATAATATAGCATTGCCCGCCATGCCAATAGCCGCCATGCATCAGGTGCCCGTCACGCGTGCGAATCACCCCATGGGGAAAGGACGGACTCTGCTCATAAATATCCTGGTAATTGTCATGCAGCGCCGCCAGATAAGGCTCCGGCTGCTGCAGCGCCTGCTTCAGTTCATCAATGCTACCCAGTGCGGGCTCCGGAGGCCACACATCCGGATGCTGGTCGTCATAGCCACCGGGAAAACTGCCGCGCAGATTGAAAAGCCCCTTCTTCATCCCCCAGGATTTCGCCATCTCCATAATCTTCAGCACATCCGCGTGGGGAATCTTCACCTCCAGCCGATCCGCCGCGTCCCGTTCTTCCTGCGTCAACGGCTGCAAAAAGTTTTCCTTGTTCCGCGACCGTTCCGTGCTCGACTGGAAAAAGGAAATCACACGCCCGCCCAGCAGCCGCTCGAGCGCCGGCGTATCCGCGATTTTTTCATCCAGGCGTCGGAACAACTTATTGTCCAAGGCATACTGACGGAAACGCTTCGCCAGACCCACATAGCCATTGCCCGTAAAGGAATAACGAATCGACCGGCTGTCCAGCCATTCGCTCTTTGACTTCAGGTAAGTCGGGTTGATATTCACGCCGTTCTGATAGGCGCCCATATAGACATAATTTTCCTCACAGATCACCATCCAGCCGTTTTGGTCACCCTCGGCCAAGCCGCCGAACCAACGCATGTTCAGGCCGTTGTTCTGCGTGATGAATTTGCAGGTCATGCTCGTTTCGGCATTCCGCACCCACTGCCCCACCTCATTCGGAAGCACCAGGCTGTCCGACTCGATATGCGGCGGGAAATTCAGACTCGGAAGACTCTCGTCAATATCAAAAATCCGCAGCTTCAAATCCGCACCTTCCAGGCTCCATTCCACCCGAAAGCGACCCACAATATCATCATCGCGATGGGGCGGCCGCTTCACGCTGATCAGCAAATGATCCCCCTGCTTTTCGGCTTTGAAGCGCCCGATAAAATAATCGCACCAATAGCGCGGATTCCGTGTCCACACCACATCCTCGATAATCTCATGAATATCCTGCCAGGCCACGGGACCCATGTGCCAGCGCTGCCCCGTCTGCTTGTCCACAATATCCGCCGAACAGTCATCAAAAGTTTTGAACTGCAAAAACTCATTTTCCAACGTTAGAATAGCTTCCATTTATAATACCCCTTTCCCTTTCTTCGCGTTATCCTTGTATGCCCGAAATCCAGTATAGAAGTGATGCCCATGGCGCCTGATCTTTACGGGATTCCTATTAAAACCCTCCGATTCGTCTAAATCCAGCAAAATCTGACGGTTTTTATCTGGCAAAAAAACTTTGGGGAATCGCTATAAGCTTGACAATGGGTTGGGGCAAATATAGTATTTTAGACTTGCGGCAGGCGGGCAAGAGCAGCCGACTGATCGCCGTGTCCCACAGGGGGTTAGCCAAGCGGTAAGGCACCGGGTTTTGGTCCCGGCATGCACAGGTTCGAATCCTGTACCCCCTGCCATAAAATCAATCATATCAATAATAAAAGATGATTCAGGCCAGCCAGCCTGAGAATGGTTCCATCTTAGCGCTCCAGAACTTCACGGACCTTGTGCCCGAGCACGTCGAGATGGTAGGGCTTCCGCAAAAAGGAATCGCCCCCCGCGTCGAGCATTTCCCGAATGTCGCTTTCCCGGTCTCCGGCAAAGGAGAAGAGGATTTTCACATCGGGGCGCGAGCGTTTGATAAGCCGAATGGCCTCCCGAATCGAAGGGGTGGGGCTCATCATATCCATCAGAATCAATTTGATGTTCGGATCGTCGCCGCAGGTCATGATGAAATTCACCGCGGTCTGATTGTTGCGGCTGGTCCAGACGCGATAGCCCAGGCGCTCCAGCAGTTTCTGCGTCACCGTTCGCAGGGTTTCGTCTTCGTTCACCACGAGCAGGCTTTCCTTGCCTGTGGGAATAGCCGGCGGGGCCGAGGCGGGGCGTTTTTTCTCGACGGCCTCCTGGACGGGCAGATAGACGGTAAAAACCGAGCCTTCGCCGGGAACGCTTTCGACGGTAATGTCGCCCTGGTGGTTTTTGATGATGCCATAGGCGGCGGCCAGGCCCATGCCGCGGCCCTGAAACTTGGTCGTGAAGAAAGGCTCGAACACGCGGGACTGCACATCGTCCGTCATGCCACGCCCATTGTCTTCGATACGCAGCATAACAGCGGGACCTTCGGCCAGTCCTTCCCGCTTTCGGGCGAATTCAGCATCCACGTTATAATTCCGCGTGGTGACGCGGATTTTTCCGTCGTCATCGATGGCTTCCAGCGCGTTCTGGATCAATTGCCAGATCACCTGGCCCACCTGGGACGGATCGCCCTCGATGAGCTCCAGATTGCTGTCCAAATCCAGCGTAAAAACCTGGTCCACATCCACCCCCATGCGCCCACTGAGCGTCTGGTTGATAATGGTATTGATACTGATGGACTTGGACTGATATTTGCCGCCCCGGGCAAAGGCCAGCATCTGCTGGGAAAGTTCTCCCGCGCGGTCCGCCACCCTGACGATCTCCTTGAGCATTTCAAGGGAGTCGGGGTCGTCGATTTCCATCTTGAGCAGTTCGCAATAGCCCATGACACTCATCATCATGTTGTTGAAGTCGTGGGCGATGCCTCCGGCGAGGACGGTGGCGGTCTCCATGCGCGAAGCCCTAATCGCCGCTTCCTGCGACTGAAGCCGCTCCGTAATGTCATGAATAGTACCGCGAAATCCGGAGAATATATTGTGCGAATCGTAAATAGGACGACAAATGTGCAGAATCCAACCAATCGTGCCATCCTTGCGGATCATGCGTAGCTCGCGGCTGCTTGGTGCGCCACCTTCATAAGACTCGAGCCGGTGTCGGTCTTCCCATAATTCACGGTCTTCGGGATGGATGATTTTCCGCAGGAGCTCGGGATCGGCCCGGAACTCGTCGGGACCATATCCGCTGATTTCTTCGCAGGCCGGTGAGATATAACGCAGGTTATCCGAGGCATCGAGCCAATATATCCAGTCGGAGGAATAATCCGCCACAATCTGCAAATGGGCGAGGCTTTCCTGCAGATTTTCCTCATATTCACGCCGTTCCGTAATGTCTTCCACCACTCCATCATAACGGTTGACTTCGCCGTTTTCGTCCACTGTGGGTACCATTGTATTGCGCACCCAGCGGATGGACCCATCCTTATGGATGATCCGGTGCTCGATAGGCGGGACGAACTGCCCTTGCAAAACCTTGCCGATATGCTCGAGAACGCGCTCGCGGTCCGCTTCATAAATCATGGAAATCCAGAGGTATGGATTGTTTTCGTATTCTTCGGGGGAGTATCCGGTGACCTCCAGGCAGCCCTGGTCATGCTCGGTAGCGGTGGCTTCGCCGTTTTCCAGATACACGGTATAAGAATGGGTGGAAACGGCGGTGAGGAGGCGCTTATAGTGGTCGTCGCTCTTTCGGATAGCCATTTTTGACAATGCCTTTCTATCGTCCCTTATCTTGCGCGCCCCAGCTAAATTAAGTTATATCAGCAAAATAGGTGCTGATTATCTGATTCGATACACGTCTTAAATCTCATCGGCAAAATGCCGCGCGCAGGCAAGAAAAATCGTACGGCCAATCAGGTATAAAACCAGTGTTTCGATAGATGCAATGGCCAGCCAAAAGAATAATTGTCCATCGGAAGGCCCTTCCATCATGGGCGGCCGATAGAGCAAAATCCGCCGATAGGCCAGGCAGATGGGCGTCATTGGGTTCAGCCAGATGAGCGTCTCGAAAATCCCCTTGCCCGAAACCAGGCTGAAGGGATAGACGATGGGTGTGCCGTAGAACCAGGCTTGCAGCAGCACCTCCATCAGCGATTCCACATCCCGAAAGAAAACATTCAGCGCCGATACAATGAGCGTGATGGCAAAGGCCAGAAAAGTAAGCAGGATCGTCACCAACAAAAACAAAGCCACCAGGGCGGGGACGTTGGCCAGGGAATAGTTCGGGTGCGGGGCCATCATGACCAGGATAACCGGGAAGACGACCAGCATCCCGAGCAGATAATTGATCAGATTGCCGATCGCCGTGGCCGCCGGGAAGACTTCGACGGGTATTTTGACTTTTTTGATGAGGTTGGCCTGGCCCAGGATGGCTCCCTGGCCCTCACCGATGCATCGCGCGAAGAAAGACCAGGCCAGAATCCCCACGAGCAGATGCAGGCCGAAGGGGACCTGGTCGTTGGGCATTTCTATCTTCAGAATATACTGAAAGGCCACGCCGAATATCGCCACGAGGGCCAGGGGCTTGGCGAATGACCAGAAAAAGCCCAGAAAACTGGACTGATAGCGCACGATCATGTCGCGCCGCACCAGCGTAAAGAGCAGGTCCCGGACTTTCCAGATATTCCGCAGCATTATCGGATGGATTCTCGCATTTCCCTGATATCCCCTTCAAATAAACTCAACCGCTATTGATCGCGCCCCATCAAAGCCATTCCTGTGCCCGGGCATTTTGCATGGCTTCGCTGTAGCGCAACATCGAGTCGTCCGCGCCGTCGAGCGATTCGAACATCTTGACAAATTCGACCAGCTCGGGCGGTGCGGGCTTGATGCCGAAGTCTTTTTCCACGTCCACGATGGCGGCATCGGCTCCAGCCTGCATGGCGGCTTCGAGATAGGCGCGAATATGGCCGATGCGCCGCTTTTTCGCACCGTATGCCCAGTTGGATACGCCAAATATAAAATGGACGCCTTTCATCTCGGGATCCTGCCGCATACGACGGATGGCCTCGAAGGAGTTATGCGTATGGCTGGGCTTGATCTCGCCCATGCCGCTCATGCAGCTGTCCGAGGCAATGCCCAGCGTCACGCAATCGAAGAAAATATCGTCGGCTTGGAATCCGCTGGTCTCCATGAGCGCCTTCATCTCTTTCGCGGCTTCGATGATTTTTTCGGGCGAGGCAAGCGGTCCTTCCGGTCCCAGCAGCAGGCAGACGGCCTTGAATGGATTTTCCTTGCGCAGTTCGCGAATCTCTTCATAGTTTCCCATTTCGTTATAGGGAATCGAATTGATCAGCGGCGGCGGGGCGGCGTCGTACTCAAACCACTTGCGCAAACCGGCCAGCAGCACCTCGGGGTTCGAGCTGTCGATGGAAGGCGGTACCCCCTTTCCGTTTTCGCGGACCAGTTCGACAAAGCAGGGCATCAGGGTCACGGTGTTGGCATTGAGTTCATCGAGATTGATATCGATGTAATCGGCGCCCTGTTCCGCCTGGGAGGCGATGAGATTTTTGATAAAGTCCAGGTGCTCATTGTCGCCTTCAAAGGCCGGGTCCCCGCCTTCGGCCAGTTTGGCCATGTGCATTCCGGGGGTCTTGATCGTCGCGTGGAGCATCTCGCCCACACGAATGAGATTCTCGGGTTTTTCGGCTGTCATGTATCCTCCTTTTATTTATTCCCATCGTACTCGCTATCCCAATTGGTGCACGACACAAATAAGGGGAGAGTTTTTTGCTATTATGCTATAAGCTGATTTCTTGATAAACAAGAATCCTGAATGGCTCATAAAAACATTGTCTTCCTCTTTTGAGCGCCATAGGCGCGCTCCATAATAGCCTGGGGTTTTAACCCCAGGACGAAAAAAGACAGAGGGCTGAAAGCCCGATCCATAAAAATACGTGCAGGATTATTGGTCGGGCCCTCAGCCCTCTATTCCGGATCGACCCGAAAGCCAGGGGTTGAAACCCCCGGCTATTATGGAACGGGTCCTTGGCCCTAAAAACGAAACGTATTTTCGTTATTCAAGAATACTTAGATTCATCGGCTTCAGCTTAAATCAGCCCCCATTTCTGTCGCGCACACCATCGCAATCGGATTAGATATACGTGTTCAGCAGGTTCTTGAGCATTTCCTGGCGACCGCTTTGCACTTCGGGTTCGCTATGCTTGAGGCTGTAGGCTTCGAGTTCTTCAAAGCCGTATTCACCGCTTTCGATCTTCTGGCCGAGCATCTCGTCCCAGCCGGCGTAACGTTCGCGCAGGATGCGTTCGAACTTGCCGTCTTCGATCATGCGCGCGGCGTTTTTCAGGCCGCGGGCAAAGGCGTCCATGGCGCCGATATGGGCGTGAAAGAGGTCGGACGGATCGATCGACTGGCGGCGCAGTTTGGCGTCGAAGTTCAGGCCGCCCGTTGTAAAGCCGCCGCCTTTAAGGATCGTGTACATGGCCAGGGTCGTATCGTAAAGGTCTGTCGGAAATTCATCGGTATCCCAGCCGAGGAAGAGATCGCCCTGGTTGGCATCGACAGAACCCAGGATGCCGTTGGCCACGCAATATTCCAACTCATGCTGGAAGGTGTGGGCCGCGAGTGTGGCGTGATTATTTTCTATATTCATTTTGAAGTCATCGACCAGGCCATATTTCTGCAAAAAGGCGTAGCAGTTGCCCGCGTCAAAGTCGTATTGGTGCTTGGTCGGTTCCTTGGGCTTGGGTTCGATATAGAACTGTCCGGTAAAGCCGATCTTCTTTTTGTAATCGACGGCCATGTGCAGGAAGGACGCCAGGTGGCTGAGTTCGCGCTTCATATCCGTATTCAATAGGGTTTCGTAGCCTTCGCGTCCGCCCCAGAAAACGTAGCCCAGTCCGCCGAGCTCGTGGGTGATTTCCATGGCTTTCTTTACCTGGCTGGCCGCGTAGGCAAAAATCGCCGGCGAGGGATTGGTGGAGGCTCCGGCCAGAAAACGACGGTGGGAAAAGGCGTTTGTCGTGCCCCAGAGCAGTTGCAGGCCCGTATCTTTTTGCTTCTGCCTGGCAAGTTCCACGATGTGGTCGAGGCGCTTGTTCGTCTCGGCCAGATTGTCCGCTTCGGGTGCGATGTCGCGATCATGAAAGCACCAGAAATCCACGCCGAGTTTGGTAAAGAATTCAAAGGCCGCGTCCAGGGTCTGCTCCGCGTCCTTCATGGGATCGTCGCTGGCGTAGGGACGGATCATGGTTCCACCGCCAAAGGGATCGGCTCCGTCGCCCTTGAAGGTATGCCAGTAGCACACGGCAAAGCGCAGATGTTCGGCCATTGTCTTGCCGAGTACTCTTTCTTCCTTATCATAATGCTTGAAGGCAAAGGGATTATCGGAATCCGGCCCTTCGTATGTCACCTTTTTTACTTCGGGAAAATATTCAGTCATCGTCTTCCTCCTCATCAGATTTAGCGCGTGCCGGCCTTACCCGGCAGACGGTCAAGCATACCCCATAGTTTCGTCCCATTAGACCGAAGCCGGCAAAAGATGTCTATCCTTTTTTCGGCGTTGCCGGAGAATCGGGTGCAAGACATAAATGGGGCCGGGTATTTATCAGAGGATTTGCCCAAAATAATGGTTCGTTATGAAATACGCTTTGCTCCCCTTTTTCGCGCCAAAGGTTCGAGACATACCAGCCCAGCGCATCGTCCTGGGTTCAGACAGAATCTAATACAAAGAGGGCTCAAGGTCCTTGATAAAAGCCCGAACCACAACGGGGCAAAAGAAGAAGAGAATGTCGGGATTGGTAATATTATCGGAAGCCACTGTGCCGGCAAGATGCCGGCGGTACGTATCGCCACCATCCTGGTGGCAGTTGAGGATGGAGGGTGG
>CAYWYC010000107.1:6177-13074 GCA_964462565.1 uncultured Candidatus Sumerlaeota bacterium | reverse complement strand
ATATGCCTTACGCAAAAGCCAAGACAGGTATCAGTATGAAGGATCAAGGTTTTTTTGCGAAATCTGCATATTTCCTTGATTCTGCTTTCACATTTTTGCTTAAATGCATAGACGTTCTATCGGAGAGATAGAGCAGGTTTGGGACGCCACACCCATTATGGCCCACGTTTGTGGCAAAGATGTCTATCAAAATCGCATTCTGGCCAAAGGGCCAGAAAGTCGCAGTCAAGAAGCCGACCCATACTGGCCGGTAATTTGAACTGTGCGAGAATATACCCATTAACCCAAGAGAGCGTGAAAAGATGGAAGCCTCCAATACACAAAGAACCGCGAAAAATGTGACTGGTACCGTTGTTCCTGCCCAATTGCCTCCCGAGGTTGAGAAAACCCTGAACCAGGCTCTGCACCAGGAACAGATCGAAAAAGGCTACCAGTGGATTTTGGAAAAAACCTCCGACGAACATAACCCCAAGGAACTTCTGGACCGCTACCTGAAGCGCTATGAGGACCAGATAATGCGTCTGAAGGGCGATGTTTTGGAAGATTATTTGCCCGTCTTCCGCGCGGCCCTGGCCGGTAGATGTCTGAAAATGCTTCCCTATTTTCGCATGGGCTTTGCCAACAAGGGCTTTAACCCTCTTTTCCTGACCACCTATTTGCAACGAAAAATGCTCCAGGCAATCCTGGGCGTATCGCCAAAGGATGTGGAACTCAAGATTCGCCTTTCCGGCCGGACCCCGAAGTTGTACCTGAATTCGGCCCTCGAAGAATTGCTGCCCCAAACCTGCCTGGCGCGCATTCTGTAGCGAACGGAGCCGCATGGCTTTAGAGGACTATCAGAAAAAACGCGACTTTCGCAAGACAAACGAGCCCAAGGCAAAGGACGCATTGGCCAGGGAAGGGGACTTCTTTGTCGTACAAAAACACGACGCCTCCAGCCTGCATTATGATTTTCGCCTCGCCCATAATGGCGTCCTGAAAAGCTGGGCCATCCCCAAAGGCCCCAGCCTCGATCCCGCGGACAAACGCCTGGCCGTCCAGGTGGAGGACCATCCTCTTGACTATGCCGACTTTGAAGGCGTCATCCCCGAGGGGGAATATGGCGGCGGAACCGTCATGGTATGGGACCGGGGCGACTACGACCATGATGGCGATATGTCCGAGGCTCTGGACAAAGGCCAGGTGAAAGTCCAACTCCACGGCGAAAAAATGAAAGGCAACTGGGCCCTCGTCCAGATGAAAGGCAAACGCTCCGGCGGCGGAAAAAATTGGCTCCTCATCAAGGAACGCGATGAACAGGTGGACCGCAAGCACAAGGATCGCCTGACAGAGAAGGCAAACAAAAGTGCCAAGACAGGAAGATCCATGCAAGAAATCAAGCGCGACGAAAAATCAGATCCCCAAATAGCCGGCGTCGAAATCACCCATCCCGACAAAGAACTTTTCCCCGATGCCGAAATCACCAAACTCGACCTGGCCCACTATTATGAAGCCGTGGCCGACTGGATTCTGCCCGATATCACGGATCGCCCCCTGACCCTCCTGCGCTGCCCTTCAGGACGTCAGAAATCCTGCTTCTACCAGAAGCACCCCTCCAAGTCCCTTCCCGACCAGATCGGCAGCGTGGAAATCGAAGAAAAAAACGGAGACAAAAAACCCTATATCCGCATCGAAAGCCCGGAAGAACTCATCGCGCTGGTCCAACTCGGAACTATTGAAATGCATACCTGGAGCAGCCGGGCGGACAAACTCGAAAAGCCGGACCGGCTTGTATTCGATCTGGACCCCGGCGAAGGCGTTTCCTTTGATGCCGTTATGGACGCAGCCCGCCTTCTCCGCGACCGCCTTCAGGACTTCGACATGCAGGCATTTGTCAAAACAAGCGGCGGCAAAGGCCTCCACGTGATCGTTCCCCTCGTCCGGCGCAACACCTGGGACGAAGCCACCGCCTTCAGCCGCGCCATCGCAAAGCAAGCCGCCGAAAAAGATGACAAGTTCCTTGCCGAAGCATCCCGTGAAAAAAGAAAAGGCAAAATCTTCATCGACTACCTCCGCACCACCCGCGGCGGTGTATGCGTGGCCGCCTATTCCGTCCGCGCCCGAAAAGGAGCCCCCGTCTCCGTACCCCTCCGTTGGCAGGACCTCAAGGCCGATCTGGAGCCCGCCCGATACACCATCGAAAACACACTAAGCCGCCTGAAACGCCTGAAATCAGACCCCTGGAAAGACTACGGGAACATCCGCCAATCCATCACCAAGTCCATGAAAAAAGACCTGGGAATCTGATCACCATCCCCCAATAAAACCAGCCCCGATTCCAGAAAAGCCAATCAATGGCCCAAAGCCTGAGGCATAATATGGCATTTATGGCGGTAATCAACCACCAAGGTCCAAAGGCCTGTACCAAGGGGCCGAAACACAAATTATGGCATAAGCATTTCTCATTTTTTTCAGCGCTGAAAGCGCTATACATACCAGCCTGGGATGAGGCGCCTGAAGGAAGCGAAACCCCAGGACCAGGGCCATAAAATAGAGATAAGCCCTGTAAGCGCGCCCCAGGAAATTGAACCGCGGATGACACGGATGACGCAGATAAGGAGCAGGATTCGATTGGAGCGCGTGCTTTTGACCATTTGACAGAATCTCGCGACTTTTATATGGCAGGAAGACTTTCGAGATTCGCTATAAAGGACCTTCCGTGGTTTTTTGGGCGTTGGTCTTCAATCTTAGCCTGAAAGTTTCTGGCAAAAGCCCGGAAATCTTTCCCAATAATAGCCGCGGGTTTTAACCCGTGGAATAACGGCAAAAAAGGTATAACCCTGAAAGGATTACCCTTATATCTCGCGGGACGTTGATCTCGGAACAGGGAAATCCTGCTCCGGCTTATCAACTCGGCTCTATCCTTCGTAACACCTTCAGCATTATATTGAGAATACCCAAAAATCCCGGAAGGGCCAAAAAGATAATGTCGGTTTTGCCTTATTTACCCACTTATGTTAAAGCCCCTTCATATCAGCCGAAGAAAAAACGGGCTGAAGGGCCCATAAAATCGAATGCCCCAATGTTGTTTGTTCGGAATGGTTCCCACCCATTTCTCGGTCTTTTCCTATTTTTCCTTTGCACTTTTGCTCTGTTTTCGATATTCAAAATTCCCATGGATGTGTCTACAGGGGAAAGGAGTCGTACTATGAAAATGCAGGTATTTCGATGCTTTCCGCAGGGAGCCGTTTTATTTCTCGCGGTGCTTCTGACCGTGGCATGTGTCAAGAACAGGTCCGAGGTCACCGTGCCCCGCATGGAAACGGCGGAAGAGCAGTTCAACTTGGCCGAAGAAAAGTATCAGCAGTATCGCGGAATGGTGCCTCCCGAAATGAGACCGCGTCTGGAACGCGAGACCATTGCGGCCTTTGAAATGGTGATTCAACGCTATCCGGAAAACGACCGTTTTACCCCTCTCGCCAAGTTGCGGCTGGCCTTCATGGAAAAATTCCGCGGCGAGACCAAAGCCGCCCTGAAGAGCTTTGACAGGCTTATCGAAGAATATCCCGACAACGATCTTGTTCAGGTCTATTCCATATACAATGCCGGAATTATTTGCGATGACTTGAAGAAATTCAAGAAAGCAAAGGAATACTACCGCCTGGCCCTGACTCCCCGATTCCTGAACCACCCGAACGAAGAAATCCGAAACATGGCGAACTACTGCCAGACCCTGGCCCGTCAGATTCGCAGCACCGAATAAGGCCGAAAAACTGGCTTACGAATTTGCAGGTCCGATCCATCACGCGATATGGGCCCTGCAAGGGACGCATATATCGAAGCAAGCAGAAAGGATCGATCATGAATCGCGATCAACTCCTCGAAATACTGGATAAAAACGATATCCCCATCTGGCAAAAAGAACTGGAAGGCGGTACGACCATTGTCGTTACCCAATATGGCGCGCGCCTCCTGGGCCTTTTCCCGTGCTGCGTGGGCAGCAGCCGCAGTGTGCTCTGGGTCAACCCAAACCTGGCATCCATCCTTTCGGGCAAGGCGGAAAACTGGGACGTTGATGGCGAAGGCAACGGCGGCATCGGAGGTGATCGCCTCTGGGTATCCCCCGAGCAGAATTATTTCTATAAAGATCCCGAGAACTTCGAGGAATGGTATGCCCAACTCCAGATGGATCCGGGAGATTACAAGAAAAGCGCCGAAGAAGGCCCTGGCGTATGTTTCCAGAACCGGTACGACCTGCACGACGGTCTGCTTGATATTGACTACGAAGATGTGCTTTCGGAGCGGCAGTTCCAGGTTCTGGATAATCCCCTGAAAAATGCGGCCGACTTCAAGGATATGTGGAAAGAAGTCGGTTTTGCCGGCGTCGAAATAAATGACAAAATCGAACTTGCCAAAAAGGGCGACCAGGCCCCCGTGCTCTGTCCCTGGGGCCTCACCCAGGTACCCATGGCGGCTTCCGGCGGAAGCGGAACCGTTATCGTACCCACTGGACGCAAGGCAAGCCCCATCGGTTATTTCGGTGATATCCCGTCCGACCGCATCCGACTCCATGACGACCAACTCGTTTTTCGCGTGGACGGTCAAAAGGTAACCAAACTGGGAGTCCTGGCCGAAGATCTGCCACAGGAGGGCCCCGTCCAGATCGCCTATATGCGTCCTGTCATTACCCGAACCACCGTGGGCATGGCATCCGATACCGACTCCGGCGCGCTGCAATGGGCGTTGCTTATCCGGGAGAGCGATGATGTACCCCGCTCCAGCGACGAGGCCATTGACCCCGCCAAAGCCGATCCCGAAGGACCCCGCGGCGTTATCCAATCCTACAACAGCGGCCCCGCCGGCAAGATTATGTTTGGGGAAATCGAAATGCAATTCCGCCCGCTCCAGCAAGAAAAAGACAAGGTCTGGCGCTCAAAAGCCACCTCGCGAATCCTGGCTTATTTCGGTCCCTATGAAATGATCCAGAAAATCGCAATGGAACGCCTGAATATTTCCCAACTCGATCTTTTTGCCTGATCCGAAAACAAACTATTCCAACCACACCTTACGGAGCCCCGCGCCGGCGTGAAATTCAATTTCCCCCGCGCGCAGGGCTTCCAGGCGATTATTGCGCAGCGTCACATCGATTACGGGACCCGTATTTTCCGGAAGGTCCAGATGCAAGACGCCCGCCTCGGAAAACCGGACCTCGCCAAGTTTCCGGCCGTTTATCAGGATCTCCACCGGCCATTCTCCGTCTTCCTGAATCGGCACAAAATCCAGCATCAGTTTATCCATGCCCCTGGCTCTCCAGAGCGTAAAAGTCGCCACCTCCAGCGTCGGGCGACAGGGCACTCCGTCTTCCTCCATGGGCTGCAAAAAACCACGCACCAGGCCATCGGGCCGGGTTTGCGTCATGTCGATGCTTTGCGGTGGCCTGCGTCCATGTTCCAGCGCCTGTAACTCTCTCCGCCAGGCAGCCAACTTTTCGATATCGCCATCAATTTCGTCAAGTTGCCTGTCCAACGGCCTGTCGGGCGCGTACATATTCAGCAATTCCCCCAGGAACTGCTCGTCCAGCATCGGCCCCTTCACCCGCGCCGCCTTGACCTTCCCTTTGTTCCGGCGCGCCTGCAATTGCATGGTGAAACTGATGGGAACTAATTTCAAAAGCCCCGCTCCCTGCAGCCATTCGCCCTTATGAATGGCCCGATACCAGGGAATCCCGAGCCGCTGCAGGAGGCGAAGCAGGCGATTCGCGTAGCCGTAAAAGAAATACTGAATCCGCAGTTGCCGGGTGCGCTTCCAGAGGGGCAGTAGGTACTGGAAAAATTGGGGATTGTGCTCATTCAGGCCGCGGAAAAAGTCAATATTGCTGGAAAGCATCCACCCTTCCTTTTCCAGAATACTGCGCACCGGTTCCGAACACAGTACCAGCAGCCCCCCCACGCGCAAGACCCGCAGCATCTCCCGCAATGCCTGTTCCGGAGCATCCAGGTGGTGGATGACCGACCGGCAAAAAACAATATCAAAAACTCCGTCGCCAAAAGGCAGGCATCCGGCATTGCCCAGGTATCGTCCGATATGCCCGGGCATGGGATCGGGATCCAGTTTATGCAAAATCCTGCCGTCGGGGCAGCGGTGGCTTTCGGCCTGGATGGTACTGCTGTAAGCGGGGATATTCATGTGATAGAGGTCGGCCGGTTCCGAATCCACCACACTGACCCGCGCGCCACGTTCCGCGAAAAGCCGCGCCGTCTTGCCTTCACCGGAACCCACGTCCAGCACCCGGGGCGCGCCGGAAATATCCATCGCTTCCAGCGCCGTCGCGGTCATCGGCTCCAGCAAGTCATAATGCTTCTCCACGTCTTTCTCATAGGCCTGGTCCAGCCCGGCGGTTTTACCAGGCCGAACCATATCCCGCCGGATCAGCTGACGCGACTCCAGTTCCCGCAGACAGGAAATCCAATTCGCGTCCAGGCCCGTGATTGCCGCCAGACCGCAGCGAATGGGATATCGGGCCGCGCAGTTTTCGCATTCCAGAGTCCCCTCCACCACCACCGCATTCTTATCCAATTCGCCCAGATCAACAGGCCCTTCGGTAAGCCCGGCCCCCTCGTGATAAACCTGCGCCTGGCCCCTCAATCCTGAAGAACAGTGCACGCAGCGCAATATGGCAAGGTCGGCATTTTTCATGGGCTTTGATATATCACCGCATCCAAAAATCAACAAGCGCAAAATAGAGACCACCGTTATAGCCCGAATCTTGTGCTCTAAAATCGCAATCGCACACGCAATCGCTCAAGCCCCTGGATACGAAATAGTGTTACCTTTGTCTTCGTACACCTGTTACCCATGTCTTCGGTCTAAAAACTTGCTCTTGCCTTGCTGTTGCGGGCTTTGGTCCCGGTGCTTGCA
>CAYWYC010000107.1:0-6077 GCA_964462565.1 uncultured Candidatus Sumerlaeota bacterium | reverse complement strand
ACGACCAAAGGGAGTGAAACCCCAGGACCCAAGCCTTAAAAAATGCGAAGCGCTGTAAGCGCGCCCTATATTAGAGCCGTGCTTACCTGTACAGTCACATGAAATACATTGAGGGAAACTCACCATCCCCATATAATAAAGTCATGAAAAGGAGCCAGATATGAATATGAAACATGCAGGTAGATTGTTGTTGGTTGCATTGCTGCTCATCTGCGCCCTGGCATGCGGGGGAGTTAAAAGGAGTTCCGCAGGCGCCGCCGACAGCCCGCGAAGTGATTATGATCAGGTGGGAATGGCCTCTTATTACGCCGAAAAATACCATGGCAAGAAAACCGCCAGCGGAGAATTGCACAATAAAAATGACATGGTGGGCGCCCATCGTAGCCTCGATTTCGGCACAGAAGTCAAGGTGACCAATCTTCAAAACGGCAAAACCGTAACCGTCCGCATCAATGATCGCGGGCCTTTTGTGGATGGACGCGTTATCGATTTATCTCGCGCCGCGGCCGAAAAACTTGATATGATTGGGGCTGGTCTGGTCCGCGTCGGGCTGGAATTCTAATGGACGGCGAAAGAGGAGTTTGATTCATGGAAGCAGTACGTTTTGGCAATAAAGAATTCAGCCCCATCATCCTGGGAACGAATCCCGTCAACGGTTTTTCCCACCAGAACAAGCAACGCAACGAAGAAATGCGGGGGTATTTTACCGACGAAAAAGCCCGGCAACTCATGCACGAGGCTGAAGCCCTCGGCGTCGATTCCGTCGTGGCCCGATCCGATGAACGCACCCTGGCCCTCATGCAGGAGTACTGGAAGGAAGGCGGCAAGATAAAATGGATCGTCCAGATTTCCGCCGATAACGGCCCCGACAGTTGGAAGCCCTGGATTGAGCGTTGCGGCGATGCGGGCGCGTCGGCCATGTTCATCCATGGTGGTGTGGTGGACAACTGGTTTGCCAATGAAACCTTCGATAATTTTCATGAAGCCCTTGCGCTGATGGAAAAGCATGATGTGGCGCGCGGCTTTGCCGGACACAAGCCCGAGGCCCATGCCTGGATCAACGCAAATCTGGACGTGGATTTTCAGATGTGCAGCTGGTACAACCCCACGGACCGCGGCAAAAACTGGAAGCACCAGGGCGAAGGCGAAGTCTGGCTGCCGGAACACCGCGAAGCCATGTTTGACGTGATCCGCACCATCAGCAAGCCTGTGCTCCATTACAAGGTCTTCGCCGCGGCCAACCAGCCTATCGCCGAGGCCTTTGATCTCATGGCCGGAATCGTCCAGCCCAAGGATGCCGTGTGCTTTGGTATTTTCCCCAAGGACAAGCCCGACATGCTCAAGGAAGACATCGACCTGTTCGAAGACAAGGTCGGCAAAAGCGCTCCCGTATAATCACGCGCTTACCTGCAAGCCTTCGATAACGGCATGGGGATAACTTCCCTCATAATCGGTATCCTTGCTCAGGACCACATTCTCCTTGAAGAGATCATAGACGTTTCCCGAGATCATGGTGTTCTTGACGCGCCCCGTGATCTCGCCTTTCTCTATCCGATAGCCCAGGCCCAGGTTGCATGAAAAATCGCCGTTGATCAGGTTGCCCTGACCAAAGCCCAGAACATTCCGCACATAAACCCCTTCATCGATCTCGCCAAGCAACTTGCTGCTCTGCGTCCGGCCGGGCCGCACCTTGATGTTCCAGGGTGAACAGCTGCTGTTCCCCGTCGGTTCCTTGCCCGCCATTCCGGCGGAATCCAGATCATAGAGAAACATCTTCAGCACACCCTTGTCAAAAAGGGTCTGGTCGCGCGTGGGAATGCCGTCCGAGTCGATTTCCGCCGCACCGGAAGCATAACTCTCGTGCGGATGGTCGGCGATCGTAATGGAGGGGTCCAGCATTTCTTCGCCCAGCCGCCCCGCCAGGGGAGATTCATTTTTCGCGACATGCCGTCCGTTCAGTCCCATCGCAAAAACGCTGAACAGCCGCGCCACCATTTCCGGCGGCAGAAAAGCCTTTTGAGCGCCCGTTGGCGGAGGAACGATATGCTCCGAGCGCCGCGCTTCCTCGATCATCCGGTCCGCAATGGCTTCCGGATCGAAATACTCATTCACATCGCGCCAGGACCGCCCATCGTAATGGATCAGCATGTCATTTCCCCGGGTCCGCATCATCTCCACAATGATCGACCATTGGGTCCCCTTGTCCGGATATGAAAGACCTCCGCTGGTGACCAGAAGCGATTCCCCTTCCTCACGTTCCGCATTGCAGCGTATGTAGAGATCGGGGTTTTCATCCTTCAATTTTTTCGATATGAGTTTACAGGCATCGATGATTTCTTCCAGGGAAAGATCGGCCGTCCGCGAGGAGTGACGCAAAACGCGGGTGGCGGGACCGGGCGACGGAAAGAGATCAAACCAGGCGCGGCTGCCGGACTCGGCCAGGATCAGGGCCTGGTCCACCAT
The DNA here is from genome assembly GCA_964462565.1 of uncultured Candidatus Sumerlaeota bacterium. Classification (GTDB taxonomy): domain Bacteria; phylum Sumerlaeota; class Sumerlaeia; order UBA8349; family UBA8349; genus CAYWYC01. The sequence goes on along the minus strand of CAYWYC010000107.1, from coordinate 3,614 downwards.
CTCGTTCAGTCGATCCATGCGATTGCCCGAAGCGCGTCCGCGTTTGCCGTTTTTGATGACTTCGATATGATAGCCAATATTTTCGCTTTCGCCGATTTCCTTTATTTCTCCGGCGTCAAACTGGCAACTGGCCGCTTCCTTGTGTCCGAACTTGATCTTGGCCGCGGCGCCTTTGGAAATGGCGCGATCCAGCGCCGCCTGAATGCCATCCCGGTTTGCATCAATAATATTCTTGCGCATAATTTATGAACCTTTGTATTTGATTAAATCAGCCGATTACCACATCGCGGATTCGCATGTGGGGCGTCCCAAAGCCCACGGGCAGGGGAGACTGGAATTCCTTGCCACAACCGCCCAGCCCTTGCAGCATCTCCATGTCGTTCGCGAGGGCGTCGATGTGGTTCAGCGTTTGAAAGACGTTGCCCGTCAGCACCACATCGCGCACCAGCTCGCCCACTTCGCCGTTTTCGATGCGATAGCCGTAGCCGGCGGAAAAGGTGAACATCTCGAACTGGGTCTGGCCGCCGAAGGCGTCGCAGGCATAAACGCCCTTGTCAATCCCCTCGAATAGCGCTTCTTTTTTCGATTCTCCCGATTCGATATAGGTGTTCGTCATGCGCACGATGGGGCCATGGCCCCGGCTGACGGCGCGGGCGTTTCCGGTGGGTTCCTCGCCCATCTTGGCCGCCGTTTCGCGCGAATGCAGGTGCGACGACAGAATCCCGTCGCGGATAAGATAGGTCTTGTGGGCCGGAGTGCCTTCTTCATCAAATCGCAGGCTGCCCACCGTTTGCAGGCCCGCCGCGCCATCGACCACGTTCAAAAAGTCTGGCCCCAGTTTACGGCCCAGCTGCATCTGTTCCAGGAGGCGTGGATTGTCACTCAGAAAATCAGCCTCGCTTAAATGTCCGAAAGCCTCGTGGACAAAGACCCCACCCATCATCGGATTCAGGATCACCGTTTGCGGACCACCCTCCACCTTGGGAGCCTTCAGGAGCGCCATGGCCCGGTCGGCGATTTTGCGCGCGTCCTCCTCACGATTCTGCACCACGCCATATCCCAGCGGCGAAGCCCAGGAGTCGTGGGCGGTCTGAACCATGGAGCCGTCCCGGGCACGGGCAATGATCAGGCATCCCGCCAGGGGACGTTCTTCCATGTGATAGTGGCCGTCGCTCGTGGCCAGGCAGATCCGGCGGAAGCGATCCTCGTACCGCACCTGGGAACTCGCGATGGAAGGGCCCGCGCCCATGACGATCTCGTTGTAGGCGCGAATCAGTTCGATTTTGTCTTCCAGCGCGATCTCCCGAAAATCCTGCTCCAGCTCGGCCGGATATTCCGATTCTTCAATTTCGATCTCCGCCAGCTGCGTCTTGTCCCGGCTCACAAGTTTGGCGCAGTGGCAGGCGGCCGCCACGCTTTCTTGAAGGGCATCCAGCGAATCAAAACTCACCAGGCCCCAGCCGCCTTTCACACAGGCGCGGACGATGCCTCCCGAAAAGGCTCCGGCATCGGCGCTTTCCATTTCCTTGCCGCGAAAAGCCAGGCTGACCCCTTCGCTTTCCTCGAATCGGATTTCACAATAATCAGCGTTAGATTTCTTCAGGGCGTCTCTTAAACGATCCCGCATAATATCTCCTTTACGTGTGTGAATGCCCGGCAGCGTTCAGGCGGACGAAACGATCTCGCTGCGATACATCTGGATCAGTTTCGGGTCGGCGCGATCTTCCAGGGCGGCTTCGATCTGCTGCCGGCGCGATTCAAGGCTCACAAAAAAACGAAGCGACCGCAACGCGGCGATGGCTTTTTCCTCGTGGTCATTATTCAATATATCGAGCAAAAAATCAAAGGCCTGGTCGCTTCGGTTCAATCCGATCGGCAGGAGCAGCATCATCTTTTTGCGGGGTTCGGCGCTGTCTTCGTAAGCGTCGATGAGCCGCTTGAGAGCCTCGGGATAGCGCGATTCCCCCAGCGCCAGTGCCGCGCTTTCGGCCAGTTCCTCATTTTCCCGATCCAGAAAAGCTGCCACAAAATCCAGGGAGCGCTCCGGATTATTCTGCATCAGCGCCGCCAGGCACTCAGCCATCACGCTCAGGTCGCGATCACCCGCCATCACCTTCATGCGCAGAAGCAGCTCTCCCGTTTCGCTATGGATCGCGCCAAAAACGCGGGCCGCCATTTTCCGGGGCTGCGGTTCCGGATCCATCAGCAGGGGAGACACCTCAAAGAAGACATCACTGTAGCCCATCCGCCCCAGGGCCAGCGCGCATTCCCCACGCAGGTCCGCCGCCGTATCCGCGTGTCCACCATATACCGGCTCCATCTGCACATGATGCAAGCCTGCCAGAAAAATATCAGGATCGTCAAATTCCAGGGCCTGCAGGGCTTCCACGATGGCATACTTCGCCAGGCATTGCTTGTCGGAAGCAGGGGGCTTGGGGATCAGCCGCATGAAACATTCCCCCAGGTCCGGGGCCAGTTCCGTGAGCATTTGCCGCCCGGAAATCTCCGCCGCCCGCGCGATCAGGATATTATTCGCGCCGGAAAGAGCCTTTTTCAGTTGATTAACGGTCTCCGCGCGATTCCCATCGGCGGCCAGGGAGTTCAGTGCGTCCAGCTTTTCTTGCAGGGATTTTCGGGGGGGCATTTATTCAATGTCCAATCCGGAGAGTCTTTACATCGTCTTAAGCAGTTTCAGCATATGCTTCAACTTCACCTGTGTACCTTCGTCCAAATCGGGATTTTCTTTCAAGAATTTTCCCATCTCTTCCGCCAGATCTTTCGCTTCTTTCTTTTTCTCTTCCGCTGATTCCAGGTAATAGACACGCAGGTACTTGCTGCGGTACAGCATGTCAATCGCCGATTCGGACAGATAACTATCGGGAAAGCGTTCCAGAAAATCCTGAAAGATAAAAGTCGCTTCCACATAAGCGCCCATTTCGTGCTTGCAATAGCCCATCATGTAATAGGCCACGTCATATTTTTTCGAGGAAAAATCATAAGTGCGTTTATAAGCGTCGAAAGCATACTTGTCGGAACTGAGCGACTCCCGATAGATGCGCCCGATCTCCATCAGCACCTGTGTAGTGTTTACGTCTTCGTCCTGGACCAGCAACTTTTCCTCCAACTCATCCACCCGCCCGATCCATCGCTTCAGGTTCAGGGTGTTTTGATGGGCGTGGACATAACTTGGGTGCTGCTTGGCGTTGTCGGCGCTTTCAAATGCTTCATAATACTCCAGCGAAATGCGAGGCTCCATGAGCAGCATTCGAGAAATCAGCGCCATCTGCAAAATCGCACGACCCGCCAGCGGTTCTTCCGCGTTTGTGGCAACCTGCTTGAACATTTCCATCGACAGGTCCAGGTCCTGACTCCGCATCTGGTGCGCCCGGGAATAAACCGCCTCCCAATTCACCGGACTCGTCAGGCCATCGGCATCCACAACCGGATCTGCGGCCATCCCCTTCAGGCACACGCCACAAAAAAGCAAGGCCAAACTAAAAACCAACAGTCTATTCGAAAGCATGATTCCCTCCCCCTCAGCATTTCTTCTATGCCTTTTATTCCACCACAAGCCGCGCTCAGATACAAGAATATTGCATCATCCCAGGTGAATT
>CAYWYC010000106.1:0-13101 GCA_964462565.1 uncultured Candidatus Sumerlaeota bacterium | reverse complement strand
TGGTGCGAGCGGGGGGACTTGAACCCCCACGCCTTGCGGCACAAGATCCTAAATCTTGCGTGTCTGCCAATTCCACCACGCTCGCAGATTGTTCTGGTGTGTCGAAGGGGTAAGGCATGGGCCTGATTTCCCTGCGGCTTTCTTTCATACCATTGAAGGAACTCTATTGCATCAATTATCTGAGACGGTGGGTTGTGAAAATTCACAGAAGTTCTCTGGCTTTTTCCGGGTTTCTATGTGCTGGACAAAATGGCAGGAATTTGAGATCATGTATGGATGAACAGTGCGCGAAAGAACCCAGAACCCCAGAGAAAACCACCTTGGCTGCGGAGGCGTCTGCCTTCGGGGCCGGAATATAACAAAGTCCGTGAACTCTTGAAAAAAGGACGCTTGCATACGGTCTGCCAGGAGGCGCAATGCCCGAATATTTTTGAGTGTTTTTGCAGTGGCACAGCGACTTTTCTGATCCTGGGTGACCGGTGTACGCGGCAATGCCGGTTTTGTGCGGTCCACCATGGGCCGCTTTTGCCGCCTGATCCTGAGGAGGCGGAAAATGTGGCCCGGGCTGCTGAAGAACTGAAACTGCGCTATGTGGTGGTGACGTCGGTGACGCGGGATGACCTGCCCGACGGGGGAGCGGAGCATTTTGCCGAGACCATTCGCGCGATTCATAAGTGTTTGCCTGAGACTAAGGTGGAAGTGCTGATTCCCGATTTCCAGGGCAACGCCGACGCTTTGCGTGTGGTTCTGGACGCAAAGCCCGATGTGCTGAATCATAATCTGGAGACAGTGCCGCGCTTGTATCCCGACGTGCGGCCCGAGGCCGTTTATGAGCGCTCACTCGAATTGCTTGATCGGGTGCATCGCTTTGCACCGCGTATTCCGGGCAAGTCCGGCTTGATGTTGGGCCTGGGCGAAAAACCGGAAGAAATCCGCCAGGTTCTTCGAGATTTACGCAAGGCCCATTGTCGCCTGCTTACCTTAGGACAATACTTGCAGCCAACGCGGGAAAACCTGCCAGTGGAGCGTTATGTAGAGCCGGAAGAGTTTGACAGATGGAAGGAAGAAGCGCTGGAAATAGGCTTTGACGAGGTTGCCAGCGGGCCCTTTGTCCGCAGTTCGTATCGCGCTGAGAATTCTTTTGAAAAACTGGAAAAGCCCCCGGAGTAAGTCCTTACCTTTGCCTTCCGACTCAATCGTCCTTTGCTTTATCTGAATCATCCGTTTTACCTGTGGCCTTTTCACTTTCGGGGAGGTTGCGAAGGCCTGAGTTGCCCCCCAACCCTGGAATTTTATCGGAAGAGAAGGGGACAAGGGATACCTTGGGATCTTCCAGGGTGCCTTGGACCCGCGCTTTGATGAAGGCCGAGGTAAGGCTTTCGATGGTGCGGGGGATCAGGTTGATGAAGGGAATATCGATATTCGCGAAGGCATAGGTGACCATCATGTCCATTTTCCCCCGGGCATTGACATCACCAACTGCGGCCAGCTGCATGACGGGGCCTTTGAAAGCGATGCGGGGGAAGTGGAATATATCATCTTCAAAGATGAACTCGCCTTTCATTTCGGTAAATGATATGTTTTCGAGGGTTTTTGAGCCGGTTAGTTTTCCAAGGGCCAGGAAGAGCGGATTTCCGAGAAAACGGCTGTCTTTCAAGCTGAAAGATCCCGCACCGGATTGCTCATAGGTATCAAGGTTGGATTTTATGCCGCCGATGCTTGCTTTTCCGGATAGATTTCCGGTGACGGTGGACTTGCTTTTATAAATATCCTCGAGCAAAGGTCCGCAGTTCGCGTCGTTGATCTGTCCATCGGTATTCCAGCGGAAAAAGGGCCCGTAGAAATAGAGCCAGGTTGACATCTTCCCTTTTCCGCCGTACATTTCTGCCTCAAGACTGTCAAAATCAAGATAGCCCTGGTTGGGATAGACGTCGCGATAGGTGAAGTGGCTTTCCAGATTTTGGAGTTGCATGTCCTTGAAGGTGGCTTTATTGGCGCGGATGGTGCCGTCGATAAAGCCGATATATGGCAGATCGTCCATGTCTTCCGGTGCAATGTTTTTTATTTCTTTACCCTTCCATTTCTCACGGTTGGGTTTGCCGGGGCCCCACGGCTGCACCCATTCGTCGATAACGCCTTCGGGAAAGAAGGCGGAGAAGGTGATTTTGTAGGAAAGGTCAGGCGTCAAAGTAACAACGCCTTCGGTTGCCGCTCGGGACTGCCCCCATAAGGCGTCGATGGGGCCGTCCGTCCGTAATCCGCGTTTGTCCACAATAAAATCGCCATTAATATTACGAACGCGCGCAGGCATATACACCATGGTAAATTCGTTTCCCTTGGCTTGCAGGTCCACGCGAAAATCCCACTTGAGTATTTCGTTCAGGCTGGTCAGCCGGGGAGCCAGTTTGTCGGCGCTTTGCCATTCCCGGCGAATTAAATCGATAAATTCGGAAATGCTTTTGCTGTCCGAGGACTTGCCGTTTTTTCTTTCGGCGGAAAAGCGGCCCTGCGCGCTGAAAGGTCCGCTGGTGTTAAACCATTTGTCAAACATGGGGATCATACTTTCAATGCGCTCAAGGTTTCCCGAGAGTTGGTATTGGAAGTCAATCCCGGTATCGGTCAGTGATCCGGAGTATTGATGCTGGATATTATCGAAAGTTCCTTCCCCTGATTTGATGGCTATTTTCCGTGGCAGGTTGAGTTCAAGATCAAGGTTTTGGTTTTCAAGGCGTCTTGTTTCTTCGCCCAGGGCAAGGCGCATTCCCATATTCCGGGCCGACAGGTTTCCGGTAAGTTCGAAGGATTCCGGCTTCTTGAGTTCCCCCAGGAGTTTTACATCGAAATTAAGGAGTCCCTGGGGTTCCAAGTCCCGCAGCTGTTTTTTGATCCCGGGTTCCAACATCGGTCCGGTGAGTTGGAGGGTGTTTTGCAGATCGACGCTTCCCACCATGGCCAGGTCCAGGCGGCTTTCCTGCCAGAAAAAATTACGGCCCTTCATATCCCCCGAAAGCGTGACCGGAGAGCCCAGTATGTGGGCGCTCATACTGGAAAAGCGCAGGACATTGTTTTCCAGGAATAGACTCCCTGTTATCGTATCAAGGGGCACGGGCATGACCGGGTGCTGGAACGCGCCATCGCGGAACTGCACAAAACCGTTGAACTGGAAGGACTGGAGAATCTGGAGATATTGAGCGGCTTTTTGCCTGTCGGCCCAGGCATTTCGAATGGATTCCAGCGACAGTAGATTTTCGGGCATCCAGCCCTGGAGGGTTCCGACCCCTTGGACATTTCCCATCATTTTCCAGTCGTTTACGGCGGCATGCATGTTCGTGGGCAGTTGATCCAGAACCTTTTCGGCGTCGAGCTCAAAATTCCAGTTTCCCTGGAGCGGGAGGCTTTGGGTGCTTTGGTCATTGGATCGATGGATCTTGGTGGACAAGCCGATACTGTTGACTCCACTTTCCAAGCGGAAGCGGGAAATTTCCAGGCTTCGGGTGGTCCATTCTGCCTCAAGAGCCAGAGGCCCCAGTTTTTGTGCGGTACTGATATATGGTGCTTTCTGAACCATAATATTAGCGATGGCTATTTCGCCGCTGCTATGATCCCAGAGCATCTCTCCGTTTCGACCGGGTATGCGGCAGCGGAAATTGGCCTTCCCCAGGTTCATCTCCATTTGCGGATAGTTTTCGGGGAAAAGCCGGGAGGCAATATCGACGGCATGGGGAGTGAGGCTGCTGTCCAAAATCTCTATCAGGAAGTCATGCGGGGTATTGAGATGATATTGAGCGGCAGCAATGATTTCAGAGTCAAAAGCATCGATTTCAACATTTTCCAGTTTCGCGATCCGCTTTTCCGCGTCATAGAGCAGGCGGGCGTCCAGGCTCAGATCGGTTTTCGGAAGGGATTTATTAAGGGCGGTTAATTCCGTTTGCAAAGAAGTGGCGTCCAGTTGCATTTCGAGACGGTATTCATCCCGGAGGGGCTCCCGGCTCATTTTTACGCGGATAGCCATTTGCCGACCCCTGAGGTCGATGCCGAGCTCTTTCTGGAACTGGTCGGCCAAATGCAGACCCTTAGTATCAAAGTTTATTGAATAGGCGCTGTCTTTGGAATCAGATTTTCTCTCGGATACAAGCTGAGCCTCAAAGGGGATGGATTTTCTGCCCCATATTCTTCCCGAAACATGAAGGGGCAGAACGCTGCGCCCATCAAATTGCATCTCCAGATTGACCGCTTCCAGGCCCGCAATGCGCATTCCGGTTTCAGGATTTGTATTTTGGGAGCCTGTGGTCAGCCGATCTTCCGGCATGTCCAGAAAAAAGGAAAGATTCGTCACCTCAATTGGAATCGCTTGCGGGAGCACCTTTGCTGGCCGGCCTTCGGAATTTTCGAGTCCCTGCAGAAAGTCGAGGAGATTTTGCAGGGGTTCGTTGGGTTGCAGATGGTATTCATCATCCATGTAGCATATCACCGGCTTATCGGCAGATACAATACGGATGCTGGATATCTGGATGAATTGAGAAGGTTTCAGCCATTGCCAGTCCCACTTCATGCCAAAATCTTTCAGATCGGTAATTTCGCCGCCATCGGGCAGGCCGATACGGATATCGGAAATGGCTATTTTTCCGCGGGCAAGATAAAAGGTGGCTTCCTCAAAATCAACCTCCAGGCCTGTTGCCTCCAGGAGGATACTCTTGATGTTGTTACTGAGCAGGGTGGACTTAAACGGAACAAAGAGAACCACCAACGCTATGATGATCAGGATGGCCGAAATAACGAGAAAATGGGCAAAGAGATGCCGCTTGATTCTTTTGAAAAGACTTGGCTTGCCGGAACTCATGATTGCTCAAATTCTCAGTAAATTGATCCCAATAGAAGCCAGAGCGCCCTTGTTCGGGATACTTCTGACAATCATAGTCTTCAGCTCGTTGGCATACAAGAAATTAATGGAACTGGTGGTTGGAGAAGGGCGCATAGATTTTTGGCCAAAAAAGGGCTTTGCATAAAGAAAAAGGGTGCAGATGTCCATCGCTCCGCTAAAACGCCTCTCAATGTCAGCCACCGGAGGTAAATAAATGAGATTATTACGCTTCCCCCATGTTTGTCGTTACTGTCATTTTATGCTTTTGAGGCTTCAAGTACCGTGTATTTGCGCCGATATAGATATATAGTTGTCTTTCAGTAGCCGCAGAATTTTGTTCTTTCAGGCTTTTCGGCGATTGTTTGTCAGAATGCTGGCCTGTTTCAGGAGTTTCAATCATGGCGTTCTTTGCGCGTTCAGGACTTTCCTGGAAAAGCGCAAGGAACATTTGCATTGGTCAAATCGATGGTGTATGGTTCCTGATTATAACGACCTTTCTTGTTATTCGGGTTCGGGCCGTACTTTGTTTGGGGAGAGAAATCAAGGGTTGCTCGGATGTTTATATTTTCCACGCGGGGATCAGCATCGATAATGATAAACCGAAGTCAAGCAGATAGTACAAGCCAAAAAGGGATTCCCCAATACAGAATGGACATTTATGCGCTTGCATTGAATATGCTGATCGTTTTTGTTGGGGCAGGAGGCGCGGTCTATGTTTCCCTGGGGGCCAGCGATACTGATTGGGTGACCTTTTCGCTCTTTCTTCTGGTGGCTTTTGCAGCGGCCACTTCGAATCTTCGGCATCTTGTTTTGGGCCGCATGGGGAGGCAGAAGACGATGGAGGAAAACCCCGCTCAAATGTGCTTTGACCAGGAACCGGGCAAAGCACGATCGCCGGAAGCCGAATATCGGCAATTCCTGTATGCAATTTCTCACGATCTGCGCGAGCCCTTGCGCAAGGTACGTAGTTACATGCAACTGGTTCAAGAACGCTACGGGAACAAACTGGATGAGCAGGGCCGCGGCTACGTGGATATTGCCATTGACGGCTCCGGACGCATGCAGAAAATGCTGGACGCCCTGCTGACTTACAGCCGGATCGATTCGCGTGGTGGTGAGTTTGAGCCGGTAGATATGGAGGAGGTGGTAACCGGCGCTATCGACAACCTGGAAAGCATGGTGCAGAAGGCGGATGCGGAAATCCACGTTGGTTCTTTGTATTCTGTGGTGGGAGATGAGGGGCAACTGATGGTAGTGGTGCAGAACCTGCTCATGAACGCGCTGAAATACCGAAGTGAGGAAAGACCGCTTATAAAAATCGATATGGAACAGGATGCAAAGACGACGAAGTTTTACATACAGGATAATGGTATCGGGATAGAGGCAAAAGACCAGGGAAAGGTGTTTCAAATCTTTCAGAGGCTGCATAGCCGCTTGGAATACGCAGGCTCAGGCATGGGGCTGGCTTTTTGCCGGAAAATAATCAAGCGGCATGGTGGCGATATCTGGGTAGAATCGGAGCCGGGAAAAGGTAGTTTATTCTGTTTTCAAATTCCCCGGACGAACAGGATAAGCAATGCAAGCAACATTGGGTGAAATTTCGGTTTGCAGAGTGGAACTCATCCATATTTCCACCTGCAAGAATGATAATAAAGTCTCGGCTTATCTGGATGATTCCAGGCCCGACTGGCTGGAGGTATATAATGCCGAAAGCCTGGAGCAGGCCCGAAGTATTATTCTTGAACACGAGCGCTGCAACTGTGTCCTGGCTGAAATGCTTTCCGGCGCGGAAGATTGCACGGAGAAAACAGGAGAATTGTGTCGCCTTTTCAAAGATCAGGCCTTGCTCTTGTATATGGATGGTGAGGACGAAGATTTTGTAAATACCTGCATTATGAAGGGCGCTGAAGACTGTCTGTCCCTGGCTGGGCTTAGCGACAGGGCACTTTTTCGCGCGATAAGGGTGGCCGTATTGCGTAAGGGCCGTAATCACCGCCAGGCTTCTGAATCCGAAAAATACAAAAAGATGCTGAATGCAATGGAAGATGCCGTTTATGTGTGCTCGGCGGAACACACCATAGAATTTATGAACCGGGCGGCCATTGCCAGAAGCGGGGGAGAGCAGCTGGGCGAACCTTGCCATACGGTGCTGCACAGTTTGAACGAAAACTGTCCCTGGTGCCAAAACGAATATATAGAGGAACGAAAGAATATTGTACAGGAGGTAACAAGCCCGAAAGATAATCGGACTTACCACATTGCCTACACCAGTTTACAAGATGGAAACAGCCCGCCTTCACAGATGGCGATTCTTCGCGAGATCACTCCTGTTCGCCAGGAACAGGAACGTGTGACCCATCTTGGCCAGATACTGGATGAAAGCCTGGAAGAAATTTATGTTTTCCGTCAGGAAGATTTGAAGTTCAGTTTTATGAATCAGCCTGCCTGTAAAAACCTGGGGTATTCTGAAAAAGAGCTGCGAAAAATGACGCCGATGGATTTGATCCTGCCGAGTTCCCGGGAATCCTTTCGCGAAACGATCCATAATCTTCAGCATGAGAAGGTGCGGAAGTCTGAATTCACCACAGAATTTGTTCGGAAGAACTCGAAGCGCTACCCGGTCGAGATGCACCTGCATTCCATTCGGTTCGATAATACTCCCTCGATCCTGGCTTTTGTGATTGATATTACGAGCAAGCAGAAATCTTACCGGGAACACCAGCAAATGCTGCAGCAGATGCAGAAGACACAGCGCCTGGAAAGCCTGGGAATGCTTGCCGGCGGGATTGCCCATCATTTCAACAACTTGCTCATGACTATTCTGGGCAATGCGGAACTGGCGATCCAGGAATTGCCCGAAAGCAGCACCGGCGGGGCCTGTGTGCGGGAAATTGAGAAAGCCGGAGAACGCGCGGCAAACCTGAGCCGGCAGATGCTGACCTTTTCGGGCTATGGAAAGATGCGCATACAGAAAGTTCATATTTCCAAGCTGATTAAAGAAACGGGAAATCTGATCGACGTGTCGGTGGCGGGAGATACGGAGGTGCAATACCACCTTACTGAGGACCTGCCCCACATCGAAGTGGATGTGCCGCAGTTTCAACAAGTCGTCATGAACCTGATTACCAACGCCCTTGAATCCATAGGAAAAGATAGCGGGAAAATCACCATTAAAACCTTTACCCGTGAATATGAAGAAGGAATATGCACGGAATCGCTGCCGCAGCTGGATTTACCTTCCGGGCTTTATGTGGTTCTTGAAATATCGGATACAGGCTGCGGGATGAACCGGGAAACGTTGGACCGGGTTTTCGATCCATTTTTCAGCACCAAGTTTACGGGCCGGGGCCTGGGTCTGGCGGCGGTTTTGGGTATCGTGCGCGGACATGGCGGTACTATGAGCATCGAAAGCAAGCCCGGCGAAGGGACAACGGTCAGCGCGCTTTTTCCTGCCTTGGAACGTCGTTCGGAAAACCGTGAGGAAGTGCTTGATTCCGAAAAGCCCCTGCATGGAGCGAAGATATTGGTTGCCGATGACGACGAATCGGTGCTGAATGTGACCAAAAGGATATTGGAGCGCGCGGGGTGTTCTGTAGCGACCGCTGAAGATGGAGCAAAGGCTTTGCAGTATTTTGAAAATAAAGAGGCCGGGGAAGACGCTTCATTCGATTGTATGATCCTGGATATCCGTATGCCCAAGATCGACGGCAAGGCTCTTTTTTATAAGATCAAGGATCAGAATCCCCAACTTCCTGTGATTATTTCCAGCGGATTTGGAGAAGAAGAAGTATCACGTCTTTTCGAAGCTCAGAGGCCGGAATTTATAATCCAGAAACCTTTTCAGTCGAGCCGAATCCTGGATATGGTCCGCAAGGCATTGAAGGCGGGCCGCCTGTAACTTTTCCCCTCATTATCTTTTGCAAATCGCTCAATCCATGCTTGAGGATTGCGGCAAAAAAGGGTATAGGTCTCTATGGAGAATGCAATATTGCCATGCCATGGACCCTTGACGGCCAATGGCGCTTGCCTTTTCCGAGTCTTCCAAGGAGCGATAGATGAAGTACGAAACGGTAATCGGCTTTGAAGTGCACGTAGAATTATCAACGGATACGAAGGTCTTTTGCGGATGTTCCACCACCTTCGGCCAGGAACCCAACACGGCTGTATGCCCCGTTTGCCTGGGAATGCCCGGCTCTTTACCCGTGCTTAACAAAAAAGCCGTGGACTATTCGATCAAGGCCGCGCTTGCCCTCAACTGCGACGTGGCCCCCCTCACGGTCTTCGAGCGCAAGAATTACTACTATCCCGATCTGCCCAAGAATTATCAGATCTCGCAACTTCGCGAAAACCTCGGCGTCAACGGTTATGTCGAGGTTCCCGTGGAAGGCAAGACCAAGCGCGTGCGCATCAACAACATCCACCTGGAAGAAGACGCCGGCAAAAACGTGCACCCCGAAAATGCCGGAGCCGATGAATACAGCCTCGTGGACCTGAATCGCGCCGGAACGCCCCTGTTGGAAATTGTGTCCGAACCGGATATCCGTTCCGTGGAAGAAGCCGAAGCCTATATGCAGACGCTTCGCAACATTCTAAGATATATCGCCATCAGCGACTGCAATATGCATGAGGGCCGCCTGCGTTTCGAGGTTAATATCTCGCACCGCCCCGAAGGCGAAACCGAACTGCCCGACTTCCGGTCCGAGATCAAGAATATCGGCTCCATCAAGTCGGCCATCCGTGCGATCCGCTACGAACAGAAGCGCCAGGCCCGTGCCTTGGACCGGGGCGAAAAATTGATCCAGGACACCCGCCTCTGGGATGACGACCGTGGGCGTACTGAAGCCATGCGCGGCAAGGAAGGCGCGAGCGACTACCGTTACTTTCCCGAGCCCGACCTGGTGGATGTGGAGATCGACGAAGCCTGGCTCAAAGACATCCGCGAATCCCTGCCCGAACTGCCCGAAGCCAAGAAGCAGCGCTTCATTCAGGATTACGAACTGCCCGAATACGACGCGGGAATTCTCACTAGTAGCATATCCTTGTCTGATTATTATGAAAACGCTAATTCGGTGGCACAAATAGCAATTGTTGGCGACAGTTGGAAAGCAGGAGCAACTAAAAATAAAAAAGTTGCGCAAACTAGCAAGGCCATCAGCAATTGGATAATGACCGAACTGCTTCGCGAACTCAACGAGCGCGACCTGGAACCGGAAAACTCACCCATCTCACCTGAAAACCTGGCCGGCCTCGTCAAACTCATTGACGACGGAGCCATCTCCGGCAAGATAGCCAAGACCGTCTTTGCCGAGATGCTCGAAAGTGGCGACGATCCCAAGAAAATCGTCGAGGAAAAGGGACTCGTCCAGGTCAAGGACGACAGTCAGATCGAGGCCTGGGTCGATGAAGCCATCGACAGCAATCCCGGACCTGCCGACGACTACCGAAGCGGAAAGGACCGCGCCATGGGCTTTCTCGTGGGACAGGTCATGAAAGCCAGCCGCGGCAAGGCAAACCCGCAGATGGTGAACGAACTCATCCGCAAAAAACTCCGCGGAGAATAAGCCGGCTGCCCTTTATCATTGGTAACAGGAAATCGAATTTTTAAATATTCAAGTCCCAGAAAAAAAAGGAAAAACCTATGCACAGCAAGTACCGTTACTTCAAGAAGCCCTCGCCCAAGATCGAAAAACGTATCGAGGGCATCGTCAGCAAACTCACCATCGAAGAGAAAATCGACCTCCTCGGTGGCGAGAACTCCGGAACCAAGTCCATCCCCAAGAAGGGCGTGCCCCAGATCAAGTTTGCCGACGGCCCCGTTGGCGTTCACTGGTGGTGCGACACTTCCACGGCCTATCCCGCGACCATTGCCGCCGCCTCGTCCTTCGACAAGGATCTCCTCTACGATTTCGGCAAGGCCATCGGACGCGACTGTCGGGCCCGTGGTGTCCACGTGCTTCTCGCTCCCGGCGTGAACATTTATCGCTCGCCCCTTTGCGGACGCAACTTCGAGTACATGGGCGAAGACCCCTGCCTCAGTTCCAAGATGGTCGTGCCTTACATCAAGGGCTGCCAGGATCAGGGCGTCAGCGTAACGGTCAAGCATTATGCCCTCAATTTCCAGGAATACGACCGCCACGGCGTCAGCAGCGATGTTGATGAGCGCACCCTGCGCGAGATTTACCTGCCCGCCTTTCGCGCGGCCATCGTCGAGGGTGGAGCCGGCGCGCTCATGACCGCCTACAACCTCGTCAATGGCCTGCATTGCTCCGAGCACGAATACCTGAACGTCAAGGTTCTGCGCGAAGAATGGGGCTTTGATGGCGTCGTCATGTCCGACTGGACTTCTGTTTATGACACCGTGGGACCGGCCAACGGTGGCCTCGACCTCGAGATGCCCCACGCCGTTTTCATGACGCGTGAAAAACTTATCCCCGCCATCGAAAAGGGACTCGTCACCGAAGAAACCATCAACGACAAAATCCGCAATATCATGCGACTGGCCGCCTGCTTTGGCTGGCTCGATCGCGAACAGCAGGACAAGTCCATTCCCCTCGAAGACGAATCGAGCGCCCAGGTCGCCCTTAACATCGCGCGAAAGGGGAGCGTCCTGCTCAAGAACTCGCGCAACTTTCTGCCCCTGAGCGATTCGGTGAAGAAGATCGCCGTCATCGGCCCCAATGCCGACCCCGCCGTGATCTGCGCGGGTGGTTCCGCCTACACCACGCCCTGGCGGGTTACCAGCATCCTCGAAGGCATTCAGCAGCAGGCTCCCGAGGGTACGGAGATCATCTTTTCCAAGGGCGTCGATCCCTGGCGCGACCAGACCGTTTATGCCAACACCGAATTCCGCGCGCCCAACAACAAACGCGGTCTCAAGGTCGAGTTTTTCGAAAACACCGAACTCAAGGGTAAGCCCAAGGTTACCCAGATCGACAAGCAACTTGACTATCACTGGGGCGGCGGCATTGCTCATTCCAAACTCAAGACCAAGGACTTCTCCGTGCGTTGGACGGGCAGCATTCAGCCCGAGCGCAATGGTGAACATCTTTTCTACGCCCACGGCAACAACGGCATCTTCGAACTCAAACTGGATGGCAAGGTCGTCATGAGCATTCCCGAGGAAGAAAATGGACTCGTCATCGACAAGGTCATACTTAAGGGCGGCAAGAAGTATAAATTTGAAGCCACCTTTGTTCCCTGCCGGCCTTTCCGCGGTTGCCACTTCGGATACGAACATGCCAGTGTTATCGAAGAAGCCCGCAAGGAAGCACTCAAGGTTGCCAAGGAAGCCGACGCCGTCATCTTCTGCACCGGCCACGGCCCCCGTTCCGAGGGCGAAGGTCACGACCGCACCTTTGGCATGAATCCTGACGTCGAAGAATTTCTGCTGCAAGTCGCTGACAAGAACAAGAACACCGCCGTCGTCCTGATCGCGGGTGGCAATGTGGACATGCAGAACTGGCTCACCAAGATCAAGGCCCTCCTCATGGCCTGGTACCCCGGACAGGAAGGCGGCACCGCCGTCGGCGAAATCCTCTTCGGCAAGGTCAATCCCTCCGGCAAATTGCCCGCCACCTTCGAGAAAAAATGGGAAGACCGCAGCAGCTACGACAATTACCACCTCAGCGATGAGAACCGTCCCCGCAATACAGCCGTCGATAAACGCGTCCGCATTACCGACGGCGTTTTCACCGGATATCGTCACTTCGACCAGAGCCGTATCCGGCCTCAGTTCCCCTTTGGCTTCGGACTCAGCTACACCGACTTCGAATATTCCAAGTTCAAACTCTCGAAGAAAACCATGAAGAAGGAAGAAAACCTGACCGTCTCCTTCAACGTCACCAACACCGGTAAGGTCGCCGGAGCGGAAGTCGCGCAGATGTACATCTCCGACCTCGAAGCCAGCGTTCCCCGGCCGATCAAGGAGCTGAAAGACTTCGTCCGCGTCGAACTCGAACCCGGCGAAACGAAGGAAGTCAGCATCGAAATCACCCCCGGCATGTTGGCCTTTTATGACATGGACTGGGAAAACTGGGTTGTCGAAAAAGGCGACTTCGAAGTTCTCATCGGCGCATCAGCCGAAGACATCCGCCTCCAGGGCAAATTCGCCTTCCACGGATAATTCCCCCACAAATCATGACTGATCCCATCCCCGGTACGCCCAAAGCCTGCCGGGGATTTTCATACCCTCCACGTACCGCCCGCATCCTGCCGACAAAAAATCGTACCGCCGGCATCCT
>CAYWYC010000105.1:2341-13178 GCA_964462565.1 uncultured Candidatus Sumerlaeota bacterium | reverse complement strand
GGCAGGATTGCATGAATCTTGGGTGGAAGATGGAGCGGGAGACCGGGCTTGAACCGGCGACCCCGACCTTGGCAAGGTCGTGCTCTACCAACTGAGCTACTCCCGCTCGATTTGCCAGAGGGCAATATTGCGTCTTTATTGCCGTAGCGAAGAGAAAAATTACAGCAATCCGCCTCATCTGTCAAGAGAAAATATCAGCCTTTTTTCTTGAGAGCTGGTCCTGCTTCATGGATGATACATATCACAGGGCAGATGGGTGGAACGGGATTTTCGGGGCTTTGCGGCGCTGGTCAGGCTTACTGCCGGAACCGGAGGGCCATTGCCGGACCACCCGAACGAAAGGATAGAGAATATATGAGTCTGGAAAAGATTCTGGGCAAGTCGCGGAGCAGTTTGATCCTGATGCACCCGACATCGCTTCCCGACCCGGAGGGCCGTGCCTATGGGATTGGCGAACTTGGCAGCGAGGCCTTTCGTTTTATTGACTTTCTGCGTGATTCCGGCGTTCACTGCTGGCAGATTCTGCCCCTGGGCCACACGGGTTATATGAATTCGCCTTACCAGACCTTTTCCCGATGCGCCGGATCGCCTTTCCTGATCAGCATCGAGCGTCTGCGCGACGTGGGCGATCTTTCCGACGCGGATCATGATGCCTATGTCCAGGGGGTTGGGGAATCGGATATGACGGCTTCCCGGGCCGATTATGGTTGGCTTTTTCATCACAAGCTGGGCCAGGGCTGGCAGGATGAAAACGCGGTCTTGCGCCAGGCCTTTGCCGGCTTTCAGGAGCGCGACGCCGATGATCCGCGCCGCAAGGAATACGAGGCCTTTCTGGAAAAGCACAACCACCAGAGCGGCGGATGGCTTCAGGATTATACGGAATATATGGCCATCAAGGAAAACATGGGGCACGCGCCCTGGTCGGAGTGGGATTCGGATTTTCGGGAATGCGCCATTTTTCGCAAAAAACGGGATAAATTACTCGAAAAGAAGCCCGAAATCGCAAAAAGTATTGATTTCTATCGTTATTTGCAATTCTGTTTTTTCAACCAATGGTTTGCCATACGCGATTATGCTCATGAACAGGGGCGCAAGATTATCGGCGATATGCCTTGGTATGTAGGCTACGACAGCGCCGACGTCTGGGCGAACCGCAGCGCCTTTCAGCTGGATGAAAAGGGAACTCCCCTTTTCGTAGCAGGCGTCCCGCCGGATTATTTCAGCGAAACGGGCCAGCTCTGGGGCAATCCCCTTTATGACTGGTTCCATCCCAACAGTGTGGACTGGTGGGAAAATGCCGTCGGATTTCTGCTGGAAACGGTGGATGTGGTACGTCTCGACCATTTCCGGGCCATCGATACCTACTGGAAAATTCCGCAGGAATGGGCAAGTCGCAAGAAGAACGCTCTGGAAGGCTACTGGGGGAAGGGTCCGGGGCATGAATTGCTGAAGGCACTGCAGATGCGGCTGCACCAGGGCGGCCGCCTGCCTTCGGCCCAGTTGCCCTTGATTGCGGAGGACCTGGGCTTTCTCGACCCCCTTTATGCCTCCCCCGAGGAATACCCGAAGGACTGGAATCCCAAGGCGCGCTACAAGGTGGATACCTCTTTCCGGATTCTTCTGGAAGATAACGGCCCCAGCCTGCAACCGGCCTTCGACATTGAAAAAGGCGAATACAGCACCCGCATCGGGGTCGATCACCTGATGGAGGAATACGGTTTGCCCTTTATGGCGGTGGCCCATTTTGGTTTTGACGGATCGGATCGGCATAATCCCGAAACAGCGGCGAAGGATTGTGTGCTCTATACGGGTACCCATGATAATGACACGACTCTGGGCTGGTACCTGGAGCGCACGAAAAAAGCAGTGGAAGAAGCCTGCGAGAAGCGCAAGAAGCACAAGGACGCCCTGAAAGAAGGCCTGGAGAAAAATGAACCCCCGCAGGGAGAAGAAAACGGGGAAAGACCGCAAGAAGATCCCGACCTGATCCAGGATGTGCTGGGCAAGGTGGTCCATATTGACAAAAAGCTGCCCCAATATGATGTAGTATGGGAACTGATTGAAATGACCTTGCACAGCGATGCCGCCCTGGCCGGAGCTCCCATGCAAGACATTTTGGGCCTGGGCACGGAAGCGCGGATGAACCTGCCTGGAGACCAGAGCCGGGAATGGTGGAATTGGCGCATGAAGCCCGAGCAATCGGATTACTCCAAACTGACCGAAAAGATATCCGATCTCCTGAATCGGACCCACCGCCGGGAATAGCCTGTTCCCTGCACGCGGCAAATGCCTGATGGGAATACAGTAATGGAAGCAAAAAAAGAAGAGATTCTGCTGGCTGGTTCCGGCGTCCCACATAAGAAGGACTTCCTGCAAACTCTGGGCTACCGGGTTTCCTGCCATAGCGACGCACCCGACGAAATTCTCAAAACTCTGGCCGACCAGAATCCGGATGTCCTGGTGGTGAGAATCGCCCAGCCCATGCGGCCCTGGATGCAATGTATTCGTGATATTCGTGAGCGCCATCCCCTGCCGGTGCTGGTTTTGTATCCCCCGTCTTTGCGCAGGCAGGCGCTGGAAATGCTGGCAATCGGAGCCGATGCCGTGAGTCCGGTGGAGGCCGGGGAAGATGGGCTAAGGGACGCTATCGATGAAGCCTGTTTCCACTTCCACCAGTTTGAACGCCTCCACCGCCAGATATCTGACCTGAGTGCCGCAAATTCGGGGATGGAAGTACGCATGCAGACCATGCGAAACAGCATGGGAGATGATAATCTGCTTCAGGACGCGCTGGTACAAAGCGAACAGCGCTATCGCCGCATCCTGGAGAACCTGGCCCACGACCATTTCTTTTACCTGCATGATCCCGATGGCGCCATGACCTTTGTCAGTCCGTCCGTCACCGACATCCTGGGTTACAGTCAGCATGATTTTCTGCACAATTGGCGCCGCTTTTTTACGCGCCACCCGGCCAACCGAAAAGCCCGCGATTATCGCAAACTTACTATTCGCGGCGTACATGCTCCACCCTTTGAACTGGAAGTTTTTCATAAGGACGGCAGCTTTCATTGGCTCGAAGTCCGCGAGATTCCCGTCCGCGACGGCTCAGGTGAAAAAATTGCCATCGAAGGTATCGCGCACGACATTACGGAACGCAAGGCCGCTGAAGAGGCACTCAAGCGCGAACGTAATCTTTTCATTGCCGGACCGGTGGTGGTGGGGAAGTGGATGCCGGGCAATGATCTGCCGCTGGTTTACGTATCTCCCAATATTGCGGAATTTGGTTTCTCTGCCCAGAAAATGATGCAACGGGGCGATTCTTTTCTCAGCCTTTTGCCCGAGCCGGACCGAAAGCCATGCCGGGAGGTTATCCGTCATCATAGCGAAAGCGGATCACCGCATTTTGAAATGGACTGCCGGATCCATTGCCCCAACGGTGATATTCGTTGGGTTTGCATATTTACTGTTATCAGCCGAAACCACACCGGAGAAATCACCCATTACGATGGCTATCTGCTCGACATTACGGACCGCAAAAACGCCGAGGAAAACCTTTTTCGATACGCGGAACGCATGGCGATCATCCACCAGATCGAGACAGACATCCTGAACGCGCGAACGCCCCGGGATATCGCAAACGCCGCCCTCAAGCAGATCCGGAACCTGATTCCCAGCATCGGAGCGAGTATCCTTTTGCTGGACCGGGCCAACAAAATGGCCTGCATCCTGGCGGCGGACCACAGCTATCCCAGCTTCCTGAGGCCCGGAACCCATCTGCACTTCAAAGAAATCCCGATGCAGAAACTCGAAAAGGGCGAGCCGGATGTCTATCGTCAGTTGGACCAAATCGCCAATCTGCCCCCTCTCTTGGAAAAAATCCGTGACGAAGGGGTCCGCTGTTTGATGGTGATTCCCCTTTTCTTTCAGGGAAGCATCTTTGGATCCCTGAATATGCTTTCCGATCAACCGGACAACTTTTCGGAAGAGGACATGGAGGTGGCCGAAGAAGTCGGGAACTCTCTGGCCCTGGCCTTGCAGCAGGCCCAACTCTATGAGCAGACCCAGAAAGACGCCGAAACCAAGACCACCCTTCTCCGGGAAGTGAACCATCGCGTCAAAAACAATCTGGTGGCGATCATGGGGATGATGAGCGCCGAAAAAAAACGCGCCCGACTCTCCGAAAAGGACAGCGACATCAACGAAATTCTCGATAGTCTTTCCAAGCGCGTGGAAGGTCTCTGCATCTTGCACCACATGCTTTCCGATGCGGAATGGAAACCCCTGCTGCTATGCGAACTGACGGAAAAGATTATCCAGGCGGCCACCCGCAGCGTCAGTCAGCAAAGTCCGGTGAATGTGCAGGTAGATCGCCCATTGATCCTGGTAACTCCTGCCCGGGCAAACCACTTCGCCCTGATTGTGAATGAACTCGCGACGAATTCCATCAAATATGCCCTGCACCATGTGCCGAGCCTGGACATTTATGTGGAACTATACCTGGAAGACGGCAAGGTCCACTTTGCCTATTCCGACAATGGCCCCGGTTTTCCCGAAGAAGTGCTCGCCCAAAACGGACGAGTCGGCAATTTGGGATTTGACCTTATCCACCGTGTGGTCCGCGGGAACCTCGGGGGCAGCCTGCAATTGATGAACGATGGTGGCGCCAAAACGGTGATCAACTTTGAAAATGAAATATGGGAAGAAGATATATGAAAACGAAGAAAAAAACACGCGTCCTTATAGCCGAGGACGATTATTTTGTCAGCGGCAAGATCGAGGAATCTCTTGAGCAAGCCGGATATGAAGTGGCAGGAACCGCCGTGGACGGCAATGAAGCCGTGCGCATGACCGAGGAAATTCGGCCCGACGTGGTGCTGATGGATATTCGAATGCCCCACAAGGACGGTCTTGAGGCAACGCGCGAAATCCAGGAAAAATGCCCGACGCCCGTTGTGGCATTGAGTTCCTATGAAGACGAGGAACTCGTGAACAAGGCAAGTGAGGCCGGGGTCGCCGCTTATCTGGTCAAGCCCGCCGAAAGTACCGAAATCGACCGCGCCATTATGGTAGCCATGGCCCGCTTTGATGACCTTATGGAAAGCCGGCGACTCTACAAGGCCCTGCGCAACAGCGAGATGCGCTTCCAGCGGATTGTGGAAAAAAGCGAAGCCGGATATTTCCGGCTGGACCGCGACGGCATTCGGATCGAATTTGTCAACTCGGCCTTTGCCCAGATTCACGGCTATGATTCCCCGGTAGAAATGAAGGGTATGCCCTTTGCCAATACCATCGGCAATCCCGATGGCAACCGGGCTTCCAAAATGATCGAAGAAATCCTGCGCGGCAAAAGTGTACCCACCGAGGAATTCCGCCACCTCCGCAAGGATGGCTCCACCGGTTACTATTCCATTTCGGCCAGCCCGGTCAGCCAGTATGGCGACATCGTGGGCATTGAAGGCTTTGTCATCGATATTACCCAGCGCAAACTGGCGGAAGCCGAACGGCGTCGGCTGGAAAACGAGATGCAGAATATCCAGCGCCAGGAAAGCCTGGCCATGATGGCCGGCGGAATCGCCCACGACTTCAACAATATGCTCATGGGAGTGCTGGGCAATGCCGACCTGCTCCTGATGGATATGAACGTGAACGACGAACGCCGGGAATTGGTGCTGGAAATCGAAAAGACCGCCCGGCGTGCGGCCGAACTCAGCGGCCTGATGCTGGCCTACAGCGGACATGGCCGATTCCTGGTGGAGGAAACCAGCCTGTCCGACCAGATCGAAGAAGCCGCCATGATGGCTAACATCGATGTGCCGGAATATATTGAAGTCATCACGGACCTTAATCCCCGGGTGACGCCGATTCGCGCCGACAACACCCAGATCGGCCAGGTCTATCTTCACATTCTCAACAATGCCGTCGAGGCCATCGGAAAAAAACGGGGCCGGATAGTGGTATCTGTTGATGAAATGGAAGCCAGCACCGAATATCTGGAAAACACCTATATTAACGATGGACTGCCCGCAGGAAAATATGCCTATCTTGAAATCAGCGATACGGGATGCGGCATGAATGCCGAAGCCCGAAGAAAGATATGCGATCCTTTTTTCACAACGAAATTTGTGGGCCGTGGTTTGGGCATGGCGGCGGTATTGGGTATTATCCGTGGCCACAAGGGGGCGCTGAAAGTTGAAAGCCGTCCAGGCGAGGGCAGCCGGATACGTGTCCTTTTCCCCGTCCAGAAAAAGAAGGGAGAAGGGGTGAAGCATACAGAGATAGCGCCAGAAGAATGGAAAGGCAGTGGGCTGATTCTGCTGGTAGATGACGAATCGGCCGTCCTGAATGTGGGCAGACGCATGTTGGAACGTATCGGTTTCAGCGTGGTGACGGCCGAGGGCGGCAAAGAAGCGGTGGCCCTCTACGACGAGCTCAAAGACCGCATCCGCTGCGTGCTCCTCGACATGACCATGCCCCACATGAACGGGGAAGATGTATTCCGTGAAATTCGCAAGATCAGAAAAGACGCCTGCGTTATCCTGACAAGCGGCTACAACCAGGATGAGATCAAGAAAAAGTTCCGCGCCCGCGGCCTGGCCGGCTTTATCCAGAAACCTTACCAATCAGCCAAACTCGTCAAGACGCTCAAGGAAATCCTCTGATGCAGGGGCCTCCTGGGTGTTGCGACCAAACTCAGAGCTTGCCGTCTGGGCTGGTACATGCCGAGCCTTTCTTCCTTTGACACCGCGCTTAGGGTCTTTTTGTTTTTTTGCCCAAAACCGCATCGCACACGCTATCGAAGTGGAGTCTTTCATCCCAAGCCAGTCACGCGACGCAGGTCGCTTACTCCCCCTTTTTCCATACACATCTTTTTCTTTTGGAAATGCTGGCCAGACTTGGGTTATATTGCTATCCGCGCACTTGAGCCGTTCTCAAAAGACTTTCGAGATTCGCTATAGACTTCTGGAAATAACTATATGAGGTTCAGGTTTCACTCTGGCCCGCCGATAATATATATGGAGACATGACGCTTTTTCCCGGAAAGCGAAAAATTGACTATGAAATCTGTTCGATCGAAGAAATCCGCCGCTTCCGACAGCGCCCGCAATCCCGGCGCCTCGTCTCGCCATTTGAGAAAATGGGATGCCCGGATGATGATATCCATACCGGCGCTCATTGTCCTCCTGGTCATGGGCATGGGCATGACCTATTTCCTGCTCATTACCAGCATCCTGGACCAGGCTGCCACCCTGCCACCCGAGCAGGCCGCCCATTACGTGAATTTTTCCTTATACATATTTATAGCGTTCATCCTGCTGGCCATATTGAGCAGCATCGGCCTCGTTATCACCTTGCATCGCCCCATCCGCCAGCTGTCCGACGCCGTGACAAACATGATCCACGGAAATATGCGCGCCAATATCGACCTGCACTCCGGGGCGCTCGAAATGGACGAACTTGGTAAAAATTTCAATTCCATGGTCGATTTTATCAATTCCATGATCGAACAGCGCGAGGCCTATCTCAGCGACACCATCCAGTCCGGCTGCATCACATTGAACCTGGATGGCCGCGTCACCTCGATCAATCTGGACGGCCTTTCCATCCTCGATGCCGATCGCGAAAACTTCGTCGGTAAAACCGTTATGGAAATCCGCCGCGACTGCCCGGACCTGGCCCCGGCATTCATGTCCTGGTGCCAGATGCAGATGCAAAATCCGGAAAAAATTAAAGCACGCGAAGTGGAAATCAAGCCCGGGAAACAGGGCGAAAAGAGCATTGCCGCCACCGCTTCTCTCCTGCGCGACAAGGCGAACAACCCCACGGCCATTCTCCTTAATTTTCGTGATAACGCATCGAAAAACGAACTCAAGGACATGTTTATCGGTACCGACCAGTTGGCCGCTCTCGGAACCTTTACCCACGGCCTGTCTGACGAATTGCGAAATCCCCTGGGCGCGCTCAAGGGATCCACCCAGCTTCTCAGCGAGATGCTCGTGGACAAGGAAGATACCGAACCCTACATCAAGCGCATCCTGGTGGAAGTGAACCGGCTGGATCACCTGGTGCGGGAGCTGCACAGCTTTTCCCACGCACCGCTGCGCAAGCCTGAAGAATGCCAACTGGAAGAACTCGCCAAAAAGAGCATTATGTGGGCCCAGCAGCAACTCGAGGAATCGGCCAAGGCCGAGAAGCAGCTCATCGAGGAATATGCCGAGGGTCTTCCTCCCATTATCGCGCAGTCCGACCGTATCATCCGGGCCATTACCAATATCATTATAAATGCTTACGAAAACACCCCGGCCGGCGAAAGCCTGACCATACGCACCGGGCTTCTGGAACCCTCCGGCGGGCCTGTCATTCTGGAAATAATCAATACCGGGACAACGATCCCGGAAAAAGACCTGAACCGTATTTTTGAACCCTTTTTCTCAACCAAACGCGGAGGAGCCGGCCTGGGCCTCGCAATCTCCTACCAGATCGCCGCCCAGAACCGCGCCCGGCTGACCGTCGAAAGCAAAGATAATGTGACCCTATTCCGATTTGTGTTCCGCGTCGTTAGAGAAAAATAAAAAAGCAACTGAACCTGACACAGACTGATTATGCAAGACACAATGCCCAATACCTATCGAATCCTGGTGGTGGATGATGATGACGGGATTCTTTTTGTCCTGGACGACCTGCTCAAGAAGCTGGGCTACGATGTGACTTGTGTTTCCGACGGCCAGCAGGCGCTCGACGCCATGGCCGAGCAGACTTTCGACGTGGCCCTGCTCGATATCGAGCTGCCCCATGTGGACGGAATGGACGTCCTCCGCCATGCCCGCCAGCACTTTCCCGATACCATCATCCTTATCATATCCGGCCATGGCGGCCCCGATGTAGCGCTCGAGGCTATCCGCGAAGGCGCCTACGACTACTTCAGCAAGCCCTTTGAAATCCAGGAAATCCGCATTACCATTCAGCGCGCCCTCGAAAAGAAAATGCTCGTCGAGCAGATTCGGGAACTCGAAACCCAGCTCGGCAGCCGCCACCACTTTCCCGAGATCATCGGCAACAGCGCGGCCATGCAATCTATATATGATATGATGGGAAAAGTCGTCGATAACGATGTACCCGTCCTCGTAACCGGCGAGAGCGGCACCGGCAAGGAACTCGTGTCCGAGGCCATCCACGCCCGCAGTCCGCGCAAAGACAGTCCCATGGTCAAGATCAATTGCGCCGCCATACCGGAGGCCCTGCTCGAAAGCGAACTCTTCGGCCATGAAAAAGGCTCCTTCACCGGAGCCATCCAATCGCGCGCCGGAAAATTCGAACAAGCCCAGGACGGAACCCTCTTCCTTGACGAAATCGGCGAAATGCCCCTGCCGCTCCAGGCAAAAATACTCCGCGCTGTCCAGCAGAAGGAAGTCCAGCGCGTCGGCGGTAAGGCTCCGGTCCATGTCAATGTGCGCCTGGTAACGGCCACCAACAAAAATCTGGCCGAGGAAGTGGCCGCCAAGCGTTTTCGGGAAGACCTGTATTATCGTATTAATGTTATCACTATCGAACTACCGCCCCTGCGCGAACGCCTCACGGATATACCCCTGCTGGTGAATTTCTTCATTAACCTCCATAAGGACCGCTTGGGTAAGGGCATAGAAGGGGTGGACCAGAAGGTGATGGACCGCTTTCTGCAGTACCCCTGGCCCGGAAATGTGCGCGAGATGGAAAACGTGATCCAGCGCGCCATGGTCATGGCCGGGGGAACGATTATTCAGCTGGAAGACCTGCCGCCTGTTTTTCATCAGGAAGATGCTCCCATGCCCACCCCGAGCCAGAATCCCCGGGAAGAAGTGCGGGTGGATCTGGACCGGCCCATGAAGGAAATAGTGGATCAGGCCGTGGCCAAGGTGGAGCGGATGTGGATTTCGGAAGCCCTCAAACAATGCAAAAGCCGCCGGGATGCCGCCAAGTTATTGAAAATCAGTCCTCGAAGCCTGGATTACAAAATTCAGCGCTATGAACTATCCTCTTAAATCCGTCAAATTTGATTTTTGGCGCAAGTGCTTGCGCTATTCCGCAACGAATTGCGCACATTACGCAAATATTTGCGCAGATGATTCCCGAGCCATTCTTTTTTTCCCGGAAAATCCCCGGGTGCCAATTTTTTAGAAAATATCTGATTTTCCTATACCTTTGATAATATTACGTTTATGATATTTTCTAGTTTTTTTGTCCATCTTCCTGGGCCGATTATCCTTTCTGGCACGTGACCTGCTTTATACCCAGCCAGAAGCGACTCGGGCAGCCGGAAAAGAAGCCCGGGCAAAATTTAAGAAGCACTATCTCTGAGAGGGGGATGTCATTATGAAGAAAGCAAACAAAGGTTTCACGCTGGTGGAAATCATGATCGTGGTCGCGATCATCGGTATTCTGGTGGGAATCGCGGTTCCCGGTTTCATCAAGGCTCGTAAGCAGGCTCAGGGCAAGGCTTGCTCCGAGAACCTGGCCAAGATCGACGGCGCCAAGGAACAGTGGGCTCTGGAAAACAACAAGACCTCTGCCGACACGCCTGGCGATACCGACCTTTACGGCCCCGAGCTGTACGTGAAAAAAGCACCGGTATGCCCCGGTGGTGGTACCTACACGATCGGCGCAGTTGGTACTGACCCCAGCTGTGACAGCGGGGACCAAGATGTAGACAAAGTCTTGCATGTCCTGCCGTAACACAGGCTGAAATGACCTTCGGGTCTTAATCAAATGTGAGTGAGTCAAGAGGGACGGTTGCTGAAAAGGCTGCCGTCCCTTTTGCATTTTCTGATGTTGATTCTGAATAAGAAAAAAGATATGCTTTTGC
>CAYWYC010000105.1:0-2241 GCA_964462565.1 uncultured Candidatus Sumerlaeota bacterium | reverse complement strand
CATTCGCAAAAGACCAAAGGCGCGCCATAACAGATTACGCAGACGGGAACATTCGCAAGAGCGCCAAAGGCGCGTCCCATAATAGCCTGGGGTTTTAACCCCAGGTCGGACAAAGATAAAAAAGAAGAGGGCTGAAGGCCCGATCCATATTAAGATTTCAGGTAAGGTCCCGGGTTTTACCAAGGCAAAGCAACTTTCAACAATTCTGATATTCAGGGGAGACTGTAAGATGAGGCAATGGGCCAAAAAACTTCGCAAAGCATTCACGCTGGTGGAAATTATGATTGTCATAGCCATTGTGGGTGTGCTGGTCGCGATAGCGATTCCGAATTACATGAAGGCGCGAAAAACAGCCCGGGCAAAAATGTGCCAGGAAAATCTCGCCAAGATTACCGGAGCCGTCGATCAGTGGGCCTTTGAAAACAATAAGAGCCAGGGCGAATCCGGACCGGAAATGACCGTTCTTGTTGGGCCGGAAAAGTTTCTGAAACGCACCGCCTATTGCCCTATCGGAAATACCCCTTATGAAGTGCCCAATGTGGGACAAGACGCTGCCTGCCCCAATGTAGCCGAACATCCACTGCACAAACTTCCATAGGTTTATGCATGGGCAGACTTATCGATGGACCCGCCAGGCGGGATGGGTCAGGCCGTATTTTTTAACGCGGGCATTCATTCGATCCACCGAAATATCCAGCAATTTGGCGGCTTCTTTCTGGTTCCAGTCGGCTTTTTCCAAAGCCTGAATTACCAGTTGTTTTTCCATCTCATCCAGTGAAATACCCGATTCGGGAATCTGCATGGCCAGGCCGCTTCGGGGGCCATTGTCACCTAACCCGCAGCGGGACAGATCTTCCAGCGAAATTTTCTCTTCGCGCGAACGAATTACCAAGCGCTCCATGACGTTGCGCAGTTCCCGGACATTTCCGGGCCAATCGTGGTTTTGCAGTTGGATCAGGGCTCCTTCGGGCAGGACCCGCGGGGCCTTGCGGTAATGGCGGCAAAACTGGTCGATAAAAAAACGCGCCAGAAGCGGAATATCCTCAATGCGCTGGCGGAGCGGAGGGATATGCAGAGGGAGCAAATTGACGCGATAGAAAAGATCTTGACGAAATCGTCCGGCTTCGACTTCTTTTTCGAGGGGCTTGTTGCTGGCAAAAATCAGGCGGCATCGGGTTTCGATTTCGCTGCTCCCTCCGAGGCGGGATATGCGCATACTTTCGAGCGTCTTCAGGATACGTGCCTGTGCACCCAGGGGCATCTCGGCGATTTCATCCAGAAACAGCGTTCCGCCGCGAGCCTGCTCGAAGCGCCCTTTTTTCAGGCGAACCGCTCCGGTAAAGGCTCCGCGTTCGTGGCCGAAAAGTTCGGACAGGAGCAAATTTTCATCGGGCAGGGCTCCGCAGTTTACATCGACAAAAGGCCCCTGGGGATGGGCTCCCGTGCGATGGAGGGCGCGGGCGACCAGTTCCTTGCCGACGCCGGTTTCGCCGGTAATCAGCACGCTTACATCCTGGCCGGCCAGGTTGCGGATTTCATCCTTGATCTCCCGGATAGCCCGGCTTTCACCGATCATTTCCTGGAATTCGGTCTGGCGTTCCAGCTGGTCGCGGAGGTAGCGGTTTTCGCTGAGAATTTCCGTCTGGTCCAGGACGCGCTCGATGCGCATGAGGATTTCCTTGCGCTCGCTTTCCTTGGTAAGGTAGTCGGCAGCGCCTTTGCGCATGGCATCCACGGCAGTTTCCACGTCACGCACGGAAGTCAGCACCATGATGGGCAGGTCGGAGTCGAGGCCCTTTTGGCCCTTCTTGATCTGCTCCATGATTTCGAGACCATTGATATCGGGCAGGCGGATATCGGTCACGACGAGGTCAAACCACTCGCTGGCAAGGAGTTCAAAAGCCTTCTCGCCATCGGGGGCGGCATGGACCTCGTAGCCGGCGTTTTGCAGGTTTGCCTTGAGGCGTTTGGAAAATGCCAGGTCGTCTTCGATCAGCAGAATCGTATGGGCCATGGAAGTTCCTTTCTTGCCAGACCATTACAATACAAAGCGCCGGATCAGGCAATAAAAAAGGCGCGAACCAGTAATGCCCCCTGGGGGTAAATGGTGGATCGGGTCGAACTGGTCAGGCTTTTCGGACGAGTCAGACGCATGCTAAATGAAACCTAGGCCGTACAGGGGAAGGATCTTGGCTGCATTGGCGGGTCGGAATAGTCATCGCTTTGGGCCGCAGATTTGCA
>CAYWYC010000104.1:0-13287 GCA_964462565.1 uncultured Candidatus Sumerlaeota bacterium | reverse complement strand
TCCACGGATTACACAGATGCCAAAGGGCCGAAGGCGCGCTCCATAATAGGGGCGTTCTCTAAATTTTTTGGGTATTCTTTTTGGATGGTCGGCTGAAGCTATAGAAATGGTCTATGCATCCTGGGCTTGGGAGTTTCTGGAGGGGCGCAGGATGAGGATGGCCGGGTCTTGCAGGTGCTCGGCGGCCAGTTTTTGGATGTCGTCGGCCGTGACGGCCTGGATGCGGTCGGGATAGTTTTCCGAGTATTCCCATCCCAGGCCCAGGGTTTCGCTGTTGGAAATGGAGTGGGCCAGGGCGATGTTGGTCTGGCGGGAAATCAGATGCTTGCCGAGAATATACTGACGCGCCCGTTCGATCTCGGCTTCGTCGGGGGGATTTTTCAGGAGGCCCCGGGCTTCGGCTTCCATGGCGTCGCGGGCCTGATCCACCGTATCGGGTCCAGTCCCGATGTGCAGCAGGCAGTGCGCACCGATCTGACGGGGCACATAGCTGCATCCCACGGAATAAGCCAGGTGCGCTTTTTCACGCAGCTCGACGAACAAGCGGGACGCCATGCCCTCGCCCAGGATGCCTGAGACCATGCGCGCGGGGGCGGTATGAGGATCTCCGGGCAGGGGAAAGCGGTATCCCATGAGGACCATGCCCTGCTCAAAATCGCGTTTGACTTCCCGTAATTTTCCAAGGCCGTGACCGGGCAGGGCCGTGGTGTCGCATCGGTCCAGGGGCTTTTCGCTTTGCTGGTAGCCGGCCCATATTTTTTCAAGGCACTCCAGAAATTCCGCTTCCGGCACATTGCCCACCACGGAAATCACACAACGATCCGGACGGACGACCGCCGAATGCATGGAACCGGGCATATCGGGAGTAATGGCGTCGAGAGTTTCAACATCCCCGCTTGCGGGTACGGCGTAGGGGTGGTTTTCATAGAAGAGTTCGAGAAAATGTTTGTATGAAAAGGGAAACTTCTGATCTTCCATTCGATTCAGCTGGGCGCGGAGGAGGGTTTTTTCTTTTTCAAATTCGTTGGCATCGAAAACCGGGTGCAGGAGACAATCGCCCATGATATCGAGCGCCAGGGGCCAGTCCGTTTCTTCCACCTGAGCCTCCAGGCCCACAACGTCCGGGGTGCAATAGCTCTCGATCGAGCCGCCCACGTTTTCCATCTCATAGGCAATCTGGTAGGCGCTGCGTCTTTCGGTGCCCTTGGTCAGCAGGCTGGACATGAGTTTGCTGCGCCCGGCCAGCTCGGCAGGATCATCGCGTCCGCCCCAGGCAATGTTCAGCACAATCGCCAGGATACGCTTGCCCGGTGTGGGCCGAAAGAAGACCCGGCATCCGTTATCGAGGGTATGTGCGTTTACAAGGGGCATGAATTATCTTTTCTCGGTTTCTTAATGTGTCGGCCGCAGGGCCAGACGAATGGAGTCGCGACCGGACAACCATTTGCGCGCCGATTCCTGCACCTGTTCCGGGCTGACCGACATCACGCCGTCCACATAGTTGCGTTCATAAGCCACATCGCCAGTAATCGTATAAAAGTAACCCAGCGATCCTGACTCGCCATCCGTCGTCTCCAGGTTGAAGAGATGGTCGTTTGCCAGGAGTTTGCGGGCGCGCTTGAGCGCTCCTTCGGGGGTTGGTTTTTTTTGGAGCAATTCCAGTTGTTCATAAACGGCTTGCACCACTTCGGGGCGCTTTGCCTCGTCGCAGGTGAAGTGAATATAAAAAAGATCGTCGTAGCGCGAGTTGGGATAGCTGGCTCCGATGGATGTCACAAGCCGCTGCTTTTCCTTGAGTTCCTGGTAGAGCATGGAGGCTTCTCCCCCGCCCAGAACAAACTGCATGACGTCAAGGATATAGGCCTCGCTGTGGTCGCCCATGGCGGGAATGGGAAAGGCCATGATGCCATAGGATTCGTGGATATCTTT
This sequence comes from uncultured Candidatus Sumerlaeota bacterium, assembly GCA_964462565.1. GTDB lineage: Bacteria > Sumerlaeota > Sumerlaeia > UBA8349 > UBA8349 > CAYWYC01. The sequence continues at coordinate 11,358 of CAYWYC010000104.1, read as the reverse complement.
TTCCAGTATGTGTTCGGCGGCAGTGGCGTAGCGCGTGGGGAAATCGGACTTCCGGGGGACGTATGGCCGCTTGAAGCCGCCAAAATGCGCGTCAACCGCCTGATATACTTTTTCAGGATCGATATCCCCGACAATAATGAGGGCCATGTTTTCCGGCGCGTAGTGGCGTTCATAATAATCGCGCAGCTCGGCGCGGCCGATATTGTTCAAGGTCTCCGGCGTACCCAGTACGGGCAGGCGGTAGGGACCTTCATCAAAGGCGCGCAGGTAAATTTCTTCCCATAAAACGCCCTGGGGGCTGTCCTGCTTGATTAAATATTCCTCGATGATCACCTGACGCTCGTTGTCAATCTCCGCCGGATCCAGTTCGGCATCCATAATCATGTCGGCCAGGATGTCAAGGGCCCGCGGGGTGTTGTCCGACGCCACGGTGATGTGATAATGGGTATAGTCGTGAGAAGTGGCGGCATTGACGAGTCCGCCCATGCCTTCAATTTCGCGGTCGATCTGGCCGAGGCCGTAGCGTTTCGCGCCCTTGAAGAGCATGTGCTCCAGAAAATGGGAGGCCCCGTTGAGTTCGGGCGTTTCATCGGCCGAGCCCGTATGCACCCACATGTCCACGGTCACCACGCCGGAACCGGGACGTGGAGCCATCAGGACGTTAAGGCCGTTGGGCATACGTTTTTGTATAATGTCGTGATGATTATTTTCTGCCTGATGCGTCATAGGCAAGCTGGCTCAGTTCCTCAAATAAAAAACCCGCAACCGGTTAAGCAATCTGCCAGCGCGGGTGAAAGAAGAAATTGGATCGGTGACTGCTAAAATGCTTATTCCGTCGCCGTTGTCGCGTCGGTTTCACCCAGGAGATCGCCGGCGGCGGAAGGATCTTCGGCGGGAACTTCCGTATCCGCGCCCATGCCGCTTTCCGTCTCGCCTTGCACTTCTTCGGTGCCGATTTTGTCCAGAATGCTGCCTTCAAAGGCCTTCGGCCCAAGCAGCACCAATACGATATTCAGCACCAGAAAGCCAACGGCAAAATAGGTGGTCCAACGGTTCAGCGTTTTTTCCGCGCCTGTCGCTCCAAGGTGATCCCCCAGGGGCGATCCGGCTCCGACGAGTCCCGAAAGACCGCCACCCTTGCCCGACTGGACCAGCACCACCAGAATGAGGATTCCGCTGCAAAGGATCCAAAGCAGAAAAAACAGCCAGAAAAGTACCGTAATCATATTTATTGTTTCTCTCCCGTCCCAGAGAATGGGGACACTCCTCCGGAGCCCCACAAATTCAGACCGCTCATTATACTAGGCCCTGCCGCCATGTCAATGTCAAATCCGAAAAATTCCACAACGCTTATTCTCTTTTGTTGCAAACAGGGAATTTCCATGCAAATGACGGCGGCATGCTCTATAATTGTAGTTATGATAATGATCTTTGCTTCCGGTGAATCCGGTCTAAAATCTTCCGGAGCTCGCCGAAGCATGGAAGAGGATAAAGAGTATGACCCGCAAATTTAATAAATCATCCGTGATTCTGCTTGTGGCCGCGGTGCTGATGCTGTTTCTGGGGCTTTGGATCGGCAGGGCGATGGCGCCGGAACGGACTGTGCCTGAAAGCATGGAGATGGCCAATGACGCGCATGATCATGAAGAAGCCGAAGCCACCGAATGGACCTGCTCCATGCATCCCCAGATTCGCCAGTCGGAACCCGGAAAGTGCCCCATCTGCTTCATGGAGCTGATTCCCGTAGTTGAGGATGCCGGGAGCGAGGGACTGGGCCCGCGCCAGATTCGCATGTCCGAACGCGCCCGCGCCCTGGCCAGTATCGAAACGAGTCCCGTGCGTCGCGAATGGGTCGATGCCAAAATCCGCCTGACGGGAACCGTCCGCGCCGATGAAACCCGCGAGGGACATATCACCGCCTGGTTTCCCGGACGCATCGAACGCATGTATATCAACTTCACAGGCGTTTCCGTGAACAAGGGCGACCACATGGCGGAACTCTACAGTCCCGAAATCCTGGCGACGCAAAACGAACTGATCCTGGCCATGCGCGCCGCGGAAAACAATACACGATCGGGCATGGAAGACCTGGTGCGCTCCACGCGCGAACGCCTGCGCCTCTGGGGTCTGACCAGCGATCAGATCGATCGCATGGCCCAGGCCGATGAGCCCTGGGAATCGATTACGATATACGCACCCATGAGTGGCATCGTGATCGAAAAACATGTGTCCGAGGGCATGTATCTGAAAACAGGCGAGCGCCTTTATACAATTGCCGACCTTTCGAAAGTATGGCTTGAGTTGGATGCCTATGAGTCGGACCTGCAGTGGCTGCGCTACGGCCAGGATGTGGACTTTACGGTGGACGCCTGGCCGGGACGTGAGTTTAGGGGCATGATTTCTTTTATCCATCCAACTCTCGACATGCAGACGCGGGCAACCGGTGTGCGGGTGGTGGTGGATAATCAGGAAGGCCTTTTGAAGCCGGGTATGTATGCCACATCCATCGTGCATTCCCGCGTGGCGGCCAGCGGCAAGGTGATCGAGCCGAAGCTGGCGGACAAGTGGATTTGCCCCATGCATCCCCAGATAATCAAGGACACCGCCTCCGATTGCGACATCTGCGGCATGGACCTGGTGAAGGCGGAATCGCTCGGATACGAACCAATCGATCCCGACGCCAAACCGCCTCTGGTTATTCCGGCCTCGGCTGTGCTGAAAACCGGTGAACGCGCCGTGGTTTATGTGCAGATGAAAGATGAGGATGGTGTATACGAGGGACGCGAAATTCTCCTCGGCGCGCGGGCGGGTGATTATTACCTGGTTGAAGAAGGCCTGGGCGAAGGCGAAAGTGTGGTGACACGCGGCAATTTCAAGATCGACAGCGCCATGCAAATTCTGGCCAAGCCCAGCATGATGTCACCCGTGTCGGTGATGGGTGATGTCATGGAAGGTGGCGAGCATGAAGACCACGCGGCCATGAGGCCCGAGCCTTTTGAAAATGTTTCGGAAGAATTTCTCAAGCAGCTCGACGCATACTACCAGGCTTATGCCAAGGTGCAGGAAGCCCTCGCGTCGGATAATCTGGAAGCGGCGGCCCAGGCGGCCGGAACGGCTATCGAGGCGCTCAAGCAAACGGATATGAACCTGCTCGATGAAAAGCCCCACATGTTCTGGATGGATGAATTGGAGGCGATCCGCAAGGCCCTCGCAAAAATCCGCGATGAAAAAGAAAACATCGGACGCGCCCGGACGGAATTCAAGATCGTATCGGACGCGACGATTCGTGTGGCGCGGCGATTGGGCATGGCCGACGACACGACGCTGAATCTTTTCTACTGCCCCATGGCCTTTGACAACCTGGGTGCCGAATGGCTCCAGACAAACGAGGACCTGCGCAATCCCTACTTTGGCGACCAGATGCTGAAGTGCGGCGAAATGCGGCCCCTGATGCCGACCGATGAAAAGAAAGCGGAGTAAGCCATGAGTCCGGACCCGAACATTCAAGATCCAAGTGAATCGATCCTGGACAAGATGATCCGGTTTTTTCTGGAGAACCGGATTGTCGTGGTTTTGTTGCTCGTGATTTTCGGTCTGTGGGGTTACATGGTCGCGCCCTTTGATTGGCAATCGGACGTGCTGCCGCGTGATCCCGTTCCCGTGGACGCGATTCCCGACATCGGCGAGAATCAGCAGATCGTCTTTACCGAATGGCCGGGCCGTTCGCCGCAGGATGTGGAAGACCAGATTACCTATCCCATGACGGCCTCGCTTATGGGCATCCGTGGCGTGAAGTCGGTGCGCAGTTTTTCGATGTTCGGCTTTTCGAGCATCTTTATTATTTTCGATGACGATGTGGAATTCGAATTATCACGGCAGCGTATTCTGGAAAAGCTGGCCAGCCTGCCGGCGGGAATTTTGCCCGAGGGTGTACAGCCCCAACTGGGACCCGACTCGACAGCCCTGGGCCAGGTTTTCTGGTACACACTCGAAGGACGCGACCCCGATGGCAATCCGACGGGCGGATGGGAACTGCACGAGCTGCGCTCAATCCAGGACTGGTATGTGCGGCTGGCCTTGCTGTCGGCTGATGGCGTGAGTGAAGTGGCGTCGGTCGGTGGCTTTGTGCAGGAATACCAGATCGACGTCAACCCCGACGCCATGCAGGCTTCGAACATTACGCTGAACCAGGTTTATAACGCTGTGCGCATGTCGAATATGGACGTGGGCGCGCGGACCATCGAGATCAACAACGTGGAATATGTGGTGCGTGGCCTGGGGCTGGTGAAGGAACTGGAAGACCTGGAAAACGTGGTGGTGGCGCTGCGCGATGGTGTGCCGATTTATCTGAAGACCATTGCCGACGTGAGCCTGGGACCGGCCCTGCGACGTGGCGTGTTGGACAAGGAAGGCGCGGAAGTCGTGGGCGGTGTGGTGGTGGTGCGTTATGGCGAAAATCCCCTCAGCACCATCCAGAGCGTGAAAGACCGTATCGCGCAAATCTCGCCGGGACTTCCCAAAAAGACCCTGCCCGACGGAACGGTCAGCCAGGTCAAGATCGTTCCCTTCTATGACCGCACCGGCCTTATCTACGAAACCCTCGACACCCTGAACACGGCGCTCTACCAGCAGATACTCGTGACGATCATCGTGGTGCTGGTCATGGTGATGCACCTGCGCAGTTCGATTTTGATTTCGGGCCTGCTTCCATTGGCGGTGCTGATGACTTTTATCGCCATGAAGGTGGCCGGTGTGGACGCGAACATTGTGGCGCTGTCGGGCATTGCCATTGCCATCGGCACCATGGTGGATATGGGTATTATCATCTGCGAGAATATTTTCCGTCGGCTGAAGGAAGCCCCTGAGACCACGCCGAAACTGGAGGTCGTTTACAGCGCCGTGCGACAGGTGGCGGGAGCAGTGGTGACATCGTCGGCCACGACGATCGTGAGTTTTCTGCCGATCTTTACGATGGAAGCCGCGGAAGGCAAATTGTTCAAGCCGCTGGCCTACACGAAGACCTTTGCGCTGGCGGCGGCAATGGTGATTGCCGTGGCCATGATTCCGGCATTTGCCTTCATGATTTTTTCGCAGCAAGGAAAACGCTCCCGCGCCAACTTGGGGCGCTATGTGGTCGCGGCGGGTCTGGTGATCGCGGGGATTATTTGCATGTTGATCCTGCCCTGGTGGGTGGGCGCAATCATCCTGGTGCTGGGGCTTTGGCAGGCGGTGGAAAAACATATTCCCGAAAAAGCAGCCGGCATCATTCTCAAAAGCGCCAATTATCTCGCGGCCATTTTCCTGACCTATTACCTGGCCAAAGAATGGCTGCCCCTGGGGGCGCAACGCAGTCTCGCGCAGAATATTATTTTCGTCGTGGCTGTGATCGGCTCCGTGCTTGTGGCCTTTATGCTTTATGTGCGGGTCTATCCGCTTCTGCTGGAGTTTTTGCTGAAGTGGAAAATCTTTCTTGTGGCGGTGACGCTTTTCCTGATCCTGATGGGTGGAATGATCTGGCTGGGTTTTCCGCGCATCTTCGGTTGGCTGCCTGACCGCGTTCGCGCCTTTGGTCCGGTGACGAAGATCGCCCATGAATTTCCGGGACTGGGCAAGGAGTTCATGCCCTCGCTGAACGAAGGATCCTTTCTATACATGCCGACGACTATGCCCCACGCGGGAATCGGCGAAGTGCACGAAGTCCTCCGCATGCAGGACATGGCCATGAAGTCCATCCCCGAGGTGGACATGGTGGTCGGCAAACTCGGACGCGCCGATACCCCGCTCGATCCCGCGCCCGTTTCCATGATCGAGACGATCATCGAATACAAGGCCAAGTTCCTGCGCAATGAAAACGGCCGCATGATCCGCTTTCGTTATGAACCTGACGAAACCGATCTCTTTCGCGACGTCGAAGGTGAGCCCGTGCCCGCGCCTGATGGCGAACCTTATATGGTGCAGGGTAAATTTCTGCGCGACGATGAAGGCAAGCTGATTCCCGATAAAAAAGGCCGTCCCTTTTTGCAGTGGCGACCGGCTCTTGATCCGGAGTTGAATCCGGAACGCACCCCCTGGCCGGGCATCCAGACGGCCCAGGATATCTGGGATCGGATTGTGGACGTGGCGCAAATGCCCGGCACAACCTCGGCCCCGAAGTTGCAACCTATCGAAACGCGTATCGTCATGCTGCAGAGCGGCATGCGCGCGCCCATGGGCATCAAGGTGCAGGGGCCGGACCTGGAAACCATCGAAACCGTCGGGCTGGAGATCGAACGTTATCTCAAGGAAGTACCCGCCATCGCCGCGAACACGGTGAACGCCGAGCGCATCGTGGGGAAGCCTTATCTGGAAATCCGCATCGACCGCGAAAAAATCGCGCGTTATGGGCTGCACACGGCAAACGTGCAGGAGATCATCAGCGTGGCTATCGGCGGAAAGCCCCTCACCACCACCATCGAAGGACGGGAGCGCTATCCCGTGCGCGTGCGCTATCCCCGCGAACGACGCGACACCATCGAATCGCTCGAACGCATCCTGGTTCCGGCGAGCGGCGGCATGCAGATTCCATTGGGCCAGTTGGCCGAGATCGAATACGTGCGCGGTCCGCAGATGATCCGCAACGAAGATACTTTCCTCACGGGCTTTGTGCTCTTTGACAAAGAAAAGGGCTGGGCCGAGGTGGACGTGATCGAAGAGGCGCGCAGCTACCTGAACGAAAAAATTGAAAGCGGCGAATTCGTGATTCCGTCGGGCGTGAGCTATAAGTTTGCCGGCACCTTTGAAAACCAGATTCGCGCCACGCGGCGATTGCGGATCGTATTGCCCCTGGCGCTCTTTATTATTTTCATGATTCTCTTTTTCCTGTTTCGCTCAACGGCCGTGTCAGCGATTGTTTTCAGCGGCGTGGCGGTGGCCTGGTCGGGTGGGTTTATTCTTCTGTGGCTCTATGGACAAGAATGGTTTATGGATTTCTCCATATTCGGCGCGAACCTGCGCGAGACATTTCAAGTGAAGCCCATCAACCTGAGTGTGGCGATATGGGTCGGCTTTCTCGCGCTCTTTGGCATCGCCACCGATGCCGGTGTGGTGATCGCGAGTTATATCCGCCAGCGTCTCGAACTGATGGGAGAAAGCACCCGCGAAAATATTCGCGCGGCCATTCTCGAAGCCGGACGCCTGCGCATACTGCCCTGCATGATGACCACGGCCACCACCATCCTGGCCCTGCTGCCCGTGCTGACATCCACCGGTCGCGGTTCGGATATTCTCGTTCCCATGGCCATTCCCGTATTCGGGGGGATGCTGTTGCAGGTATTTACGACGCTGGTGGTGCCGGTTTTGTATTGCCTTTGGGAAGAATTTCGGCTTCTTTTCAAAAAAACGGCGTGATTTGGATGCATGGGGCTGCGTAAAAATACACATACTAAAATTAGCCATCCCTTCCCGGAGGACCAGAGCGGCAAAGGAGTCTTATTGATAAACCAAATAATATCAGTGCTTAGATGCCAATATGAGCTCGGGCGAGATATGCGGAAAGGGGGCAAACAAAACCACACCATTTATAATTTTTGCCCTGCATTTAAAAAGAATGCATTTTTATGTGGAAATCGAGAAATGAATATCTTATACTACGCTTGTTGGATGGGAAGGAAAACTTTTCACATCCTTTCCCAGAATCGAGAAGGACGCGGAGAATTGCGAAGTCGTCGTTTCACTCAACACCAAACCTATGCACACACCAAACACCGACTTCCTCTATCCCTATAACATCACCACCCTTGCAACACTTCGCGTCCTTCCCGCTTCTGGGACAAAAACAACCGCTCCGGCGGTTGATTTTTTTATGAGCACCCAAGGATGGATTTATGAGCTCTGGCGCACCTAGCGTCACCGCCCTTTTTTCCCATTTTGCCGAACCCGGCCTCACGGCCATCTTGCGCTTCCCGACCAAAACGACCCGTTCCTCTGATAATCCGGAGGGGCTTTTTTTATTTCCGCACCTTTTTTCTCGCATATTCCGGGGCATATTTCCTTTTTTCTCAAGTTTTTCGATTTTGGTGTTGCTTTTCTTGCATAAAAAACATGATAAAGGAGCTCGGGAATCGGTCTCCGGTCCCGGAGACTTGCCTTTATTCCAAAGGCACGGCTTTTTCCGAATCATAACGAACTGGGGTGCGAGTCTGTCTGCACACAATAGGAGCAAGTCCGTTTTTTGCTTATTGTGCCCTGCGACGGCAGCCTCTTTGATTTCCCCTATTATGAAGGAGATGGATGCATGATTGTCGTTCTTGATTTTGGCTCCCAATACAGCCAACTTATCGCCCGGAAAATCCGACAACTCAACGTGTACACGGAGATCGTGCCGTTCAACTGGCCCGTGGCGGAAATCAAAAAGATGAAGCCCCAGGGCATCGTTCTTTCCGGCGGACCGGCCAACATTTACGCCGATGATTCGCCCCAACTCGATCCCGCGGTGCTCAAAATCGGCGTGCCTGTGCTGGGTATCTGCTATGGCATGCAGGCGCTGACCAAGGTGCACGATGGTATTGTGAATCATTCGGAAAAACGCGAATACGGCCTGGCCCAGGTCGAGATCAAGGGTGACGATCCCCTCTGGCACGGCCTTGACAAAAAGCAGCGCGTGTGGATGAGCCATCAGGATCGCGTGGAAAAACTTCCCGAAGGTTTTATCGAACTGGCAAGCACCGAATCCTGCCCCGCCGCCATGCGCCACAAGAGCAAGCCCATCTATGGCGTCCAGTTTCATCCCGAAGTGCACCACACCACCCACGGCGATCATATCCTGAACAATTTCGCCGTCAACATCTGCGGCTGTCCGACGGACTGGGTGATGAAAAGTTTTGTCCAGCGGACCATCGAAGAAGTGCGCGAATTTGCGGCGGGACGCAGCATTGTCTGCGCCGTAAGCGGCGGTGTGGACTCGACGGTGATGGCCGTGCTGCTGCACAAGGCGGTGGGCGATCAGCTGAAGCCTGTTTTCGTGGACAATGGCGTGATGCGCATGAACGAGGCCAAGGTGGTGATGGAACGTTTTCGCCATCTGGGGGTTCCGGTTAAGGAAGCCAAGGCGCGCCGCCGCTTTCTGAGCCAGCTCAAGGGTGTCAGCAGCCCCGAGAAAAAACGCAAGATTATCGGCAGGGTTTTCATCGATGTCTTTTTCGACTACCTCGAAAAGGACGATCTCCTTGCCCAGGGAACGCTCTATCCCGACGTGATCGAAAGCGTCTCGACCAAAGGTCCTTCCGCCACCATCAAGACCCACCACAACCGCGTGAAAGAAGTCTTGGACCTGATCGCGCAAAACCGGATTGTGGAGCCCCTGAAGGAACTCTTCAAGGATGAAGTGCGGGAGATGGGCAAGGAACTGGGCCTGAGCCGTGAAGTGCTCTGGCGGCATCCCTTTCCCGGTCCCGGCCTGGCCGTGCGCATCCTGGGCGAAGTGACCCCGCGCCGCCTGGCCCTGCTGCGCCGTGCCGACGCCATCTACCTGGAAGAGCTCAAGCGTTCCGGCATCTATTACGACATCTGGCAGGCCTTCTGCGTCTTTCTGCCCGTGAAGGCCGTGGGCGTGATGGGCGACGAACGGACCTATGAAAACGTGATCGCCCTGCGGGCCGTGGAAAGCGTGGATGGCATGACGGCCGACTGGAGCAAGATTCCGCCCGAAGTCATGGGCCGCATATCCAGCCGGATCATCAACGAACTGAAGGGCGTGAACCGCGTGGTGTACGATGTTTCCAGCAAACCACCCTCGACCATTGAGTGGGAATAACGCAGTTGAATCGGCTTCGCGGGCGGCCCGGATCGAGTCCGCATAATTCCAGGAAGGAGATCGCCAGATGGCCAACGATTATCTCGATGCCTTTTTCGAACACTTTAAATACACCGGCCTGACCTATGACGATGTCAGCATGGTAACCCAATACGCCGATTTTCTGCCCCATGAATCGGACCTTCGGACCCGGCTCACCCGCAACATCACCATGAACATCCCATACGTCAGCGCGGCGATGGATACGGTGACGGAATCGAAAATGGCCATTGCCATGGCGCTCAACGGCGGCATTGGAATTATCCATAAAAACCTGGAAGCCACCGAACAGCGTACCAACGTCAAGCAGGTGAAGTATTACCTGAACGGCTTTCTCACCAAGGCGCGAACCGTATCGCCCGACCAGACGGTGGAAGAGCTGAATCGTCTCAAGGATGAGAAGGGGTGGTCTTTCAACACTTTTCCAGTTCTCGACAATGACAAAAAACTCATCGGCATGGTCACGCGGCGCGAATTCAAATACTGCAGCGACCCTTCGATAAAACTTGGCGATATCATGATCCGTGATGTCAAAACCGGCCCCATCAACACAACGATTGACGAAGCCCGCGACATTATGCACCGCGAGAAAATCAACGTGCTGCCGATTATCGATGACTCCGGCGTTTTCGAGGGTATGTATTGCTACAAGGACGTGGAAGATATCCTGAAGGGCAACCATCCCTTTTATAATCGCGACGAAGACCATCGCCTGCGCTGCGGTGCGGCGGTGGGGCCGAACACCTTCGAGCGCGTGGAATGCCTCATGGAAACCGACGTGGACGTGCTGGTGGTGGATACGGCGCACGGCCATTCCAAGGGCGTGATCGATATGGTCAAGTGGATCAAGCAGCATTATCCGCAGGTAGATGTGATCGCCGGCAATGTGGCCGCACCGGAAGGCGCGCGCGCACTGGCCGATGCGGGGGCGGATGGCGTGAAGGTCGGCGTTGGCCCCGGAAGCATCTGCACAACGCGCGTCGTGGCCGGCGTGGGCGTGCCGCAGTTGAGCGCCGTTTATGAATGCGCCAAAGAACTGCGCGGAACCGGTGTCGGTCTGATTGCCGACGGCGGCATCCGCTACAGCGGCGACGTCCCCAAGGCCCTCGCTGCAGGGGCCGATTGCGTCATGATGGGCGGCGTGCTTGCCGGAACCGACGAAAGCCCCGGCGAACGCGTGCTCTATCACGGCAGGCAGTATGTGATCTATCGCGGCATGGGATCGATGGAAGCCATGACCCAGCGATTCGGCAGCGCCGACCGATACGGCCAGAGCGGTGTGGAAGTGCAGAAGATGGTGCCCGAAGGCATCGAAGGCATGCTGCCCTATGCCGGACCGGTGGATCTGGTAATGTCACAGTTTATCGGCGGCCTGCGCCAGTCCATGGGCTACAACGGCTGTCGCACCATTTCCGAACTCAAGGACCGCGCCCGCTTCAAGCAAATCACCGGAGCCGGCGTCCGCGAAAGCCACCCCCACGACATCACCATGACCAAAGACGCCCCGAACTATAAGGCGAATGAGCGAT
>CAYWYC010000103.1:0-13412 GCA_964462565.1 uncultured Candidatus Sumerlaeota bacterium | reverse complement strand
TTCAGGATTGAATGCAGGCGCATGAGAGCACAGGCGCGATATTATTTTCTTGTTTCCGACACCTGATCCTATGGCTGGGGGATTTTTTGCCTGTTTGTGTGATATTTGTGTGATATGAGGGCTTCGAGATTTGAGCGAATGGACGTAAGTCCTCTATTTTCAGTGGCTCCGGCGGTAGGACTCGAACCTACAACCTGCGGATTAACAGTCCGTCGCGCTACCGATTGCGCTACGCCGGAGCAAGGTGGGGCGAGGTGCTTTGTTGCCCCACAGAGTTGATGATCTTACTTATTTTGGTCAGAGCCTTCAAGTGTTTTTTTGGATTTTTTTGGCGAACTTGAATTCACGGATAAAGAGTAACACCTTGCCTACTTTATTAAGCCTTAAAAGTTGAACTTACGAATTGAATTCATGCAGGGTTGTGTTGGATAAAAAAGGTTCGGTACGATAATGAAGAGCAGATTGGGCTGGGGTTTTGAAAAACATGGCGGAGAGGGTGGGATTCGAACCCACGGTACCACGGGGGCACACGCGCTCTCCAGGCGCGCACCTTCGACCACTCGGTCACCTCTCCGCACAGGAGGCGAGAAAACAGGGCGTTTTCCCGCTTTGGCTCCGGCTATTTGCCAGAGGATTTATCATTATAGGCATGCGATGACATTTTGCAAGCCCTATTTGGGATAAATGACAGGCTTTTGTGGATGGGTGGCCCGGTCGCCTTGATCCTGCTTGCTTTGGCTTATTTTATATGTATATTACAGGCACATTCTCTGAGGAGTTCTCTTATGGCAAATATGACGGAATGCGATGTGCTGGTGGCTGGCGGTGGTACGGCGGGGGTTTTTGCGGCGCTGGCGGCGGCGCGAAATGGCGCGAAGACGGTGCTCGTGGAATCGAAGGGCTACCTGGGCGGAATCGCCGTGGAAGGCGGTACGGCGCTGCATAGCTTTTATAATCTGTGGAAGGCCTTTCCGGGAGTGGAAAAGAAGCAGCTGGTCCATGGCATGCCGGAGGAATTCATCGAACGGCTCATGGCGATGGGCGGTTGCAGTGGTCATGCCGAGACGATGGTCGGCTATGATTATGACTCGGTATGCACGGCAATCGATACGGAGATTTACAAGTTGGCGGCCTTTGAGGTGCTCGAAGAAGCCGGGGTGGATGTCTGGCTGAACAGCTGGCTCACAGGGGCCAGGGCCGAAGGCGGACGCATTGAATCGGCAAGCACGCACGGGCGGTCGGGCGCGGAAGAGATTCGCGCGAAGCAATATATCGATACGACGGGCTATGGCGACCTGGCGGGCGCCGCCGGAGCTTCTTACACGGACCCGAACGATTATGCCGTGGCGAATTCGATGGGGGTCGGCGGCGTGGATGTGGAGGCCTATTATCAATACCTGAAAAAGCATGACGCCGTCTATCAATACTCGCTCGGAGTGCGCGACGGAGAGGACGGCAAGATTGTACGGCTCGATGGCATCGGCTCGAAACTGCCGGAGGATTTTGTGATGGACGCGCGGTCGAACGGCATGGCGCTGGTAATTACGACGACCCATGACGGATACTTTATGTTCGTGAAGTTGAATGTGAAACTGGAAGGCAGCCCATTGAACCGGGCCGATGTAACGCGGACGGAACTGGAATTGCGACGTCGGCAGTATCGGGCCGTCGAAATAATCCGGAAGCATATTCCGGGCGCGGAAAAAGCCTTTATCGCGCGGACGAGTCCATCACTTTGTATTCGGCGGGGACGCTGCATCGAATGCGATTACGATATTTCGCCCCGTGACGTGTTGGATGGAATCCATTTTGATGATGATGTGGCGACCTATGGCTTTCATGACTTTGCGCCTCGACTGAAGATCAAGAATGGCGGATCCTATGGTATTCCCTACCGGGCCTTGCGTCCGAAGGCGATGGACAATCTGCTGGTGGGCGGCATGATGATTACGTCGGACCACGAGGCGCACATGTCCACGCGAAATACGGTATCCTGCATGATCCAGGGCCAGGCCGCGGGAACGGCGGCGGCTCTTTGTGCGGATAAGGGCTGCACGACGCGGGAACTTGATTATGGAGATCTGCGCAAGGCGTTGATCGCGGATAATGTGTATCTGGAAAACTGAGGAAGGCGAGTAAATATGGAACGCTTACGAGCGGAACTGTTGCGCGAAAAGAAGATCGACGGCGAACTCTTTGATCAGGAGACATTGCCCGATCCGGACCGTCGTTCACCTGAAAGGGTCCTGCAGTTTGGCGGCGGAAACTTTCTGCGGGCCTTTGCCGACTGGATGGTGGATGTGGCGAATGAACGTTGCGGATTCGACGGAAGCGTGCTCGTGGCGCGTCCGGTTTCCCGGGGGGATGATGACCTGATCAATGATCAGGACGGCCTCTTTACGCTTCTGGTCCGGGGCATGGAAAACGGTGAAACCGTGGAGCGGCGGCACTTGGTGGGATCGATCAGCCGGAGTATTAAATGCCGCACGGAATGGGATGCTTATCTGAAAGCGGCGGAGCAGGAAGCACTGCGCTTTATTATCTCGAATACGACGGAAGCAGGGATTGTTTACACGCCGGAAAAACAGCCCGATTCGGGACAAGCGCCGTCGAGCTTTCCGGCGAAATTAACGGTCTTTTTGCACCGACGTTTTGCGCACTTTAATGAGGATAAAGAAAAGGGCTTCATTGTCCTGCCTTGTGAACTGATCGAGAACAACGGCGCAAAGTTGCGGGACTGCGTGATGAAATACGCAGATGACTGGAAACTGGGCGACGCCTTTGCGGAGTGGCTTAGCGAGGCAAACGTCTTCTGCAATACGTTGGTGGATCGGATTGTGCCCGGTTATCCATCGGATGAAATCGAGGCGATCCAGGCGACCTTGGGCTATGAGGATCGGCTGCTGGTGACGAGTGAGCCTTATCTGCTTTGGGTGATCGAGGCGCCGGAGTCGGTGGCGGCGGAAATTCCTTTTCATCGTCTGGGGCTGAACGTGGTTCTGACGGATGACTTGACCCCCTGGCGCACGCAAAAGGTAAGGGTATTGAACGGAGCGCATACGTCGTCGGTACTGGCGGCCTTTCTGGCAGGCCTGGATACGGTCGGCGAGATGATGGATGACGAATTGCTGGGAGCCTATGTGCGGCGGAATGTCTTTGACGAAATTCTGCCGGTGCTCCACATGGACAGCGACGCGGCGCGGGCCTATGCCGAATCGGTGATGGAGCGCTTCCAGAATCCCTTTATCCGCCATGAATTGTTATCGATCTCGCTGAATTCGGTTTCCAAATGGAAGGTACGCGTCCTGCCGTCGCTCTTGGATGGAGTGGATCGCTTTGGAAAATGTCCGAAGGATTTGGCAATTTCGCTGGCCGCGCTGATTCGATTTTATCGCGGAACTTTTTCCGATGGCAAGATGAGCGGGTCGCGTGAAGCAGAAGCCTACCCGATTCGCGATGACGAGGACGTGCTGGAGTTTTTTGCGGAAGTCTGGGATGAGCATGGCGATGATATTGGCCGACTGGTGAATCAGGTTTTGTCCCGGAAAGACTTTTGGGATCGGGACCTGAACCGGGTGCCGGGATTGGCGAACATCGTGACAACGGCATTGGAAGCAATCGAGCATCGTGGCATGCGGAAGGCTCTGGAGGAACTTCTGAAGGAAGAGCAGACATAGCATAGGCTCTGGAAAGCACGCTAAAGCGCGCTGTATTTCATTTATGCACTGTGGTCCCTCCGGCGGAAGCCGGGGGCAAACAAGAGCCTGCTGAAGCAGGCTGAAGGCGAAATAAATATATTACTGTAGTGTCGTTCTCTGAAGTCTTTCGTATGTTAAGGCCGCCTCGGATATGTGGCTTTTTATCCGCGGATTACGCGGATGATAAAGCGCCAAAGGCGCGTCCCATATGAGCCTGGGGTTTTAACCCCAGGTCGGACGAAGAAAAAGAAGAGAGGGCTGAAGGCCCGAACCATATTCATAAATCGCAGCAAGACTTTCTATATTCGCTATAGAAACTCTGAGGTGGAAGAGATGATGAATGACCAGAAAATGAAGATTCTGAAAATACATGCGAACGATAATGTGGCCGTGGCTTTGCGGGCGATTGGGCATGGAGAAATGGTGCGGGTTGATGCCAATACCAAACTTCTGGCCCATGATGATATTGCTCCGGGACACAAAATGGCGCTGCGCGACATCGGCAAGGGAGAACCGGTTCTTAAATACGGCTTTCCGATTGGCCGGGCTTCCAGTGCGATCACGGCGGGCGAATGGGTGCATTCGCATAATATGGAAAGCGGCCTTGCCGAGATGGCGAATTTTGAATACGCTGAGGCCGGAAAGAATATCCCGGGCCGGTGTGATGGGTTGGATTTGCCCGATCATTTCCAGGGCTTTGTACGACCCGACGGCAGTGTGGGCGTGCGGAACGAAATCTGGATCATCCCGACGGTGGGCTGCGTGAATCGCACCGCGGAGGAACTGGCGCGGCGATTGAGCGCGCAAGGACTTCCGGATAACGTGGAAGGCGTCTATGCCTTTGGCCACCCCTTCGGCTGTTCGCAGCTTGGCGGCGACCATGAGAACACGCGCAAGATTCTGGCTGGCCTGGCAAGGCATCCGAACGCGGCGGGGTGCCTGGTACTGGGGCTGGGATGTGAGAATAATCAGATCGAAGCTTTTCGCAAACTGATCTTCAGTGCTGACGACTCCGCCGATTGGATGGCGCAGAAGTGCCGCTTTATGGTCGCGCAGGACGTGGCCGACGAGATCGAGAGCGGCATGGAAATGCTGGAAGAACTGGCGGCGCAGGCGGCGGATTTTCATCGGGAGCCGGTCCCGATTTCAAAGTTGAAGATCGGCTTGAAATGCGGGGGTTCCGACGCCTTTTCAGGCATCACGGCAAATCCGGTGGTCGGTGCGGCGGCAGACATGCTGGTGGATGCGGGTGCGGCCTGTGTGCTGACGGAAGTGCCGGAAATGTTTGGCGCGGAACAGATTCTGCTGGAGCGCTGCGCCAGTCGGAAAGTCTTTGATGCAGCCGTAAGTATGATCCAGGAATTCAAGAATTATTATATCCGCCATAACGAACCCGTGTACGAAAATCCCTCACCGGGAAATCGGGAAGGCGGCATCACAACGCTGGAGGAAAAATCAATCGGCTGCGTGCAAAAAGGCGGTTCGGGAATGGTAACGGGCGTGTTGGGCTATGGGAACTCGGGACTGAGGCCGGGGCTGAATCTGCTCAACGGTCCAGGCAATGATATTGTCTCGACGACAAACATGGCCACCGCCGGTGCGCATATCGTACTTTTTACGACAGGCCGCGGTACGCCGCTGGGCTGTCCCGTGCCGACGATCAAAATCGCCTCCAACAGCCGCCTGGCGCAGGGCAAGCCGGGATGGATCGACTTTGACGCGGGACGCCTGCTGAGTGGCGAAGGCATGAATCAACTGGCGAAAGAATTGGTACGTATTGTGATAGATGTGTCGTCAGGAACTTGCAAAACGCAAAATGAAAAACGGAACTATCGGGATATCGCAATCTGGAAAACGGGGGTGACTTTGTAAATCCTGCATCCCCTTACAAAGGTCCTCGAAGTTTCTTCGTATCAAGGCTGGTCTATAGCGCGACATATACCAGCCCGACCACAGTCCCAGATTCCACAACAAAAACTTTTTCCCGTTTATTCAAATCAAAAAGGCTTCTGACGCGCTTATTCGCCAGAAGCCCTTTGTGCCGGCAAGATGCCGGCGGTACGATGGACCGGCAAGATGCCGGCGGTACGATTTGTGCCGGCAAGATGCCGGCGGTACGATGGACCGGCAAGATGCCGGCGGTACGATGGACCGCAAGATGCCGGCGGTACGATGTGATGGCAAAGCGATCAGGTGAATGCCTGGATCGCTTTAGCCGCGGCGCGCA
Source organism: uncultured Candidatus Sumerlaeota bacterium (assembly GCA_964462565.1). Lineage (GTDB taxonomy): Bacteria > Sumerlaeota > Sumerlaeia > UBA8349 > UBA8349 > CAYWYC01. The sequence continues at coordinate 7,487 of CAYWYC010000103.1, read as the reverse complement.
GGTGGTCTTTGTCCACTTCAAAATATTCACGCGTGAGGAAGATGCCATCGGGACCGGCCTTGAGCGCGGCAGTGACGGCTTCTTCGACCTGTTTGGAAGTAGTGCCGCAATTGTACATGGGAAGATCGAATCCAACGCGGGGATAAATCTTGCACTTGCCTTTGACACGATCCACGGCGCGTTTGGTTTCGGCATAGACATGATCAGCGCTGAGGGGCGCTTCGTTTTTCATCGCTTCCAGGGAAGGCTCCTTTTCGGGATTCTGTCCGGCAAAATAGCGATAGACATCAAGGGCCATATCCTTGGGCAGGTCACCGAGAAAACAATGGGCGATACCCCCGTCAAAATGCCCGGCCATCCGGCGTCCGGCAGCGTCGAAATAAAGCGCGATGCTCAGCCAGTCCGAGTGCGGCGCCATGTCGGCAAAGTCGAGCGCGGCGCGTCCGAAAAGCGACCAGCACCAATGGTGGTCAATGTGCCAACCAATCTCTAGTTCGGGATTGATGCTTTTGCCAAGTTTGTAAATCTCACGGCGATGGTCCTCGCGGGATTCCTGCCACATGCGGGTATGGGCCAGGATTTCAGGATAGCGCATCCAGATTCGCAGGACCGACGCCATCCAACCGTCTGCCGGACGCGCTTCGCCATCCAGGGCGGACTGGGCCAGTTCCTTGAGAGCCTTCCAGCCGGGTCGGGTGCGATCCAGGTCAAAGCCGTACTGGTCTTTGGCTTTTTTCTGGCAATGCTCGCAGAAACATTGTGCCGTCCCCCCGTTCAAAACCTCGCCCAGGGGGCCTCCCCTTTCCTGACCATACTTGATGCCCTTCAGGCCGGGATGCAGGCGAATGACGTCCTCCCATTCGGCCAGCACGAAGCGCAGATAGTCGGGATGATTCAGGCAGGGCTTGTTAGTGGGATTGCCTTCTTCATCAACTTCCTCGACTTTGTGGAGCCCTTCCGTGTAGTCGGTGATCGTGAAGGCCTCGAGGATACGCGCGTAGATATCCATGTTGCGGCTTTCGGCGGCGGCGATGGCGTCGTCCAAAACATCGCGATCGCCAAAGGCGGAATCTTCCATGCGCTTGATCTGATAGGGCAGCCCCTCATAGTAGGACGGATCGGTGCGTACGTGGATTTCGTCGATGACCTTTCCACTGGCCTCGTCGATATTGTGCTTGCGGCGGTACATATAGGCGGCGCAATCGTGGGCAAAGATAAGGACCGAATTTATCCCGGCAATTTCCTGCATCTCGTCGAAGGCGACTTCGACTCCGGTTTGCATGAGTTCGGCAGACATGGCGGTGGTTCCAATAAACATAGTCAGATACTTCTCCATTCTTTCGGCAAATTGTTCATCTGCCTCATTAGATGATATGGGCCCCGGATTTTCAAGGTCTGATTCAAGCAAATCGAATTGACAATATCTCTGCGCCTTCTTAAAATACGCGGGCACTTTGAATTTGCGGATATTGCCAGAGAAATGAAGTTATCTATGGAGAATCATCATTCCCTCTTTATGAAAATCCTGAAATCAAAATGGACGAAGCGTGCCGGCCTTGTTTTGGGAAGTCTGGTATTCAGTCTCCTTGCACTGGAAGCATTGTTTCGCATATTCGATCCCCTGGGTGCGGTTTATCATCGCGAAATCGAAGTCCACTTTCGCCATACGGTTCCCGATCCCGATTTCGGCATGATCCATCCGCCAAATACGAAAGGTCGATCCCAGGGAGCCGATTATCGAATCAATAATGAAGGCTTTCGCGGCCCAGACATTCCTGCCCAGAAAGCCCCTGACGAAAAGCGCCTGATTATTCTGGGCGACAGCATCGTATTCAGTTGGGGCGTGGACGAGGACAAGACTTTCTGGTCGCTGATCCAGCAAAAACTTCGGGAAGCGAATCGAAACTGGCGGGTCATTCCGATTGGCATACTCGGCTGGAACACGCGCAATGAATATGAATACATGAAGAAGCGGGGCTTTGAGCTCGAGCCCGACGCGATCCTGCTCCTGATATTGCCGAACGACGTCATCGCCAACTATTGGGGCCGGAGTGATGTACCCAAGGAAAAACTGATGCCCCACATGTTTCAGCCTGCGCCCGAACCCAAGGGTCTGGCCCGAATCGGCGCCAAGCTGAGCGAATGGAAAAGGGCAATCATCCGGCAATCCTACCTGCTCATTTCGGTTCAGCATCACATCGCGGGTATGCGGGCATCGGGGACGATTAAAAATTCTTTTGTCGAAGAATCGCCACAATGGCAGGACCAGAAGGCGGCCCTGCTGGACCTGATAGCCGACTGCAAGGAGCGGGATATCGAACTCGCCGTCGTCCTGCATGAATTGGTGGACCTGAGCGACGATAGTTATTTCAAGTCAGCCATGAAGCCGATTCTGCAAGCGCATAACATTCCCTATACCAAAACCCCCGATGCCGTCTTCCAACTGAAAAATTATCTTTCGATCATTGACAACCATCCCAATATTAAAGGGCACGCCCTTATGGCCAAGGCCTATTATGATTTTCTCACCGGCAAGTCCGGCATTGTCCCCGACAAGCCATAAAGAACCTAACCGGACCGCAAGGAGACATACTCACGATATTTTTACTCGAATGAGCCCTGGGACTCCGCTATAATCACTCTCAAGATTGAAATGACTTGCCGGAAGGGATGTATTATGTGGAAAAAAGTTCTCATCACTATCGGAATCTGTCTCACCATTGTGGCGTTGTCCCTTCTTTTTATATCCATCCTGGTAATAACAAAGTCGAAGCCCTCCGAGCGGGAAGCCGAAAACAAGGGACTGCCGGTCCAGGTCATTACCGCTGAAAAGCAGGACATGCAGGTCCTACTGGAGGCGACGGGAACCGCCCAGCCCAGGACCCTGACCCAGCTGGTGGCCCAGGTGGCGGGCGATATGGTTTTTATCGCTCCCGAACTGCGAAGCGGCGGCATCATCCGGAAAGGCATGGTCCTCACCAAACAGGATCCCGAAAACTATGAACTGGCGGTGCAGCGGATTCAGACGCAGCTGGGAAAGGCGGAAATCGACCTGGAGGAGTTGAACCTGCAGCGCGAAAACATGAAGGCCGACCTGGACCTGTCCAGGCAGAGAGAAGCACTCGCAAAGCGTTCGTTCGAACGGGCCAAGACCTTGCTGCAAACCCAGACAGGCTCGGAAGCCGCGCGAGACAAAGCCGAAAGCGACTGGTTGAACAGTCAGGCCCAGGTGCTGAACCTGCAAAATAATCTGAAACTTCTGGATGTGCGCGAGAAAGCGCTGAAGCAGAATATCGAATCTATCGAGGTTCAGCTGAAGGAAGCCAAAATTAATCTCGAAAATACGACCATCCGCTCCCCTTTCGACGGCCGGGCGCTCATGCGGATGGTGGAACTTGGAGAATACGCGAATCCAGGAAAGACCCTTGGCCGAATATATGACTCGAGCACCATGGAAGTCCCCTGCCGACTCCCGGTTTCAGATATTGTCTGGCTCGGCATCGACGCGGAAAATCTGCAAAATGGTCGGGTTCCCGAATCGGAAGCGCCTACGGCGCGGTTGCGCCTGAAGACGGCGGGGCAGATCTTTGAATGGACAGGACGGGTGACGCGGATAGACAGCGAAATTGACGCCACGACCCGCATGAGTGGAGTGACCATAGAAGTTCGGGATTTTGCCGGCAAGTTGATTAACGGCGGCCCGCGAAATAACGCCATGGCTCCGCCCTTTATTCCGGGGCTTTTCCTGGATATCATTATTGAAGGACGCAAGTTGCAGAATGTCAGCGCGATTCCGCGCGGTCTCGTCACCCCCAAGTCCACCGTCTATATCGCGCGTGAGGATAAACTGCATATCCAGGACGTCGAAGTGCTGCGTTACATGGGCGACCTGGCGCTGATCGGTGCCGATATTGAGGCGGGTGACAAGATAGTGGCCTCCCCCATCGGGATGCCTGTCGATGGCATGCTGCTTCAAGTCCGGGAGGGAGAACCTCCCTTGGTGGAATCATCGGAAGAAACGTCCCGGACTGAAGACCCCGAAACAACAGGAGCAATCCAACCATGAAGGCTCTCGCGAAATGGTCGGCCAGTTCTCCTGTCGCGGCCAACGTGCTCATGTTTTTGATTTTGCTGGGCGGCCTTATGTCGCTGAAATACACGCAACGCGAAATGTTTCCACAGTTCGCCCTGGATATGATAGTGGTAACCGTTCCGTATCCCGGCGCCAGCCCCGAAGAGGTGGAAGAAGGCATCTGCCTGAAGATCGAAGAACAGCTGGACGGCGTGGAAGGGCTAAAGGAAATCACCTCGACGGCTCGTGAAGGGGCCGGTGTGGTCATGGTGGAACTGGAAACTTCGGCCAATACGATCAGTGTGTATAATGACATCAAAAACGAGGTGGATGGGATCGACGCTTTTCCCCAGGAATCGGAAAAACCGATTATCACTAGCGTTAAGATACGTAATACGGCGATTTCTGTTCCCGTTTATGGCGATGCCTCAGAAAAGGTTTTGCGACAGACAGCGGAAGAAGTCGAGCAAGAACTGAAAGACACCGACGAAGTCACGATGACTAATCTGGTCGGGGCGCGGGAATACGAAATATCGGTCGAATTTCGTGAAGAAGACCTGCGCCGATATGGTCTGACCTTTGAAACGGTTTCGGCGGAAATAGCCCGGGGAAGCATGGATCTTCCCGCCGGCAAAATCCGCACTCCCCAGGGAGAAATCGTGGTTCGCGCCAAGGGACAACGATATACGGGCCGCGAGTTCGGCATGATCCCGATTCTCTCGCGAAATGACGGAGCCATTATTCGGCTGCGCGACGTAGCGGACATCATCGATGGCTTTGAGGAGACGGACCGCTACTCGCGCTATGCGGGAAAACGCGCCAACATCATCGCCGTGGAAACCACGGAAACCCAGGACATTATCACCGTTGTTGATCGCGTGAAGAAATATGTGGAAGAAAAGAAGCCGGAACTGAAAGCGCGGGGGCTTGGGATTGACGCGGCTTTCGATTCTTCCGTCCTGGTTCGCGACCGCATCAGCCTGCTTGTGCGCAACGGCATCCAGGGCCTGATACTGGTCTTCCTGGTGCTGGGTTTGTTTCTGCGCTGGAGGCTGGCATTCTGGGTGGGCATGGGCATTCCCATTTCTTTCATGGGGGCCTTTATTCTGCTCAAAGCATTCGATGGCACGATCAATATGATCTCGCTCTTTGCCTTTATCATGGTGTTGGGTATCGTGGTGGACGACGCCATTATCGTCGGGGAAAACATCCATTCGCATTTCCGGCATGGCGCTTCTCCCTTCAAGGCCACCGTCGAGGGCACAAGTGAGGTAGCCCTGCCCGTTTCTATCGCCGTCCTTACGACAATGGTCGCTTTCTCGCCAATGCTGTTCGTCACTGGAATCATGGGCAAGTTTATCTTTATCATGCCTGTGGTCGTTATCTGCACACTCGGGGTTTCCCTGCTCGAAGCCTTCCTGATTCTGCCGTCTCATCTTTGCCATTCCCTGCAGGGCGCCGTGCACCGTAAAAACGAACAGGAAGGCTGGCGTTCCAGGATGATCAACAAAATGATTGATCGTTTTTATGGCCCCTATCTTTTGAGACCGGCGCTCGCCTGGAGATATGTCACCCTCTTTTTATCCATAGGCCTGATCGCTCTGAGCATCGGCTTGTTTCTTGGGGGGCGCGTGCAATTTACTGTCTTTCCAAAATTCGACTCCGACTATATCGACGCCACGGTGTCTTTCCCCGAAGGCACCCCCGTGGAAGTAACGGAAGACGCGATTCGCCAAATGGAAGAGGCTGTTCAGCGTGTTGCAGAGAAATTGAAGGACAAACTGGACCCGGAGGAATTGAAGAAGGGTAACTGCCTGGTGTGCTCGATTATGTCCTTTGTCGGAGAAACCATGCGGCGGGGGGCGGAGGCTGGAAGTCAGGGAGGCCATTTGGGCCAGGTTTTTGTCCAACTCATGCCGACGGAATACCGCGACATATCTTCCAATGAAATTCTGGATCTCTGGCGTGAGGAAACGGGAGTCATTCCCGGTACCGAAAAACTGACCTTCCAGGGCGCACAGGCGGGCCCCGGTGGAAAACCCATTGCCGTGCGCCTGCTGGGGAATGATCTGGATACGCTTGAGAAGGCGGCGGACAAACTAAAGGATAAACTGGCGACCTATCAGGGCGTTTTTGACATCACCGATGATTTTTCACCGGGAAAATGGGAAATCACCCTGACGGCAAAACCGGCTGCCCAAATCCATGAGCTGACACTGGGCGATATCGCGCGGCAGGTTCGCCATGGATTTTATGGCGCCGAGGCCCAGCGCATTCAACGCGGAAAAAACGAAGTGGAAGTCATGGTCCGCTATACCTGGCCCGAGAGGCGAACCGTATCGCAAATGGAAGCAATCCGCATCCGTACCACCCGTGGCGAAGAAGTTCCTCTGGCGGAAGTGGCCAACATCGAGTTTGCCCGAGGATACTCCACCATCCAGCGCGCCGATGGTAAACGCGCTATTACCGTAACCGCCGACATCGACGAAGCCGTCGCCAACGCGCGAGAGATTTTGAACAGCCTCACAAAGGGATCGGCAGAAAATTCGCGTGGAAATAATGGCGAAAAGAACGAAAAGGAAATGCCTTTTCTGCCCGGCTTGGTGAAGCAATACCAGGGCGTCCAGTTTGACCTGGAGGGCCAGGCCAAGACAACACGCGAGTCAGTGGGAAGCCTGGTGCGGGGATTCCAGTTTGCCCTGATTGCCATTTTCTGTTTGCTGGCCGGACAATTCCGATCCTATATACAGCCCGTCATCATCATGTTCGCCATTCCCGTCTCGCTGACAGGGGCCGTGCTGGGTCACCTGCTTTTCGGTACGAATCTCTCGCTCATGAGCCTGTTTGGAATGGTGGCGCTGGCGGGCATTGTAATCAATGATTCCCTGGTGCTGATTGATTTTATCAATCGCCGCGTCGAAGAAGGCATGGATGTTTTTGAGGCGGTGGTGGCATCCGGCAAGGCACGCTTCCGGGCAATTATCCTGACTTCCATGACAACAATCGCCGGACTGCTCCCCATGCTGCTCGAACGGTCCATGCAGGCGCAATTCCTGCTTCCCATGGCCATCAGCCTCGCCTTCGGACTCATGACCTCCACCGTCCTGACCCTGGTCGTCACCCCCAGTCTCTACATGATCGTCGCCGACATCAAAAAAGCCCTCGGAATGAAACCCGTCCGCGTCATCGAGACGGAATAATGTGACGCTTATTCCCTCACCGCCTCTTCAAGAGTTCGACCGTCTTCCTTAGCAGGAGCCCTGTGCCTTTTCGATCCGCTCCTGTAAGTAGGCAATACAGTCCGGAGCCACTCCGGCATAGTCCACCTTATAGAGATCCAGCGCCAGACCACCCGTATAGCCGACTTCATGCAATCTGCTGATATAGGCCTGCAAATCCATGTCGCCTTCGCCGG
>CAYWYC010000102.1:0-13454 GCA_964462565.1 uncultured Candidatus Sumerlaeota bacterium | reverse complement strand
GCAGATGGTAAAGCGCCAAAGGCGCGCCCCATAATAGCCTGAGGTTTCAACCCCAAGTCGTGCGAAGAAAAAAGAAGAGAGGGCTGAAGGCCCGATCCATTCTCAAAAATGGTAGAAAGACTTTTTGAGAAAACTATAGCTTCCTATTACTGGATAATATCTCCACCGCTCATTGCCGGGAATCTTCTGGCCAGATGAAATCGACCTTGGGTCCGGGGCTTTTTTTGTCTTCGTCGTCCTTGCCTTCCATCTCGGCATCGGTCTTGGGCACGTAAACCTGGTAGCGGGCATTGCGGGTTTGCATGATCTGGTCGGGCTTCAGCAGGGGTTTGTAGAACTGCTCGATCGCCTGGCGCACCTCCGGCGATGACAGCAGCAGATTGCCACCGCTGTTTGCAACCACCACCGGAATCTGCCGGTTTATCAACGCCTTCTGGATCGACCGCACCTTCAGCACCCCCTCCCCCACCGTTCCGGCCTTGCGCTCCTGCCAGTACTTGGTGGTCCAGAGAAAGAGCTCGGCATATTCTTCGTACAATTTCCGGTTTGCCAGAAAGGCGTAATAGGGCGGTGCGAGAACAGGCTCATCCGCCTCACTGCGCTGCTCGATCATATAAACAAGCCGCTGCGCGCCATCAGGTTTCTGCTCCGTCTGGTCCAGCGAATGCACCGTCATATTGAAGCGGATCCCCGGCCAGCCAATGACAAAGACAAGAATCAGAAAGAAAGCGACCTGGGGGACGATGGAAGTATCCTGAAAAACATTTTTGCGAAAGAAGCGCTTCAAAGTGGCGGGATAGAAAAAATGGACCAGGTAATAAGCCGCGAAAATCGCGACCACCGGTTCGCCGATGGTGAAGATGTAATCCATCGTGCCGCCCTTGGTCACGAATACAATCGACAGCAGCAGCACCAGGGCGTACCAGACCAGAAATTCCCGCTCCTGCCTTGTATCCATGCGGTTATACAGGGATATCCCCAGCAGGCACAGGGCAATGATGCCCGCTTCCAGAGATAGTACGTTCAAACTCTGGCTGAGCAATTTGGGAAAACCATAACCCCAGAAGCCTTCTTCGGGATAGGACGTGACCTGGTTGGTGATCGTATTGCGAAAGAAAGCGTCTGTGCTCCATTCCAGCCCCATCGCCACGATCCCCCACATCAGCGCCAGGGGCAGCACGTAGCAAAGCGTGAGGATGCGTCCCTCGCGTCCGCCCTGCCCGGCATGGCGCACGGCCAGATACACCAGCAAAGCCAGCGCATAGGGAGCAGCCGTCATGTTGGTGAGCACGGCCAGCGCCATGAGCAGGCCGGCAAAGACCATCGAAACCGGCCGCAATCGCAAAAACAGATAAAGCGCCACCATCAAAAACAAAATCTCGAGATTTTCCGACTGGTAGCCCTGGCTCCAGTAATATCCAATAGGCAGAAAAAGAAAGATGGCAAAAGCCAATACACCACCCACCATGCTCTGGCTGACGCGCCGGGCAATCAGAAAAACGAAAAAAGCCGCGCCAAGGCGGATCAGAAGCGTATATATCCGGACCGCAACCAGCGGCGGCGGTACCTCCAGCAGGGCGGCGTTCGCCATGCGTGATTCAATCCAGCGTCCCAAACGAATGACGACGGAGCCCGTAATCGGGTGCATGGGCGGCTGGGGCGAGAGAAAATCTTCATAGATCGTCAGGCCGTCGGCAATGCGTCCCGCCGTATAGAGGTAGTTCCCATCACCCAGATCCACATGGGCTGTGGAGATTTCACTGATCCGCAGCACCGCATAGAGAATCGCCACCAGCAGCATGAGGAGCACACAGACATAAAGCCCCCAGGGGCGCTCCTTCGCTTTCTGGCGCAGGATACGTTCTTCGGATTTTTCATCGAGCCAGTTCTTCCAACGGCTGCGCAATTCTTCAATACCCAGACGAAATGGCTGCCAAAACGACATGATCGATTCCTTTTCGAACCTTTATGATTGATGCAGCCGGCCAGTGCCTGAACGAGCCGGTCTGTGTATGAAAAATGTAGCAAGCCCGCCAGCGCCTGACAATCCATTTCCGCTCCCCAGGCCAATAAAAAAGGCCCGTCCGAAGACGAGCCCTTTGAAAGTCGTATATTTTAGCAGATTACCGGGCGTAATACTCAACGACCAGGGAAACGTCACTGTTCTGGATCACCGGCACGTCTTCGCGCTTGGGATCGGACTTCAGGGTGACGGTCATTTTTTCTTTGTCCAGTTCCACGTAAGGAGGCGTGTTGGCGGCTGATTCCAGGGCTTCCTGAAAGCATTTCTTTTCCTTGCTTTTTTCGCGCACGGAAACGACATCGCCGATTTTGACACGGGCCGAAGGCACGTCCACTTTTTTGCCATTGATCTCGATATGGCCATGGGACACATACTGACGGGCCGCGAAGATGGTCCGGGCCAGTCCACCGCGGGCAACCACGGCATCCAGACGTGTTTCGAGCAATGAAATCATGGCATCCGCCGTGTTTACATTCAACTGAGCCGCCTTGGCAAAAACATTGCGCAGCTGGCGTTCGTGGACATTGTAGAAATGCCGCAGCAGCTGTTTTTCCATCAGCTGACGCTTGTAAACAGAGACTTTACGTCCGCGGGGACCACCGCCATGCTGGCCGGGCGGGTTGCTCCGTTTTTGCATGATGCGCTCGGCTTTCGGAGTAAGTGCGGTACCGAGTTTGCGGGAAAGTCTGACTTTGGGTCCGGTGTAATTCATTGTGTTCCTGGTCTCATATCCATATTTTTTATTGTTCAGCCCCCAAGGGAGCATCGGCCACAGGCCATAGTCGCACCTGATAGAGCAGGCAGCGAATGAATATATAGGCCCGAAATGCTTGTGTCAACCCTTTTTCTGCAAAAAAAGAAGGCAAGCCGGCCGCTATTTCCCCGATTCTATCAAACGTGCCGCCTTCCAGAATTCGGCTCGGCATGAAGGCTTTTCCGCCTTGCAATTGACGGCCACATATATTCAAATAACAAGACTAAAAGCGGTGATGATAAATAGCAAGCCCGAAATTGTGCGCGATAGAAACAGGCTGGCTTTTGCTATTGGATCGTGAGGGCTTGCCCTCGCCTTGCTGTTGCGGGGCTTTGGTTCGTTGCATTGATTCCGCGAAAAAAAGGCGTCGGCAAGCCGACGCACTCCATGATTCGTCGTCATTCTATTTCCGGGTGAGATATCCCGTATTGATTTGAGGATAGGGATCGGGCCTCGCGTCTCTTATTATGAAAAATATGCAGTACGCTGAAAATGGGCAAGAAACAACCCGTTGCGGCGGCCGCAGAAACCATCCTGCGAACCGCCATAGATCATAACACGGACGGCCCCTTTGTCTGGAGCGCAAAAAGCGGTCTCGATGCCCTGCAAGAGGAGCAATAAGCAACAGGCCGGATGGGATTCCAGTCAAGAGAGATTGACATTTCCCGCTAAAATGACGATAGTATGGATTGTTAGGGTGGGGTTAATGTTTTGCCCACCGGGTTTGGTGGCTAAAACCCCGATTTCATGAGGTCGGTCTTTTTGTAATGTCTGTCAAGTTCAAGGATTATTACCAGATATTGGGCGTCAAACGCCGTTCCGATGCCGATGCCATCAAGTCGGCATACCGCCAGCTTGCCCGGCGCTACCATCCGGACCTGAACCGCGACGACGCCACTGCCGAGGCGCGATTCAAGGAAGTGCAGGAAGCCTATGACGTGCTGTCCGACCCCGGCAAACGCCGCCAATACGACGCCTTGGGCTCGGGCTACCGTGAAGGCATGGATTTCCAGATGCCAAATGAGTGGCGTTTTCAGCGGCAGCACACGGGACAGCGTGCGACGAAAGAAGGCGGTTTCGGCGGATTCAGCGAATTTTTTGAAATGCTCTTTGGCGGACGCGGTAAAAACCGCAATGCCGCCACTGCCGAAAGAACGGCTCCCCGTGGGGCGGACCTGGAGACCGTGCTGCCCGTCAGTCTGGAAGACATCCACCAGGGCGTGACCAAGAAGGTGCGCATGCATGTGAACCTGACCTGTACGGCCTGCCAGGGCAGCGGATTTATTGCCGGGAGCCGGTGCGGCACATGCGAGGGCAAAGGCGTGGCCCCGCGGCTGCGAACGATGGACCTGAAGATTCCCCGAACCGTGCGCGACGGTACACGGCTCCGACTGAGCGGCCAGGGCGAAACGGTTCCGGGCAACGGCGCAAAACCGGGCGACCTTTACGTCAAGATCAAAGTCATGCCCCATCCCGTCTTCAATCTCGAAGGCCACAATATCCATGTGGAACTGCCGGTGTCGCCATGGGAAGCGGTCCTCGGCGGCGAAGTGGACGTGCCAACCCTGGACGGTCAGGTCAAGATGAAGCTGCCCCCCTGCACCCAGAACGGTGTCAAACTCCGCCTCCACCAGCGCGGCATGGTCAAGGAAAGCGGACGGGGCGATGAAATCGTCCGCATCAAGGTCATGATCCCCACCGACATCACCGACCGCGAACGCCACCTCTTCCGCCAACTCCGCGACATCTCCCACTTCCGCCCCCGGGTCAAAACCCGGACGAGTTATTGATTCAGTTAAATCCTTGTTTGTAGTCAGGCCCGTCAGGGCCGTGATCCGGATGAGAATCCCCAAAATGAATCGAGGATTTCATTCAACCCGACGCCCCTCACGGGGCTGACTACGAACCTGCAAGCCTTTTGAGGGTTTATTTGATCCAGAAAAAAATGCCTATAGGGATAGTCGAAAATCAATTGTGGGAGTACCTTTGGCGCATCAACATCTGCGGGAATCTGCGTAATCTGTGGATAAAAAGCCGGATGTCCATTGGGGCAATACACACCTTTCCCCAATAAATGCGCGGTTTGATTTTTTCTCGAAATTCTTATTTTCCGTTAATACCGGCGCGTGGGCCTGCCGAAAAGCGATAGTGGAGACTCTTGTGGTTCAAATAGCATCGGGCAGTTTGCTGGACAGGAGCATTGTCTCCCCCCGAAGAAGCCTATAATCGCTTAACATAGGGGCTTCCTGCTTGACACCATGATGGTTATGGGCTATAAAGGTTTTCGGATAGCCGGGATATGTGTGCAGCAGAAATTTCGATTTCTTTGAGGAGATAGAGCCGTGACAAAAGCCGAAGTAGCATCAAAACTCGCCGATAAAATCGGTATCTCGAACCGACAAAGTGTGGAAGCGGTGGAGATTTTCCTGGAATGCCTGAAGGATTCCCTCAAAAAGGGCGAACGGGTTTCCCTGGTGGGGTTTGGTACATTCTATATCAAGGAACGCGACGCGCGCAATGGTCGGAACCCGCGGACGGGCAGGAGCATTCATATTCCGCGCAAGCGGGTGGCCGCCTTTAAGCCGGGCAAGGCTCTGCGTGAAATGGTTAAGGAGCTTCCGCCTGATTCCCGCGACGAATAATCGGGCCCACGCAAAACTCCCCCAAACCGCAATCGCTCTCTTCGGGTGCGTCGGCACATTTGGCGCACTCCCCCCGTATGCCCAGGTGCGCCAGGGCAAAGTCGTAGCGCAAGGGATCTTCCGGGCAAAACTTCCGCAACCCATCTGTTATCTCACACGCCATTTTCCAGTCCGCCTGCCTGCGCCTGCTCAGGCCGATCTGCCGCGCGATGCGGCTGACATGGGTATCCAGGGGAATCACCAACCTGCCGGGATCGACCTTCCATAAACCAAAATCCACGCCATCTTCAGGCCGAACCATCCAGCGCAGAAAAAGATTCAGCCGCTTGCAGGCGCTCCCCGAGTCGGGCGAGGGAAAAAAGTAATCATAGCGCGTGCGAAGCTGGTGGCGTCGGGCATGTTTCTCCAGGGCCGGATAAGCACGTTCCTTAAAGGCCGAGACAAGACCAAGCAGGCCGGGTCCGATGTGCGATGATTCGGGTTGGTCGTGCTCCTGGAAACAGGCTTCCAGAGATCCATACTTCCGGAATATATCGCCCGTGGCGCGCAGAAGACGCGCCGCATCGACCTCGGTATTGAATCGGTATTGAAATCCCCGGCACAACTCGATGGCGTCGGCATCGCTGAGTCCGGCGATCATTTCCGCAGGGTGCCTGCCCAGTGGTTTCACGATTCGTCGAATGCTCTTGAGAATCTGGAAAACGCTGCCATAGGCCAGAACGGCGGCAATCAGCCCGACCACTTCCCGGTCTGCGCGGTCTGTATATTCATGCACCACTTCCACGGGATCGGGCGAAATATTATGCCGTCCGAACTTCGTGCGGATTTTGTCCAGTTCCTGCTTCAGCCTTTGCTGCTTATGGGAAAGGCTCCGCGCCATGTCATTTCTGATTGAGATAATTGTCGATAGCCATGGCCGCGCTGCGTCCGGCGCCCATGGCCTGGATGACCGTGGCGGCGCCGGTGACGATATCGCCGCCGGCAAAGACGCCCGGGGCCTTGGTCTGGCCACTTTCTTCTTCGGCCACCACGTTGCCCCAACGGTTGAGTTCGATCTCGGGAGCCGTCTTGAAGAGCAGGCGATTCGCCCCGGAGCCGATGGCGTTGATCACCAGGTCGCACTCGATGGTTTCCAACTGCCCCTCGACAGGTACCGGACGACGGCGTCCTGAATCATCAGGTTCACCCAGTTCCATCACCTGGCAGCGCATCGACTGCACCCATCCCTTTTCATCGCCGATGATTTCGACGGGTGACCGTAGAAAGCGAAATTCAACGCCTTCTTCCATGGCATGGTCCACTTCTTCGGCCCGGGCGGGTACTTCTTCACGGGTGCGGCGATAGACGATGGTGACTTTTTCGGAACCGAGTCGCAAAGCCGTTCGCGCGGAGTCCATGGCCGTGTTTCCCGCACCGAGGACAGCCGTTTGCTTTCCAACGAAAATCGGCGTCTTGCCGCGCTCCAATTCGTAGGCATTCATCAGGTTGACGCGAGTCAGGTATTCATTGGCGGAAAAAACGCCGCACAGGTTCTCACCGGGAATATTGAGAAACTTGGGAAGTCCCGCGCCGGTTCCGACAAAAATGGCATCATAACCTTTTTCAAATAACTCGCGCACCGTTGCCTTCAGCCCAACAACATAATTGGTGCGGACTTCGACGCCGAGTTTTTTAAGCTGATCAATTTCCTTGTCCACGATCGTCTTGGGCAGGCGAAATTCGGGAATTCCATAAGAGAGAACGCCTCCGGCCTTGTGCAGGGCCTCAAAAATGGTGACGGCGTGGCCTTTTTTGGCGCATTCACCGGCGCAGGTGAGGCTGGCGGGACCACCTCCGATAATTGCGACCTTTTTGCCCGTCGGGGATACCTGGGGCGGTTCTTCTTCGTAGCCATGGGCGGCGGCATAATCGGCAACAAAGCGTTCCAGGCGGCCAATGGCCACCGGTTCGCCCTTGATACCTAAAATACATCCTGCTTCGCACTGCTCCTCCTGGGGGCAAACCCGGCCACAGACAGCGGGCAGAGAGTTCGTTTCACGAATGACCTTATACGCTTCGATGAACTTGCGGTCCTTGATCAAGCCGATAAAGCGGGGTATATCAATAGCAACGGGACAGGCTGGGACGCACTTGGGCTTTTTGCACTGGATGCATCGATTTGCTTCGGCTACAGCCGCTTCTTCGTCATAGCCCAGCGCCACCTCGCTAAAACTCTTCCGACGCGCATCCGGCTCCAGCGTGGGCATGGCATGGCGTTCTTTTTCTTTATGGTCACTCATGGATACAGTTGTATCTCCCTTCAAAATCTCATTACATCCCGGTCTTGCACGTCATAAGTCAAGTCATCAGGATTCACGAAATTTCAATATACCATTCCGGAAAACAAAAGGCATGCTTTTTTTGAGGATTTTTTGATTTTCAGCCCGAATTTTGACGTAGAAAAATCGCATTTCCGGGGGAGTCATAAAGGGATTTGTTTAGGGGTTCTCGCCCCGCACATAAAGAATGGGATTGGCCAGTTTGGGTGGTTCTATCAAATTGCCATCATGCATTTCCAGCAAGGCACGGGCATTGTCATGCCCCCCGCGCCACCAGCAATGATAAGGCGCCTGATGCTTGACCAAGTGCCCGCCCTTGGCGTTTAACTGCGGCGCAAATCCTCCAAAAACAAAGTTCGGCGTGTTTTCAAAGCGAAAAAACCAGTCGATGCCCCGTGGATTGTCCGGAACGGGCGCCCCGATGCCCCCATGGCCGAAATAGCGCACATTATCGCAGTCCCGAAACAAGGCGATGGCATACATCATCTCCGACTTGGAGCCGTAAACAGAAACATGCTTTGCATCCACGGCCTCGAAATAATAGTCGCCCTGGTTGTGCTGGCAGTGGAAATGATAGATCGAAATGGGCTTGCTCGTGCCTTCTATCTTGATCAGGCGTCCCTCGGGTTCTTCGTAATGATCGCCGTGGAGGAAGAAATTGTAAAATTTTCCTTCGCCATTGCCCCGCGCCTGAATCAGCGGCCAGCGGAAGGGCAGCACGTCGTACTTCATCTGGCTCGGATAGGGGCCGTTGTCGGGATAGTCAGTGTCCTTGTAAAAGGTGTCGATGGCCTTGCCGGGATGATAGTGGGTCTGCTTGTTGGGGTGGACATGGCAGTCGCGAAATAGCGCCCTGCACTGCCAATTGACGGCGTAGCCCTCGATCTGGGTCGGATCGTGCCCATCGAGCGGCCAGGAGACACCGATATTGATTCCCGAGATGACCACATCGCCATCGGCCACATCGGGCAATTCGATCATGGCAATGCCCCCCTCGCTTTTGTCGGCATTGGCAAAGCGCTGCTTCTTGTTGTCAATCGTAATTATGCGGCTCAGCGAACTGTACACGCCGATGAGTTTGGTGTTTTTCTTCGGGCGCAGCGTTTCGGATATGGCATAATCACCCTTCGGCAGAAAAACCACTTCGCCTGCATCGATAGCCGCCTGCAGGGCCCGGGTGTCGTCGGTGACGCCATCGCCCTTTGCGCCATGGTCCTTCACGTTAACGGCCCGGGCCGTCTCAAAGGAAGGAAAAGTATCCCCCCACATGTGGCGGCTCTGAAGGTCCTGCGGCGGGGCTTCGGTCTTGCCTTTTTCGAAAAGCATATTGCCTTCGACCGGCTTCCCGTTTTTCCAGGGAGTTTCATTCAGGTCATGCGGCAGTTTGCCTTGGGCATAGCCCAGGTGTTTGACCTGGAGCCAGCCATCGGGATTCGCGCCCGTGCTTTCATCAAAAACCTGCCGCACATTGCGAAGCCAGCAATTTTCAAGGATGAAACTGCGTCCGTCACCATCCATGGCCATGATGATATTTTCGTCGGAGGGACTCGCGTATTCGATGGTCGAGTCGATCAGGTTGATCTGTCCGGAAAGACAATCGCCCTGCCATTTGTCTTTCAGGATGATGGCCGGACCGGGCCGGTCGCGCAGAATGCGGCACCCCACCATGACCAGTGGTCCCCGGGTATCGACCATGACGGCATGGGCCGCCTGGTTTTCGAGGGTGATTCCGCTCAAGGTCGGCGTGGGCTGCGTGTTTTGCGGATGCTGGGCATCGACGCCCGGAATCGCGCGCGCATCGTAAGTGCTCACACCATACAAGCCGCCGATCACGCGCACCTTATGCGTGCTGCCACCCGAGCCCGGAGGCCCCCACAGGCCGGTGTGGCCCGATTCGGACAAGTCGATGGTCATGTCTTCGATATGGGTGTTTTCCGCGCCCTGCAAGCGTACGCCCACGGCTCCATCATTACCGGGGCCGACCTTGATATCAATACCCATGATGCTTTGTTCGTAGTGATCGGCATTGCCTTCGTTTTTGCGGCGCAGGTGGAGAATAACCTTGGGATGTTTGATGTCGCCGAATCCGGCGGAATTCGGGGCCAGGTGTATGGTGGCGCGTTTGCCCGCTTCGGCCGTGGAACCTGCCAGACGACAGGCCTTTTGCTTGCTCTCAAAAAGACATTCGATCGTATCGGAGACCAGATAGTCTCCCGCCGGAAAAAAAAGAACGAGTTCATCGGCGCGGGCTTTTGCAGCGCCTTTCCGGATTGCCTCAGTCGAATCGGACTGGCCCGTGGGATCAGCACCCATGGATGTAACATCGAGATATCCCAGATGAACCAGATCTCGGGCGGAAATACTATTCACGCCAAAGAGAAGAAAGATACTCAACAGAATCAGATATGCCGTTTTGGCGCTGGCCAACAAACTATAGTTCACCATCCCCACTCCCCTTTTCAGGCCCCAAGAGAACAGCCAGAATCGCCAAATCATATTTTGGTAACAAAACCATATCCTGTAAACCATATAATGCTGGCGTTCGTCAATTTCAATCACATCCTGTTAGGAAAATTACACAGGCCCATGCATACGGGAAAATACGTATTTTCATGCGGAAAAGGCTACGGGCGTCGTTTTTCAGAATGATTACGGCGCCCATTTTCTTTGCGGGTTTTCGGCGAAGAGCCCCATGATGAAAACCAGCGCCGGAATCGCCAGGCAGAATTGGATAACCTGGATGTAGGAGCCCGTCTGCGCCTGGGCCGCGCTGAAGAGCCAGGGACCGATGGCGCTGCCCATGACGATCATCATCAGGTTAAGCCCACTGATCGCCCCGAGATGGAGACGACCGAAATAGCGCGGCCAGACCACGGTAATCAGGGCCGCAAAAAGCCCGCCCGAAATCCCCATGCCAATAATGTACATGAGGCGGCCGGCAAAATCGGCTACATGCATGGTGCCCAGCATCCCCAATGCCTGACAAGTCATCATCACCAGGAGCAGCCATTTCAATTTGATGCGGTCGCTTAACCAGGCTCCGCTGAAGTTCGCGATGACCGACACCGCTGCCGTGGGGATAAACATGTTGTAAACGATATCCCGCGTGGTGCCCTGATTTTCGGCAATGGTGGCGATATGAAAGGTAACCGCCGTCAGCACCAGCGACATCGAAGACAGTCCCAGGCTGAAGGCCCAGAAAGAGATCGTAAAGACGGCCTCCTTGCGCGTAAATTCACGATGGACGTCGGGGAATTTTTCCTGCATGCGCTTGTGCCATTCCGGGTCTCTTACACCATCGGGAGCCAGGCCGCAGGATTCGGGATTATCCCGGTACAGCAGCCAGCTCAGCAGGCTGACGCCGAGCCCAATCAGCAAAGCCAGGCCGATAAGCGTGATCACCCAGCCGCTGCCTTCCGGTTTTCCCACAAGCACATCCAGGATTTTCGGGCTGATGCCAAAACCGAAACTCATAAAAACTCCCAGGATACCCGCCGCCAGGCCACGCCGATGATTGAACCACTTCCCGATCATCACCCGCGGGATCAGGGTCATGCATCCCTGGCCGAAGAAACGGATCATCAGATAGATGATCGACATGACGACGACGGCATAAACACTGTCGCTGACGGGGAAAGGATTGCATTCGACGACGCGTCCCGCCTGGGAAAATATAAAGAGACTGATCCCCATGGCAATCGTCGTGACAACAGCCATGGGACGCGCGCCGACCCGGTCCAGGATGCGCCCGGCAAAGGGCAGAATCAGGCTGCTGGTGGCGGTGCCGATCATATAGGCCAGGCTCAGTTTGACTTCCGATATTTTCAACGTGAAAAGCAGCGATTCCTTGAAAACGCCCACGCCAATGGTCTGGCCCGGGACGCTGGCCACGGTTCCGACAATACCTGCCGCCAGGATCACCCAACCATAAAACAAGGGAAACCGCTGCGGCGAGAAAGGAAAGTTCACGCCCTTTCGAATTTTAGCATGGGGGACTTCTGTCATTAAAGAATTGCTCCAGACTTCATGATAAGATGAGGATTTTTGGGGCTCTGGCTTTGCGCCTAAATGATATATTTCTCTGCTTCCGCCAGCTGGGCCGGATGGGCTTGCAGCCAGTCAATAGTTGCTTGCAGACCTGTTTCGAGAGGGGTCATTGCCTGCCAGCCGATTTCTTTCTGAATACGCGAAGGATCGCTCAGCAGCCGCATGACTTCGCTCTTTTCCGGGCGCTTGCGTTCTGCCGATTGGACCAGGGGCTTGTCCGATGCGGTGATTTTCAGGATCATTCGCGCGAGATCGCCAATCGAAATTCCCCGGCCCGTGCCCAGGTTATAGAGGCGTCCACATGCTTTGTCAATTGGTGCTTCCGCCGCCATGCAAAAGGCTTCGACCGTGTCGCCCACATAGGTCAGGTCACGCTCGGGATCCAGCGACCCCAGGCGGATCTTGTCGCATTTTTCGGATAAGACCTGCGCCATGATCGTCGGAATCACGGCACGCAAACTCTGGCGCGGGCCATAGGTGTTGAAAGGACGCAGCGTAATCAGCGGAAGGTCGAAACTGAGATGATAGGACTCGGCCAGTTTGTCGGCGGCAATCTTGCTGGCCGAATAGGGGGACTGCGCCTGAAGCAGGTGTTGCTCGCGGATCGATTCGGTTCGGGCCGTGCCGTAGGCCTCGCTCGTCGATGTATGTATCACACGTTCGACTCCGGCATGGCGGCAGGCTTCGAGCACATGCATCGTCCCGCGGACATTGGTGTCGATATAAGATTCCGGGGCGGAATACGAATAAGGAATACCGATCAATGCCGCCAGGTGAAAAACCACATCGCTTCCTTCGATTAATTCGCGCATGCATCGTCCATCGCGCACATCGCCTGCTATGATTTCAAGCCGCTTCGACTCATCATCCGAAAGGCTCTCGCGCGTTTCCGCCAGATGCCCGATGCTTCCCAGCGCGTTGTAATGCACCAGCGCGCGCACTTTGGCCCCACGCTTGAGCAAGGCCTGCGCCAGGTGGCTTCCAATAAAACCACCCGCACCGGTTACGACGCATGTACTCTTTTTGATGGATCCCATAATCCGTCACGCCTTTCCCTATTCGCCGATGATCTTGACCAGAACTTCCTTGGGCCGTTGGCCGTCGAATTCAAAATAGTAAATCGTCTGGTAAGTCCCGAGATCGAGCCGGCCGTCGGTCAGGGGCAGCGTGATGGAATGTCCCGACAGAATCGCCTTCAGATGTCCGGCGGCGTTTTTCTTGTAGTCCGTTTCATCATGCCGGTAATGCTTCGAATCGGGCACCAGTTCCGCCATCAGGTCGGCAAAGTCTGCCGTCAGCGAATAATCCGAATCGCTCAGATAGACAGCCGAACTCGTGTGCATGGGATAGACCAGGACCAGTCCCTCGCGAATGCCGCTTTCCGCCACGGCATCGGCCACCTGCGATGAAATGTTCAGAATCTCGCTGGGCTGCTCCGTCTGAAAATGCAATTCTTTCCGAAAACTGGCCATCATGAGTGCTCCTTCCCGCACATCCCGCATAATCTCACCCGCTTATACCCGCCCCGATGCCTTTCGTCAAGCACGCTGGCTATTCTCCGCAAGATTGGCGGGCTTGAGCAAATGGGCCGGGCCCCCGGGATGTACGACATAAATAGGGACTTTTGTGGATACTATCTGAAACCCAATTTTATTTCGTGCACTCTGCCC
>CAYWYC010000101.1:6395-13503 GCA_964462565.1 uncultured Candidatus Sumerlaeota bacterium | reverse complement strand
ATTCGGAATTCCAACATCTTTGGCGCGAATAGGAGGATCGAAGCGTTTTCAGAAGCGTTCAGAATTTTCGGGAAATTCTCAGATAAAATATCCGGCCCCCTATTTATGTCGTGCATCCTGCACGCATTTTGGCAAGTTTTTTACTTGACATTTTGTTGAAAAATATAACATAGTAGTCTTGGCCTTGGATAAGGTCATGTTCTTTGAGATTTTTCTGGTCGAAGTTTTCGAACTTTTTCTCCTGTTCGGGCCCCGGATATTGAGTCATCCGGGTGCGGAAAATGCCGCTCATGCGCGGTGATTTCCAGGGAGCCACGGCTCTCTCCCTGCTTGTTCTTATTGGTGCGATGCTTGCTGAAGCAACCGGATTCTGCTCTTGCCGAAGGACCGGCAATAGGCAAAACCGGCTTTCAATGTGACTGCTCTTGCGGATGTTCCTGCGGAAAGAGGACTCGACTGTGTCTGACAAAATCCATACCATCGAAATAGCAGCGGCCCGGACCGGGCTGGATGCTTCCGAAATCCGTTTTTTCCGCAATCAGTTTTCCGACTTTTTTCCACATGCGTCGCGCAATGCGGTGTTTCCGCTATTCAATAACGACGAACTCGAAACGCTGCGCCTGATCAATGAAATGGTCTTCCAGTGTGAGTTCTCACTGGACGAAGTCCATGCCGAACTTCTGGCCTGCGATGCCCAGGAAGATAAATCCGAAGAATCACTGGCGGCGATGGCCCTGGCATACAAAGAAACGGTAATCGCCTGAAAGGAATCAATTCTCGCCTCACAAGCAGCATACCCGGGAAACTCATCCGGGCCGGAACAAACACTCTTGTTTATCCCGCCTCCGGATATAGCCTTTCACCCCGGCTGAGTTTCCCTCCCCCCTCCGCGGGGGCTCTTCGGGCGAGTGCAAATATTATGGCGCAAGACATTGCGTCCCGCTTTGTGAAAGCCTGCCACGCGGGCTTTCCAGGATAAGCAGGAAAGATAACGGATGGTCGGGGTTTATTATATGCTACACCCCACACCACCACACCACTCTCCGGTCATCCGCCTTTCCTGCTTTAATTTTTCTTGATGATGGTGGCTTGTTCTCTGCTGAAATGCCGGTGTCCCGCCTCGGGCCACCGGCGTTTTGATTTGACGCCCCTGGTTTGCCTATCGTGGACCCGGTTCAGCGCTCCAAATCTTACGGCAAAGCCTTCTTGTCTTTCCTCCGTATTACCACCTAAAATGAGTTTTCCGCTTGCGCCATCACGACTTAAAAAGTAACATGATCTCAGAAATAAGGCTGGTATTGCGGGAGATATGACGTTTGGGCCGGATTCGGAAAAGGCCTCAAGTCTCACTTTCTCGCGACACATGATATTGATTTTATCTGTGTCATCACCAGATAACAAGAACGGAAAGTGAGGGCGGCTGCATGGGACATCACAAGCCGGACAAAAGCCCCGAAAAAGATTTTCGAATGGACGACACGGAATTGCGCGAATGGTTCGAGTCGCTGGACGACGTAATCGAGCGGCATGGCGACGATACGGTGCGTTACCTGATTGACTATTTGCGGGACCATGCCTACGAGCGCGGCATCATTCTGCCCTTTTCCGCGCGAACACCTTTCATTAACACCATTCCTCCCGAACAGCAGGCGCGCTTTGTCGGCAGCCGCGAAACCGAGCGCCGCATCAAGAGCATCATCCGCTGGAACGCCATGGCCATGGTCGTACGGGCCAACAAGGAATCCGACGGGATCGGCGGCCACATCTCGACCTACGCTTCCGCGGCAACCCTTTACGAAGTGGCCTTCAATCATTTTTTGCGTGCGCGAACCGAAGAGTCTTCAGGCGACCAGGTCTATTTCCAGGGCCATTCGTCACCCGGCGTTTATGCCAGGGCCTTTCTGGAAGGACGGCTTTCTGAGGAGCAGCTGGTGAATTTCCGCCGCGAACTCCAGCCCGAGGGCGGCCTTTCTTCCTACCCCCATCCCTGGCTCATGCCGGACTTCTGGCAATTCCCCACAGTGTCCATGGGACTGGGGCCGATCAATGCCATCTACCAGGCGCGCTTCAACACCTACATCGAGCATCGTGAAATCCGCGACGTCTCGGACTCCAAGGTCTGGGCCTTTCTCGGCGACGGCGAAACGGACGAACCCGAAACCCTCGGCGCGATCAAGTTTGCCGCCCAGGAGGAACTGGACAACCTGGTTTTCGTCATCAATTGCAACCTGCAGCGCCTCGACGGACCCGTGCGCGGCAATGGTAAGGTGATTCAGGATCTGGAAGCCACTTTTCGCGGAGCCGGATGGAAGGTCATCAAGGTGCTCTGGGGCACGGAATGGGACGAACTTTTTGAGGAAGATGATGACGGCCTGCTCCTGCAACGCGTGAATGAAATGGTGGACGGCGAATCGCAGAAGTTGAGTGTGGCCGAGGGCGATTATGTGCGCGAGCATTTTTTCGGCAAGTATCCCGAACTCAAGGAACGCGTCAAGCACCTGAATGATGAACACCTCAAGCGCTTGCGTCGTGGCGGACATGATCCCTACAAGGTCTTTGCCGCCTTTCACGAAGCCATGCAGCACGAGGGTTCGCCCACGGTGATCCTGGCGCAGACGATCAAGGGTTACGGTCTGGGTGAAGCCGGCGAAGGCCGCAACGTCACCCACTCCCAGAAAAAACTGAACGAAGAAGAGCTTCGTGAATTCCGCACACGATTCGGGATTCCCATATCCGACGAGGACGTGGACAAGGCGCCCTTCTACAAACCGCCCGAAGACAGCGCCGAGATGCAGTACCTCCAGGCGCGCCGCGAAGAACTCGGCGGCTACTTGCCAAAGCGCGTGGTCGAGGTGGAACCCCTCAAGGCGCCGGACGAAAAACTTTTCGAAGAATATTACAAGGGCAGCGGCGAACATCTCGCATCGACCACCATGGTCTATGTGCGGATGCTGTCGAAACTGCTCAAGGACAAGGACATCGGCAAACTGATCGTGCCCATCGTGCCCGACGAGGCGCGCACCTTTGGCATGGACTCGCTCTTTCGCCAGGTGGGGATTTATTCGCACGTGGGCCAGATTTATGAGCCGGTGGATTCCGATAACCTGCTCTATTACAAGGAAGCGATTGACGGCCAGATTCTGGAAGAAGGCATCACCGAGGCGGGATCGATGGCGTCCTTTATCGCCGCCGGTACCGCTTACGCCACCCATGGCGTGAACACGATTCCCTTCTTCTCCTTTTACTCCATGTTCGGCTTCCAGCGCGTGGGCGATCAGATCTGGGCCGCCGCCGATATGCGCGTGAAGGGTTTTCTCGTGGGCGGCACGGCCGGGCGCACTACGCTCAACGGCGAAGGCCTCCAACATGCCGACGGCCACAGCCATCTGCTGGCCTACGCCCCGCCAAACCTGATGGCTTACGACCCTGCCTTTGCCTACGAAATCGCCGTGATTGTCCGCGAGGGCATCCGCCGCATGTTCGAGGAGCAGGAAGATATCTTCTATTACTTCACGGCCTACAATGAAAACTATATCCAGGAACCCATGCCCGGTGATGTCAAGGATGGCATCCTGAAGGGCCTGTATTGCTTCAAGCAGTCGGAACGCGAAGATGCCAAGCACCAGGTGCATCTCCTCGGCAGTGGTCCGATTCTGCGCCAGGCCATCGAGGCGCGCGAGATGATCGAAGAAGCCTGCGACGACGTGGCCGCCGATGTGTGGAGCGTGACCAGCTACAAGCAACTCCGCATGGACGCGCTCGAGTGCGAACGCTGGAACATGCTCCATCCCGACGAAGAGCCGCGCGTGCCTTACATGACAGAAATGCTTTCCGAACGGCCCGGTGTTTTTGTGGCGGCGTCGGACTACCTGAAGGCCCTGCCCGATTCCATCGCGCGATGGATTCCCGGAAGGCTGACGTCCCTGGGCACGGAAGGCTTCGGCCGCAGCGAAAGCCGGGCGGAACTGCGAAACTTTTTTGAAATCGACAAGCGGTTCATATCCCTCGCGGCGCTCTGGAACCTCGCGCAGGAAGGCGATTTTGACGCGAAGGACGTAAAAAAAATGATGGAAGAATGGAAGATCGATCCCGAAAAGGTAAATCCCATGTTTTCCTGACGCAGAATAAGATGAACGAAATCTTTCGGAGGCGAAACAACAATTATGGCGACTGAATTCAAACTTCCCGATGTGGGTGAAAATGTGGAAAAGGCAACGGTGCTGAAGCTGATGGTCGAAGAAGGACAGGAGATTTCCGAAGACGACGTGGTCATGGAAATCGAAACCGACAAGGCCAGCCTCGAAGTGCCGTCCGACGTATCCGGCACCATCCAGGAACTCAAAGTCTCCGAAGGCGACGAAATTGCCCCGGGAGACGTGGTGTTTACCATAGGCGAAGGCGGAGCGGAAAAGAAAAAGAAAGAACCCGAAGAAGAGAAGCCGGATAAGGAAAAGTCCGACGATAAAGAGAAGTCAGACCAGTCGGACGAGTCGGACAAAAAATCGGAAGACGAAGACTCTGAAGAAGAAGAAGAAAAACCGGAAAAGTCTGACAAGTCCGAGAAAGCCGAAAAGAAATCCTCCGACAAAGAAAAACCGGAAGCCCCGAAAAAACTCGGAGCCGAGTCCCAGAAAACAGGTGGCGACGCCGCTCCCGCGTCCCCCGTGGTGCGGCGCTTTGCGCGCGAAGTGGGCGTCGATATCGACCAGGTGAAAGGCTCCGGCGAAGGCGGACGCATCACCAAGGAAGACGTCAAGGCCGCGGCCCGTGGCGAAAAACAAAAGGCATCCGAATCGAAATCCTCTTCTGGCGGCGGCCAGGCGGCCCCTTCTGCCGGCGCGATTGAACTGCCCGATTTCAGCCAGTGGGGCGAAGTCCACACCGAAAAACTCAGCGGTATCCGCGGCACGATAGCCCGTCGCCTTTCCCAGGCCTGGCAGCAGATTCCCCATGTCCACCATTTCGACGAATGCGACATCAGCGCCCTCGAAGCGGCGCGGCGGGAATATAACGAACTACTCGACCCCGAGGAAACATCCATCTCCCTCACGGCAATCCTGATCAAGGTCGTGGCCCTGATGCTGCAGGAATATCCCGATATCAACGCCAGCATCGACATGGAAAACCAGCAGGTGATCTATAAGGACCACTACCATATCGGTGTGGCCGTGGATACGCCGAAAGGCCTGCTGGTGCCCACAATCTTCGATGCCGATCAGAAAAGCGTCGGACAGATTGCAACCGAACTGGTCGAAGCCGCGAAAAAAGCGCGCGATGGCAAACTGAAAAAAGAAGATATGGAAGGCGCAACCTTTACCATATCCAACCTCGGCGGTATCGGCGGCGTGCAGTTCACCCCGATTATCAACCCGCCCCAGGTGGGCATCCTGGGCGTAAGCCGCGGACAATTCCGCGTGATTCTCAACGACGAAGACCAGCCGGAAGAAATTCTCATCCTGCCGCTCAGCCTCGGCTATGACCATCGTATGATCGACGGCGCTACCGCCGCCCGATTCATGCGCGAGCTCTGCGGCTTCCTGCGGAATCCGGTGTTTACGTTGTTTCGTCTGTAGCGATGTGGGGCGCTGCCCCACACCCCGCCAGGAATTTCATTCCTGGACCTCAACGTGCCACTGCCGCTTGGGCGATCGCCCAAGCGGCAGTGGCAAGACCAGGGTGCAGGGCCGAAGGTCCTGCCGAGGGGTTTGGGGGCGAGGAGCCCCCAACTCACAATTTCGACAAAGGAGTCCATGGTGAAAAAAGAAAAAGCGCAACTCGTGGTATTAGGTGGAGGGCCGGGTGGTTACGTGGCGGCATTTCACGCGGCGGATCTCGGTATGGACGTGACGCTCGTGGATCAGGAGCCGCGTCCGGGCGGGGTTTGCCTCTTTCGCGGCTGCATTCCGTCGAAGGCCCTTTTGCAGGCGCGCAAGCTCATGGTCGAGGCCAAGAACGCCGGCCACATGGGGCTGCGGTTTTCCGACACCGAGCTCGACATTGACAAACTCCGCGACTGGAAAAACGGCGTGATCGAAAAACTCACCAAGGGCCTCATGAGCCTGGCCAAGGCGCGCAAGGTGAAGTTTATCCAGGCCCGCGGCGCATTCACCGATTCCAATACCATCCAGCTTTCCAAGGTCGAGGGCGGAGACGAGGATCCGCCCGAAGCCATCGAGTTCGAAAAATGCATCCTCGCCGCCGGGTCCGTATCGTCCATGCCCAAGATGTTTCAGGTGGACGACGACCGCGTCATGGGTTCGCGTCAGGCATTGAATTTGCCGGACATTCCCAAGCGTTTGCTCGTCGTTGGTGGCGGCTATATCGGCCTCGAACTCGGCCAGGTCTATCAGGGCTTCGGCTCCAAGGTAACCGTGGTCGAGATGATGGACCAGCTGCTTCCTGCGACTGATGCCGACCTCGTCAAGCCCCTGGCGCGACAGATCAAGAAGGACTTCGAAAACGTTTACCTGAAAACCACCGTCGAAAAAATCGAACCCCAGAAAAAGGGCGTCAAGGTCCACTTCAAAGCCGCCGACGACAAAAAGTTTGACGAAACTTTTGACCGCATTCTGGTATCCGTCGGGCGTCGCCCCAATTCGGACAAACTCGGCCTCGACAATACCAAGGCCAAACTCAACGACCGCGGTTTTGTGCAGGTCAACGCGCGCATGGAGACAGACGATCCCGCCATCCTGGCCATCGGCGACATTGTCGGCGGCATGATGCTCGCGCACAAGGCGTTTTACGAAGGCAAGGTGGCCGCGGCGGTTGCATCGGGCGACGAGTATGCTCTTAATGATACCCGCGCGATTCCGGCGGTGGTTTTTTCCGATCCCGAAATCGCCTATTGCGGCCTTACGGAAAATCAGGCAAAGGAGCAAAATGTGGAAGTCCAGGTAGCGCGCTATCCCTGGGCGGCTAACGGTCGCGCTCTCATCCTGGGCCAGTCAACGGGCATGAGCAAGATCATCTGCGATCCTGAAACCCATCGCGTGCTGGGCATGGGCATGGTGGGACATGGTTCGGAAGATCTGGTTGCGGAAGCGGTATTGGCCGTCGAGATGGCAGCAACCGCGGAAGACGTGGCCGCCGCCATCCACGCCCATCC
>CAYWYC010000101.1:0-6295 GCA_964462565.1 uncultured Candidatus Sumerlaeota bacterium | reverse complement strand
TCCCGTTCTTCGCCTCCCAGGACAAAGTTCAGGGTTTCGCGAAGTTCTTTCAAATTGAAGGGTTTTTCCAGAACTCCACATACGGGCGCGTAATGGAAGAAATTTTTCAGATCCAGTTCCACTCCATCGGAAATCAGAATAACCGGCGTGTCCCAGTTTTGCTCCACAAATGCCTCCAGCAAATGCTCGCATGCCCGGTTTTCGCGGCAATATCCCGCCAGTACGCACTGAATATCCATCTCCTCTGTTTTCAGCAACATCATCGCTTCCACTTCGTCCGAGCAGGCATGGACCTGAAAACCGATACGCTTCAGCATTTTTTCGGCAATGTTTTGAACATCGTCGTTTTCCTCGATCAAGATGACCTTCCCCGGTTTATACAGTTCTTTTTTATCTTTATTGGTTTCCATATACTGGTGATTCTTTTTTTGGTCCAGGGCCGGAAGCAGAATGCGAAAGGAGGCTCCCCGCGCATTGTTCCGTACTAAAATCCCCCCATGGTGGCTCTGGACGATTCCATAGACCACCGATAAACCCAGGCCACGGCCCGTGAAGCGTGTTGAAAAGTACGGATCAAAAATATTCTGGATCAGGTTTTCCGGAATGCCGCCGCCATTATCATCCACCTGGATGTAAGCATAAGATCCTTCGGCCAATTCCGATTCGCCCCGGCAATATTGGAGCTTTTCACGGTTATAATTTTCCATGCCCGTACTGATCGTGATAAGCCCCGGATTGCTGCCAATCGCCTCGATCGAGTTGGACATGAGATTGAAGATAACCTGTTGAATCAGCGCCGCGTCGCAAATCACATCAGGCGTATCGCTTTTCATCTCAAACTTCATGACCACATTCGGCGGCAGCACATCCTGCAGAAACTTTTCCATGCCCCACATCATTTCCAGGACGCTCATCTCCTCATCGCGCCTTTCGCCCTGCCCCACAAAGGCCAGCATCTGCACGCAAAGGTCGGCAGCACGGCGTGCGGCATAGTTCGCCACATTCATCGAATGATGGGATTCCGAATCGGCAGGCAGTTCATCCTGGACAAATTCCTGATAGCCGATCACCGTTTGGAGCAGGTTGTTGAAATTGTGGGCGATGCTCCCCGCCATCAGGCTCAGGCTGTGCATTTTCTGCGAACGCCACACATGGCTTTCCATGCGTTTCCGGTCCGCTTCAGCCTCCAGGCGCTTGCTCACATCCGCCGCAATCAAGACAAAGCCCTTCTCAGAATCATCCGGATCAACCGCACGAACGGTAATATGACAGGGGAATGACTCGCCATTCTTCCGCACCCATCGCGTCTGCATCTCAACGCTCCCATTGTTCTGCAGCGATCCATAGGCGATCTTGCCAATCCGCTCGTATTCGCTGTCGGATTCATAAAGCATGCGGCAATCCTGACCGATCCATTCCGATTCGGAATAGCCCGTCAGGGCCAGCATTTCCCGGTTGGGAGTATCGAGTATGCGGTTCTTAATAAGGGCAATGCCCCGGGGCGCGCTATCCAGAATCACCCGAAAAAGACGATTTTGTGTGACTAATTCGTTGCGTGAATCTTCGATAGCATCCAGCATCCGGTTCATCGAATAGGAAATATCTGCAATATCGGAATCGCCTTTCAAAGGAAGACGTCGGTGGGTGTCTTCGCTCGAGGCGATGGAAGCGGCTTCACGCGAAAGCACTTTCAAAGGTTGGAGTAACCAGCGATCCACAACAAAAAGCACCGAAAGCGTCGCCACCCCGAAAAGCACAAGCACCGTAGGCGCCGAGATATTCTGGACCAAACAATATACCAAAACTGCGGCAATTAACTGACCCAACAAAAAGATACTGATATACTTGCTTCGTAAACTCACCTTTCCCTTCTTTCTACCTGCAAAACAGCTGGATATCTTGTTTCGGCTGAATTTTCATCTATCAGGTTTTTCGCTTTCGAAAGCAGGGCCTTTCCACCTGTTTTCCATTGGGGGCTGGGTTTATGGCAAGTTGCGGTTTGTTTTGCTCAGGAAACCGCGCATCCTCTGTTTTCCAAAATTCGACCGGCGGCTCAATTCCGGTCAAAGGGCTTCATCTTTTTTCGGCGGGTAAAAGCACGTTAAGCCTTCACCCGCCTCTGTCGTTTCACCCACTTCGGCTATTCCACACCTAGAAATCACCGAAGTTGTTGTCATCCTCGTCAAAGGGTATCTGGTCCTTTGCCGAAGTCTTTTTCTGGGAATGTTGCAGCGCCTGACGTTTGGGCGCGGCCTGATGCTGGCCCTGGTTACCTTGGGAATGCACACTGATCCGCGGTTTCGAATCACGATTATGCGCAATCGCGGCCCGCCCGTTCGTCTCTTCTCTGCGACCGCTCACCAATTCCACCAGGTCGCCGACAATCGTATTCAACTGATCCGCCTGGGCGGCCAACTCTTCCGAGGCCGAAGCCGATTCTTCCGCGTTCGAGGCCACACGCTGCGTCACCTGATCCATCTGGGCCACGGCGTTGTTGATCTGGTTGATGCCCTGGGACTGCTCACCCGAGGCACGGTTCACTTCTTCCGCCGCGTCGGCCACCGAGCCGATCACTTCCAGAATCCGGTTGATCGTGTCCGCAGCCGTACCGACCACTTCAGCCCCCTGGTTCGACTGTTCCACACTCGTCTCGATCAGCTCGCTCGTATCGCGGGCCGCCTGCGACGCCCTCTGCGCCAGGTTGCGGACTTCATCGGCCACCACGGCAAAGCCCTTGCCGTGTTCACCGGCGCGCGCCGCTTCCACTGCCGCGTTCAGCGCCAACAGGTTCGTCTGGAAGGCAATCTCTTCGATTGTCTTGATGATCCCCGACACACGATCGGAAGATTCCTTGATCCCGTTCATGGCTTCCACGGTCTTTGCCATCGCGCCATTGGCTTCTTCCGCAGCCTCGCGGGCAGTATTGGCGCCCTGCTGGGCCACCTGGGCCTTTTCCGCGTTGCCCTGGGCCTGACTCGCCAGTTCCTCCAGACCGGAGGACGATTCTTCCAGGCTCGCGGCCTGTTCCGTGGCGCCCTCGGCCAGCTGCTGGCTCGACTGGGAAATCTGTCCCGCCGCCGAAGTCACCTGGTCCGAAGCCGAACCCAGCACCTCCACCACCCGGTTCAGGGACTTGCCCAGGCTCGTGCTGAAGAGCAAAGCGATCCCCACACCGATAGCCGCCAGAACCACGCCGGCGACAACCATAACGTTGCGGCTGTTTGCTTGCAGTTCTTTGGCTGATTTCTCGATTTCAGTGGATGCCGCCAGCAACTCCTCGGTTGGTGTCGATGCCACTACGGAATACTGAAATTCGCCAACTTCGAAGGGCCGATAGGCGGCAAACTTCCTGACGCCTTCAAACTCGTAGATGTCCACGCCGGTCATCCCCTGCATCATTTTTTCGCGCGTCAGCTTGGCAAGTTCATCGTCCCCCCGGGAAATATTCTTGTTCTTGTCCAGCGTATAAGTCGGATGGCTGATAAGAACGCCATCTTTATTGATGATATAAGCATAGCCTGTCTCACCGAATGTCAGTTCTTCCTTGGAGACCAAGGCCGAGACACTTCCCCAGTTCAGGTTCATCACCACAGCCCCCTCAAACTTCCCATCCAGATAAATCGGAGAAGCCACCCGCATTTCCGGCTGACGGGTATTTTCGGCCATGATACATCCGCTGTTATAGATCTCGCCTTCCTTCAAGCGCTGAACCGCCTGGAACCAATCAGCACTGCTCTTGTCGCCATGGCTATCGGCAAAGCGTCCATTCTGCATATTGATGCGCTCTTTACCTTTCTCATCAACATATCGAATCTGAGAATAGGCATTCTGAACGCCCTGTTTGGTTTCGATCAGGGCCGCTTCATAAATAGAAGACAGATCGTCCCTCAGCATCTGCATGGTCGCGTTTGCCGCGTCCCGGCTCAATTCATCCCAGTAAGCGCTGGTGCAGATGACCCAGTCCCAGTCGGCAAAGTAGCCATAAACCACCACCTTGGCGCGGCCTTCAAATTCATAGTTTAGCGTCTTGTACTCGCCGGCTTCGCGATTATCCAGAATTTCCCGAAACATGGTCAGGTTCAGATCGGAAATCGTGTTCTTGCCAATAATGTCACGATTGGGATGTACAAGCAGATCACCCTTGGAATCCATAACGAAGGGATAGCCCGTATCGCCGATCTTGGTCTGCACGATAGAGTTGATCAGGCTGTCGCTGCTTTGTTCGGGAACTCCAACATAAAGCATCCCGATGACTTCACCCGATTCGCTCTTCAAAGGTTCATAGGCCGTCATGTACCAGGCATCCACCACAAAGGCGCGTCCATAGTAGGTCTGTCCCTGCAAAACCGTGGACACCACCGTGTTGGGACTCCCCTGATGATTGGCAGGAATATAAGTCCCAATCGCCCGGGTGCTGTCCGGCAATTCCACCGTCGTCGCAACGCGCAGCATATCGCCGGACGAATTCATTTTTTGAAAAATAGTGCACGTAATTCCAGTCAGGCGGGTAACTTCATCCACAAGCGGCACATCCTGATCGAAAGAATCGACCGGCTTCAGTGCGACCTTTCCTACTTGCATCTGAGGAAGGCTGACGCTTCTGCTTTGTTTGCTGAACTGGTTGGAGGCCTGCCAGTTGGTGCTGGCGGAAGGCGATATGGAAATACCGCCAATTTGCTCCATCTGATCGTTGGCCACATTCAGGTCCGCACTGAGTTTCTTGCGAAGCAGCCCTTGCTGGACCTCACAGGAATCCTCGATGCCCTGGGTTATACGCTGCAATTCCTTGAGCGCGATATTGTTCAGCACCTCGTTTTTACCTTCCAGTGCCTTCACATAGCCCATCACATTTGCCGAAGAAGCAAATTTCGCCGTCTCTTGTTCCGCATTGCCCACAATATGCTGCACCCGTTCATAAGCCCGATCCGCCCCCGCGGACAGGTTCGTTTCGGCTTCATTCACCAATGCGTCCCGCGCCTTGGTAGTTGTCTGATCACCAAAAGATCTGAATTTCATCAAACTGAAAATACTGACCATCGCCAGCGGCACGACGACCAAGGCCGCGCAGAGAATAATCAATTTTGCCCTGATTGACATATTTTTCATTTTTTCCATCCCTTTTCTCAAATTTGGCTTTTATCTATTTATTAAAATCCAGAATCTCCGTAATCTCTTCCATCAATTCCGGACCGATCTCCGCCGGCAAACGATTCAGATAATTCTGCCGCTTCCCTTCCATCCGTTTCAAATGCATGTTGATGCAGTCCAAAACCACCTCCAAGACCCCAATACCCGAAGGATTTGCCTGAATCATATTCCTGCACCGGTCAACAACTGCCATGACCGCCTTTGTATCGACATCCTTATCCAGCTCCTTTAAGATTTCGATGACCTCTTTTTTCCCGATTGTTTCCATTTTCTGCCTGCGCAGCATTCCATCATCCATGCAATCATTTTTCTGCATCGTGACACCTGTTCACTTTCTCTCGCTTTATAATGAAGCGTTCAACTTGTCCCGGGCTGAAAAAAGAAAAGCCCTCAAGTAGTCCGGACTCGGGTAGGAGGTAAATAAATGATGCACACACCCCCCCACCTCAACGCCCGCCTCCTGGGCTGCTTTGGGCGAATCGGCTATTACAATAATGCGCACCTGCGAACTAATGCGCCCCATAGCGTCGCAAAGCATCTTTACGGGAGTTTTCAACATGGATAATTCGACAATAGCCAGCCGATGACCATCTTCCCGCAGCTTGTGGATCAGATCCTTTTCCGACTGAACGATTTCATATTGCAAGCCGGATAAATCCACCATCTGGCGAACCAATAAACGTAATTCGCAGTCGGAAATCCCCAAAACGACGCTTTCCAATACACTATCCTGCGAATCAAATTCTGTGCCCTGAGACATATGCCTTCCTTTTTTCAAGCGGTACAAATTGCTATTCAGTCCGTCATAATTCAAATGATGCAACGAGCAAGGCTTACAAACTCCTCGCCAAGCAGAATATAAAGCGTCATCCGTGCCAATTTGTCGCCATTTGCACAATTTGAATAATACAGCTCTAAGGCTAACATTATCAGTAACCTATAAATCCAAGATTCTGCCATTCAGCGCACCTGTGTAGGTCCGATTCTGTACCCGATCAGGCACAAAATATTCATAATCTGCATGAATAATTGAAATCTTTAAACTTAGTCGAATTGGCTCCAACAGGGCACAGTGTACCCAAAGGGAAACACATTTCGGATGGCGATCCGCACGGGCCTGACTACAAACAAGAGTTCCCACGGACGG
>CAYWYC010000100.1:0-13518 GCA_964462565.1 uncultured Candidatus Sumerlaeota bacterium | reverse complement strand
CCCACAACCCATTTGTCGGAGTTTTTGAAAGGCTTGCTTGTTCGTAGTCAGCCCCATGAGGGGCGTCGGGTTGAATGAAATCCATTCATCATCCTGGAAAATTCTGCTCCGGACGACGGCCCTTACGGGCCTCACTACAAACGAGAGATCCCATGCCTGCAAGCATTATCTGTATATTTATGCTGGCATATAGCATTGAAAACATACACCTTACAAAGAGCACCCAAAAGGTTTCTTTGTTTTTGTGAAAGAAGCCAAAAACTAAGGTACTAAAAAGAGGACGGCAATGTTTTTATTGGACAATTCAGCATTCTTGTTTATCAAGCAATCAACTTATTTCATAATAGAAAAAACTCCGCCCCTATTTGGGTCTTGCACCATTTGGCGTTCTTTAAATAAATTTGCCCCCGGCTTGTAGTAAGCCACATAAGTGGCGTTTTTTGTCGAGAACGAAATATTCCAGGCGGCCCTGCGCATTCAAGGTGATGACGCATAGATGATGCCGTCGCAGCGAGGAATCATGAGCGAGCGAAAACCCTTTCTCAAATCCGCGGGAATCGTAAGCGCGATTACTTTGTTCAGTCGCTGCCTCGGGCTGGTGCGCGACATGGTGCTGGCCGCCTGCTTCGGCGCGTCACGGACCGGCGACATCTTTCTCATTGCCTTTGAACTGCCGAACCTGGCGCGTCGCATTCTGGGCGAGGGCAGTTTGTCGGCCTTCATCGTCCCGGTTTTTTCGCGCGTGCGCAAGGCCGAGGGTGAGGACGGCGGCTGGCGCTTTGCCTCAAACGCGCTGACAACACTGGGCCTTTTTTCGCTCGTACTCACGGCCCTGGGAATCCTTGCAGCCCCCTGGCTTTTTTCCATTTTCGGCTATGGCTATGTCGAGCGCGGCGATATCGAAGCCATCCGCATGGGCGCGCAACTTACCCGCATCATGTTTCCCTTTCTCATGCTCCTGGCCATCAGCTCCATCCTCATGGGCATGTGCCACAGCCTCCGGCACTTCACGACCCCGGCGCTCGGATCGGTGATGCTGAATGTGAGCATGATTGCCACAGGCCTCATCTTCTGGCGAACGGCTTCTTCGGGCGATCCGGGCAGCTGGACCTTTGCGCAATGGCTGGCCGTGTCCGTTCTGGTCGGGGCGGCCTTGCGCGTAATCATCATGCTGCCGCCTTTGTACAAGGCCGGATTCCGCTATTCCCTTCGACTTCATCCTGGAAGCGGCCGCATGCGTCGGCTTTACGCCATGATGCTTCCGGCGCTCTATGGCCTCGCCGTCGTCCAGATCAATATTTCCGTCAGTCGCGCCTTTGCCACCTGGCTGGGTGAAGGCTACGTGCCCTGTCTCGTATTCAGCAACCGCCTCGTCCAGCTGCCCCTTGCCATCATTGCCGCATCCATGGCCACGGCCATCCTGCCCCAGATCAGCCAGTACTGGATCGACGGGCAAAAGGCCGAACTGAGCCGCCTCGCGCGATTCGCCTTTCGCCTCGTGCTGATTCTTTTCATGCCCGCCATGGCCGGACTCATCGTGCTGGGCATTCCGATTATCCAGCTGCTATTCGAGCGCAACCAGTGGGACGCGCAGGGCACAGCCGATACCTATGTGGCGCTCGCCTTTTACGCGCCCGGCCTGGCCGCCTGGGGCATGCTCCGTATCCTCACGCCCATCTACTACGCCCAGCAGGACGTACGCACTCCCGTTCTCACGGCCACAGTGGCAATGGTGGTGAACATCGCACTGAACGTGCTGCTCGTGGGAGTCGCGCCCCTTCGCGAAACCCTCGGCCATGGCGGCCTGGCCCTCGCAACGACGCTCAGCGTTTTTCTCAATACCTTCCTGCTCTTCACGATCTTGCAGAAGCGCCGTATCGGACTTTGGGACATGGGCCTGACGATAACCGCCATCAAGACTACGGCGGCAGCGGCGATTATGGGGCTATGCGGATGGTATATCTGGCCGCGGCTGGACGCGGCGATTCCCGAACTGCTCGCGGCGCGCATTGTGGCGCTGGGCGGACTCATCGCTCTCCTGGCCGCCTTTTATTTCGTTCTTTGCTTCATGCTCCGGGTCCGCGATCTGTCCGGCGCCAAAAACATATTGCTCCGCAAGAAGCGAACCGGGCGCTGACGCCACACTCCATCAAATTCGGCTTCGGGCTTCATTGAGCAATTTTCGAACTTCTTTCAAAAGGGCATTGCGTCGAAAAGGTTTTTCCACAAGGTTCAGGTTTTCGCCCATGGACAGGCTTTCGCGAACCGTGGAAATGCCGTAGCCGCTGCAAAAAAGAACCGGCAAGTCGGGACGCATCCGACGAATATGCTCGAATACTTCCTTCCCGTTCTTTTTGGGCAGGACCACATCGAGGATAACCAGGTCGATCTTTTCCAGGTTTTCATCAAGACAGGTAATGGCTTCCTCACCATTGAAGGCGCTCAGCACCTGGTAGCCGGCCTTCTTCAGGATATCCGTTCCCAGGTCCCGCACAAGTTCATCATCCTCTACCAGGAGCAACACCTCATTGCCGCCTTCCCCGCTTTCGTTACGGATTATATCCTCCACCGTTTGTCCGGTCTTTTTCGCGGGAAAGTAAAGTTCGAAACAGGCGCCTTCGCCGATTTCGCTCTTAAGGTTCACCAGGCCCCTGTGCTGTTTCATGATTCCGTAAACCGTCGCCAAACCGAGACCCGTCCCTTTCCCCACTTCCTTGGTCGTAAAAAAAGGCTCGAATATCAGGTCACCGATTTCCGGGGATATGCCCGGTCCTGTGTCAGAGACAGATATTTTGACATAATCTCCGCGTTCCGCCCAGGAATTCTTATTGACAAAACCATCATCCAGGTGCGTGTTTTCGATATGAATTTCAATGCTGCCGCCATGGGGCATGGCGTCCCTGGCATTGAGACAGAGATTCATCAACGCCTGCTCAACCTGGCCGGGATCGGCATGAATGAAATAAATATCTTCCTCACTGCTGACACTCAAATCAATATGCTCACCAATCATGCGACGTAACATGCGAAGCAGATTCTCGACGAGCTCGGGAGGCTTGACGTCCTTCACCTGCATGACCTGTTGTCGGCTGAAGGCCAGGAGCTGCCGCACCAGCACAGTCGCGCGATCCACCGCCTTGATCACCGTGTCCAGATTCTCCATGGTGTCCGGATCATCTGTCTGCCTTTCTTTCACGATTTCCACATGGCCGTAAATCGCCTGGAGCAGATTATTGAAGTCATGGGCAACACCACCCGCAAGATGCCCCACCGCTTCCATTTTCTGAGCCTGCCGGTATTGCGCCTCGAGTTTCACCTGTTCAGAAATATCGCGCCCGACAGACACAAAGTGAGATATTTGTCCGTCGCGGTCTCGAATCGGAGAAATGGTCGCCTCTTCGTGATAAGTCTCCCCGTCCTTCCGCATATTGATGAACTGGCCCGACCATACCTGACCTGATTGAATGGTTGACCATAATTTGCGGTAATGCTCCGCTTCGTGGTGGCCGCTTTTAAGGAGGGAAGGGTTTTTCCCGATCACTTCTTCGGCTCCATAGCCGGTTATTTTCGAAAAAGCCGGATTGACATATTCGATGTTGCCAGAGGTATCCGTGATCATCACAGACTCCGCCGCCTGCTCCACGGCCATGGCAAGCCGGTCCCGCTCGATCTCCGCTTGCAGAAGCGCCCGACGGGCCATGCGCTTTTCCTGGATATGAAAAATGGTGCGTTGCAAAGATTGCTGATCCAACTGGTCCTTGGTCAGATAATCATCAGCGCCCGCGCGAAGTGCTTCGATGACGGTTTTTTCGTCACCCATGCCCGTCAGTATAATAAAAAAAGCATCGGGGAACTTGCCCTTCATGCATTGGATCAGTTCCGTCCCTTTTTCCGCTCCCAATCGGTAGTCCACAAAGATCAGATCCGGCTTCACTCCCTCCCGGAACTTTTCGTCGCAATCTTCACCGCCGCGGCAACTCGTAAAGGAAAATTTCAGGTACCCCAGATCCTCAAGCTTGCGCCTCAGAAAGAAAACGTCCGCGTCACTATCATCTACCACCATTATGTCAAAGCGGTTCTGGAGCATCTAAATCAACCTTTTCTCTGCTCCGTCCAGGACGGAGCAATCTGATGACAGTCGGGCCTGCTTACCGGGGCGGCAACGATACCATACGAAGCCAGAAGGATTTAATGGCTTTGGCAATTTCGATAAATCCATCATATCGGTCCGGTTTGGTAATATAGGCATTGGCGCCGAGACGGTAAGCTTCTTGCACATCATTTTCCTGGTTCGACGTGGTAAGCACCAATACCGGTATGTGCCGGGTGCGATTATCGGCCCGCATGTTTTTCAAAACTTCTTTGCCATTAATCTTCGGCATGTTGATATCCAACAAAACAAGGTCCGGATAGGGACACTGGCTCGAGTCGGCATACTTCCCGCTCCGAGTCAAATATTCCAGCGCGTCTTCCCCGTCTCTCACCACTACCAGTTCATGGGGGCAGTTCACATCTTCCAGCGCGCGCCGGGTCAGATGCTGATCGGCAGGATTATCCTCCGCCAACAAGATCACTTTTCGGTTAAGATCTTTTTTCAAAGACATGCAGAATCTCCCGAATTCATAAAATGCTAACATTGTTGTACCAATGCATTAAACTCTTCTAATCAAGGATTGTAAAGCAAAATCTGCTTCCAATTCCGTTAGAAGCGTCTAACCATATACTACCTCCGTGGCGCTGCACGATTTTCCGGCAGATAGCCAGGCCAATTCCCGTACCATCGGGCCCCTGATACGAAGCAAGCCGCTTGAAGGGCAGAAAAATCTGCTCCTGGTATCGCGGGTCAATACCAATTCCATTGTCCTGCACGATGATTTTATTAAAAGACCCTTCCACGGAAGCCGACAACTGCACATAAGGCCGATTATCACCACTGAATTTCAAAGCGTTGCCGATTAAGTTCTGCAAGACGCGGATCAGCATTCCCCGGTCCCCACGCACCTGGGGCAGGCCCTCTGAAACAATTCGTGCCGCCTTTTGCTCGATCAACATAGCCAGCATCTCAAGACACTCATCAAGGCACTCATTCAGGTCCACTTCCTCCAACTGAATTTCCCGCCGCCCTGCGCGGGACAGATCCAGCAAGTCGCTCACAAGTTTCTGCATACGCTTGCTCGCGTTAAAAATATGCCGCATGTCTTCCAGCGCGCGCTCCGAAGCACTGTCCCCCAAGTCGGTTTCAAGCAGGCCGCAAAAATTGGAAAGGGTGCGCAACGGTTCCTGAAGATCATGGCTTGCGGCATAACTGAATTCTTCCAACTCCGCGTTGGCCGCCCGCAATTCCGCGATCAGCGCCCCCATTTTCTCCTGAGCCGATTTTTGTTCTGTCACATCACGGCAGACGCCATAAATAAGCCCCTCCTCCGGATAGGGCGCGGAATTCCAGGACATCCAGCGGTAATTTCCGGAAGCGTCTCGAAAGCGATTTTCAAAATGCAGGATGTTTTCTCCGGCATTTAGCCC
Organism: uncultured Candidatus Sumerlaeota bacterium; assembly: GCA_964462565.1. Classification (GTDB taxonomy): domain Bacteria; phylum Sumerlaeota; class Sumerlaeia; order UBA8349; family UBA8349; genus CAYWYC01. The sequence continues at coordinate 7,995 of CAYWYC010000100.1, read as the reverse complement.
GTTCAAGGCCTGCAGGGTGTTATCGAGATCATCAGGATGGACATAATCGGCAAAGTTCTCATTGATGATGTGTTCCCGCGAATAACCCAGCTGGGTTTCCCAGGCTTTGTTCAGGCTGATAAAACGTCCCTCCATATCGGCGATGCAGAAAAAATCGATGGAAAGATCAAAAAAACGAATCTGCTCTTTCTGGACCTTTTTCAAACTGCTTATGTCGCGCACAATCGCCGAAATGCATGGCCCCACCGACGTGTTCTCACGGGTAGCGCTGATAAGGGCATATCGCTGCTTACCATTCCCCGGACGAATCCGCATTTCAAGCGAGTCCAGTTTGCCAGTCCGGGTGCATATATCGATACGGTCCTGCATCATCTTGCGGTCTTCCCAGGGAAGGTACTCAAAAATATCCGACTGAACGAGCTGCTCCGCGTCCTGCTTTCCAAAAATGCGCGCACAGGATTCATTGCATTCCAGAATTCTGCCGTATCGATTCAATACGATAATCCCCGTATCGGTATTTTCGATCATGAGCCGGTATCGCTTTTCGCTTTCCTGCAGCGCCAATTGCGCTTCAATGCGAGCACTAATATCAAGAATCGTTATGCGGCATTTTTCCGCTTCATCCACTCCCGAATTACCTGTGACCCCCTGGATGCTCGCGTGGAAAATTTGGCGATTGGATTTTGCCAGCTTAATTTCCGCGTGAGCGCGGTCACCAGTAGTGAAGATTTCTTCATAGAATTGTTTGTAATCTTTCTGGCATTCAGGCGGTACAAAATTAAGAAAAAGACGCCCATGCAATTCCTGCCGGGAAAGTCCGATCTGGTCGGCAAAGGCATAGTTCGATTCGATAATGCGTCCGTTGGAATCCAACGAGATATAGCCGAAAGGCGCGTAATTATAAAGGCTGGCGTAGCGGTCATAAGCCTGGGTCAGCGCCTTTTGCGTCTCCCGCAGTTCTTCGTTCTGAATCTCCTGCTCCGCCTGAAGAATTCGGAATTCTTCCAGCATCCGTTCGTTGTCGCCATTCCCGCCATTGGCGCTGAAGGAATATTGCCGCTTGATCAATTGTCTGGCCTGCTCGCGATAAGTGATGTCATTACATAAAGCGGCAATGCGGGCTCCCTCGGGCGAATGGGCGGCAATGCGGTTAATCTGGAATACCATTTCCCTGCCGGCCCGGTCCAGCAAGGTAACATTCCGCTGATCCCCCTGTGCCGAGCTGATTTCGTTGCGGACAAGATCCAGAACATCCTCACAAGCCTCGCGGGTGGCCCATTCCGTGAGGTTGTTCCCGACCAAATCCTCTTCGCTGTTTTCTCCCAGCATTCGCGCCATCGCCGGATTCGTTTCCAGAATAACCCCGTCCGTATCCAAAAGCAGAAAACCCAGGGAAATATTATCAACCAAAACCTTGAAACGCTTCTCACTCAAGCGCAGTGCCGATTCATCGGCCTTGCGCTCGCTTATGTCCTGCACCGTTCCCTTCAACCTGACTACGCGCCCCTTCTGATTTTTTTCGGGAATAATCTTAGCATGCCGCCATCCGCGCTTTTTGCCCTCCAATTCCAACTGGATATCCACTTTGCGGGCTTCTCCGGTTTCGACGGCCTCACCGATGGCCCTTTCCAGGAGTTCGCGAGATGGCGGCAGGAAATAGCCTATGGTTGTTTCCAAATCGGGCGGGCCTTCCGCTGGATCACGCCCAAAAAGCTCATACAACTCGCGCGACCAACTGATGCCGCCACTTTCCAGATCGTATTCCCAGTCCCCCATTTTGCCGATTTCCTGGGCCGCCTGGAGACGCAGCATGCTGTCTTCCAGCACCTGGTTGGTCCGGACTTTCCACTTATAATGCAGCAGAGAAACAATCGTCAGGATAATAGCATTGATCAGGATAAGGCCCGTAAAGGTCAATGGCGACAACTGGATGGCCAGGGCAGAGATATAACCATGGGAAGGAAACGACAAATCCCAGGGCGATTCGCACAGAAAATCGAAATGTGTCCAAAGCATAACCATAAACTCTCCGTGCTATATAAAGACGAAAACCATCGCAAAAAGGCGGATTCGGCATCATTCACCCAATAAACGGCGCAAACAATGAAACCGGCTTGGCCGCGCCAGCACTCTAATAAGTAAGCACTCTTATATTTCTATCGGCTGGAAACCATGCCATATTAGCAATCTTATTTTATTATTCATAAAAATTTTGCTTGCCTTTGCGAAACTCCAAATCAGGTAAAGACAAGAGACATGACGGAAGATTATTTCGGAAAAAGCCGGGCATGGCCGGATTTTTATGCCGGAGAAAAGCCTTGGGGCATCGCGCATTCTTTCTGGAGACAAAGAAAGCCTCAAAAGGCCGAAGCCTGAAGGCCCGACCATATACAGAATAAAAGAAAGACTTTCGAGAATCGCTCCAGATTGAACGAAACCCCCTTCCCAATCTGGGAACTCTCATCCCGATGACGGCCCTGTAACACAAGTTATGACATAAACACATTTCATCATTTTCAACGCTGGAAGCGCGATTTATATTTCCGCCGATCCGCTTTTAATCGCCAATGTCCTTTTTATCCTGCCGGGACGCCGATTTTCCTTGCGACAGAAAAGGCTCCAAGGAAGAATAGGGGCCATGAATTCGCTTTATGCCACGCCCTACAATCCCCGATTGCCGCGCGCCCTGGTCCTGATTGTGCTCGTGGCCTGCATGGCAACGTTCAGCGGGCATATTTATTCGCCCGACGAAGAAATCCTCTTTCGCACGACCGAAGCCCTGGCAACACGCGCATCCACGGCGATCGAACCCATACTGGGCTTTGCCACGAGTCCGCCTCCCGGTGGCCGCAAGGATGGCCGCGAATACGCCCAATACGGCATCGGCCAGCCCCTGGTGGCGATTCCGTTTTATTATCTCGGACGCGGCTTGGGGGAACTTTTTTCAGCCAAAGCCTGGGTCGCCTTGCGCATGCGGCTCCAGACGAACCATCCCGTGCCGTATGCGGATGTGCGGGGCGGTATCGACATGGAAGTCCTCGCCCGCGATACCGCCTCCCGCTTCGGGATTTCCCTCTTCAATATTGCCGTCACCGTCGCCGGAGCATGGGTGCTTTTTCTGCTGGTGCAGCGCCTCACAGGCGATGAAAAGGCCGCATTCTGGGGCGTGCTGGCAGGAATGCTGGGATCGGTGCTGTGGCCCCATTCGCGGACCTTTTTCACCGAGACCTTTGCCGGCTTCTGCCTGCTCATCAGTCTCTATTGCCTCCATCGCAGCCTCGACGAAAAATCCTGGCGCTGGACCCTGGGCGCGGGAATCGCCGCGGGATATGCCGTCCTCGTCCGCATGGATTCCCTCGTCTTCATGCCGGTGATGGGGCTTCTGGCGCTCTATGCCGATTATCTGCCCCTAGCCTCAATCTGCCGCACAAAGGACCGCATCCGCGATGCCTGGCAGCACGCGACCTATAAACCGTCCATCCAACGCGCCGCCATATTCACCATCCCCGTCCTGGCCGCCTGCGCCATTATCCTCCTCATCAACCGCGTCCAATTCGGCGGCTTTTTTGAAAGCGGCTACCAGGACCAGACCGAAGGCATCCAGTTCAGCACGCCCATCCTGGTCGGGCTTTACGGCTTCTTCCTGTCCATCGGCAAGGGACTTTTCTTTTTCTCACCGGTACTCGTACTGGCGATTTTCGGCCTGCGGCCCATGCTCAAGCGCGAACCGGTCTGGGGCTGGGCCATGATCGGCCTCTGCGCGATTTTCCTCGCCGTCATGAGCAAGTGGCGCAACTGGCCCGGAGGATGGTGCTGGGGACCGCGCCATATCATCCAGATTCACTGGCTAATGATCGTTCCCCTTGTTTTCTGGCTGGCCCAGGGCATCACCCGCAGCCGCAGACTGGTCCTGATCGTCCTGGTGCTGATCGGCGGAGCCGTGCAACTCTATGGCGCATCGCAGAATTTTATCCAGTACTACCAGATTTTCTACCGCGACCCCACGCCACCCAGCGCCACCGCCCTGTACGACATGCAGACCAACCAGGCGCTCCAGCAGCAATACGCCCTCTACCGGCGCGATCCCCAAACAGGCCGACCCACCACGGAAATGCCGCTGAACCAGCTGCCCGCGCCGGTGAACGACTCGATCTATATTGTCCAGAACTCGCAATGGACCGGCTATGCCGTCATGTGGCGACTGGGCGTGCATGATGTTTTTTGGCTGCATCTTATTCGCGAATAGTGGATCATGAAAGAGGAGATAAAGAATGGTAACGTGCAATGAACTATATTCCACTCTCATGGAACGGATGGCCGAGTTGTCCGATCTTTCGGCGACCATGGCCCTCCTGTCCTGGGACCAGGAAACTTATATGCCCGCCGGATCGCAACAGGCCCGTGCGCTGCAGTCCTCCACCCTCAGCGCCATCAGCCACCAGCGCTTCACCGATCCCGCCGTGGGAGACCTGCTCAAGCGCCTCCAGGCCGACACCCCACCCGACGTGAAAGACCAGCGCATCGCCGTGGATCGCGTTGCCTGGGAATATGAACGGGCCACGAAAATTCCTGAAAGCCTGGTGCGTGAAATGGCACAGGCCCAGTCCGATTCCGTCGCTGCCTGGTCCGCCGCCAAGGAAAAGGACGACTTTCCCACCTTTCAGCCCCACCTGGAAAAACTGCTCGAACTGGAACGGCAATACGCCGACTGCCTCAAGCGCGACGGCCAAAGCCGCTATGACGTGCTCGTCGAGGGCTATGAACGCGGCATGACACGCGACAAAATCAGCACAATCTTTACCAACCTGCGCGAATGGCTCGCGCCCTTTGTTCAGGAGATTGCCAACTCAAAAAACCCCGTGGATGCCTCCTGTCTGGCCCAGCCCTTTGACGAAGACAAGCAATGGGAATTCGGACTGCGCATTCTCAAGGACATGGGTTTCGACTTTGACCACGGACGCCAGGACCGCTCGGCCCACCCCTTCACCAACGGCTTTCACCCCCAGGACGTCCGCATCACCACGCGCATCAACCCGAACCATCTCTCGCCCGGGCTCTTCGCGACAATCCACGAAGGCGGCCACGCCCTCTACGAACAGGGCTTCGATCCCAATGACTATCGCGGTCCCCTCGCTTCGAGCATTTCGCTGGGCATCCATGAATCCCAGTCCCGCATGTGGGAAAATATGGTCGGACGCAGCATGCCTTTCTGGAAACACTACTATGCATCGCTGCAGGAAACCTTTCCCCAATTAAAGGATATTTCCCTCGATGCCTTTTATCGCGCCGCCAACCAGGTGCAGCCTTCGCTCATTCGCGTGGAGGCCGACGAAGTGACCTATTCGCTCCACATCATCCTGCGCTTCGAACTGGAGCAGGCGCTCCTCGACGGCGAACTGCCGCCTGCAGACCTGCCGGGCATCTGGCGCGAGAAGATGAAAGAGTATCTGGGAATTGAGCCGGAAGACGACCGCACCGGTTGCCTGCAGGATATCCACTGGGCCTGGGGCCTGGTCGGATATTTCCCCACCTACACCCTGGGCAACCTCTACGCCGCCCAGATGTTCGAAACGGCGCGAAAAGAAATCCCGAATCTCGAGGAACATATTGCCAAAGGCGAACTCTTAGTATTAAAGGACTGGCTGCGCGAAAAGGTGCACCGCGTGGGAAACCGGCGGCTGGCCGACGAACTGGTCGAAGACATCACCGGTCGCGCACCCGAAGCCAAGCCCTATATGGAATATATCGAGAAGAAATTCGGCGCGATCTACGGTATCCGATAGCGCCTGCCGGCCTTACGCGGATTTTTGGGGAACCCCTTCAGGGTTCGCACCAGGTTTGGGCTGGGTTTGCCACCGGGTTAAAACCCGGCGCTATTATTGGGAAAGGCCTTCGGCCTTACGTTGGAAAATCCCCAATAAGTCCGAAAGGACCTGTTTATTTTTTTAGATACCGAGGAGACTTCAAAATGCTTTGTCCCAAATGCAACGCCCCCAATCCCGATGGCGATCCGCGATGCTTCAATTGCAACGCTCCCCTGCCCAGGCCCACGAGCCACATGCAGGCCGAGGCCCGTCACGCGCAAAATCCGAACTTCGGCCCCACGCGAAGGCATAATGTCCCCAGCCACCTTGTCGGAGCCATCCTGGTCACCATCTGCTGCAATCCGATTTTCGGGATTATCGCGATTATTTTTGCAGCACAAGTGAATAAGCATCTGGCAATCGGCGATTTCGAGGCGGCGCAACGGGCCTCCAACAACGCCCAAATATTCATCATCATCGGTGTGATCCTGGGCCTGTGCTGCGGAGGCGGCGGTTTACTGAGCGTTTCGTTCAATGCCTAGAGCCGTTCTCAAAAGGCCTGCGTGTTCGCGAAGCTTAGCGAATAACATAAGGAACAATATTAAAACGCTAAAGGCACGTCCATACTTTTAAAAAGAGGAATGTTTTTCAAGCGCCAAAGGCGCGCCCCATAATAGCCTGGGATTTCAACCCCAGGTAGGTCGAAAAAAATGGGGAGAGGGCTGAAGGCCCGATCCAAAAGCCTAATGTCCCAAAGACTCCTGAAAAATGAGCGAATCCGTGCAAAAAATTCCTTTTGTAAACATCGACAAAAAGGGCGATCGTTTTGAAAAAATGGTCGCCCTGGGTATCTGGCTGGGCCTGGCGGCGCTGGCGGTGATCTTTTATATTCCCGCGCCGGCACGCAACAGCATCCTGCCAAAGTGCTATTTTCACAGTTTCACCGGCCTGCACTGTCCCGGCTGTGGATCGACCCGCGCCGTCCACAGTCTCTTCCAAGGTCATTTCATCCAGGCCATCGATTATAATATCTTCGTCTGCATCTTCTTACCCTTCGCCCTTTACGCCCTCATCGGATTCACCCTCCGCGCTTGGACCGGCATCCGGCTCCCCACGCGTGTCCTTTCCGCAAGAATGACCTATATCATTCTAACCCTAATCCTGACATTCGGCATCCTGCGCAATCTGCCCTGGTATCCTTTTAACATTCTGGCCCCCTGATTCCCGCAGATGCTTATGCCGAATCTTTCTGCTAAACAAGAACCGCGAGCTTCTGCCAAAGGGTCAAGAGCGCCATTTTCCCCCGGGCTTCAGAGCCGCCAATCCAAAAAGAATCATCGAAAAGAACGGCTCTACACGCTTAAAAATCACAATCACACGCGCAATCGCGATCGAAGCCGTAATTCCGATTCATTCGGCTTCTGTCTTTTCGTCCTTATCTTTTTCCAGCGCATCCAGGCTAAACCGAAAAAGGTCGCCAGAACATTTGGTTCCATTCGTCGGATCAAAAGTCAGCAGCATACAGAACTCACGAATCGCGTCGGCATCACGGGTCTCCATAAAATCCGGCTCCGGCTGAAAATCATAAAAGTTATCAGGGCCTGACGCAAAAAGAATATAGGCCCGGTCGTTGCCATGATAAGCAAAGGGCAATTTGAAGTTCGCCTTCCCATATTCAGGCTGCCAGGGAATGGTGGTAATATAGGACACCGGCGTCGTCAGAAGCGGGCTCAATGTTTGCAGGTCCCGCCCGTTTGCTCCCTGCAACCGGCTTTCCTTCAATTCTTTGCTTTGTGCCGCCAGATCCCGCATCATCATCCCTGGAGGATATGCTTCATGATCAACACGATATGCCTCCAGTGCAGTGGCCAAAGACCGCATATCCGCCTGTGCATGGAAAACGATAGAACTTTTGCCAGGCTCAAAAAATAATTCCAACATAAAAGAAAACAAAACAAAGACAATAATCCCAATCAGCAAAACCGACCAAGCCGCCTGCATCATTTTGCCGCCCAGGTCTTTTTCTTCCATAATTGCCTCCTGCTCTGATGAATATAGCGCTCCCGAAATAACCAGATCAGGTATAGCAGATCAGAAAGCCCCTGTCCGTGAAAAAACCGGGACTTGCGCGTTTTTTCCTTGATCCTTCATACTGATATCTGTCTTGGCTTTTGCGTAAGGCATATCCCAC
>CAYWYC010000099.1:0-13571 GCA_964462565.1 uncultured Candidatus Sumerlaeota bacterium | reverse complement strand
CTGCTCCCGATCCCATGTCATCCGTCGTTCATTTTCTTAGCCGTGAATCGCTCAGATTTTGCGGACATTACGGTTTTTGGCTCTGCTGCTTGAAGGATTAAGGAACCACACGATTCGGCTTTCATCAGCCTTGCGTTCGTGATACAAATATTTCCGATACCATTTCCGGGGAGGCAGCGATGAGCGACAAAAAACGGGTAGCGATTCTCTTTGGCGGGCCAAGCGGCGAGCATGAAGTTTCGGTCCAGTCGGCCGAATCCATCCGCAACGCGCTGGACAAGAATCTCTTCGAGCCGGTTCTCATCGGCATCGACAAAAAAGGCGTCTGGCGACTTATGGACCCCGACCGCTCCTTACTCGAAGCCACTGCCGACGGCAAGCCACCCCGCGTACCCACCAAGGCGCCGGCCCAAATCCCCATGCAGGAAAAGGGGCAACTGGTGCTCAAGGATGCCGATAACCAAAACGCGTGCCCGCCTATCGATGTCTTTTTTCCCATCGCTCACGGCACCTTCGGCGAAGACGGATGCCTCCAGGGCTTTCTCGAACTCCTCAATGCCCCCTACGTGGGCGCGGGCGTTTTGGGTTCCGCCGTCGGCATGGACAAGGATGTGATGAAGCGCATCCTCCGCGATGCTGGCATCCCCGTGCCCCGCTTTGTAATCGTTCGCGAAAAAGAAAAAGACCAGATATCCTACGATGTTCTGGCCAAACAACTTGGAGTGCCTTTTTTCATCAAGCCCTGTAACCTGGGGTCCTCCGTCGGCATCAGCAAGATCAAGCAGGCCCGCAGCTTCAACAAGGCCATGCGCGAAGCCTTTGCCTACGATACGAAGGTCATCATCGAAGAAGGCATCACCGGGCGAGAGTTCGAATGTTCGGTGCTCGGGAATGATTCACCCCGCGCCTCCGTCGTCGGTGAGGTTATTGTCAACGCCGACTTCTATTCCTACGAAGCCAAGTACATCGACGAAAAAGGAGCCGTCCTCGAAATCCCCGCCAAGATCGACGACCCCATCGCCCGCAAAATTCAGGAAATGGCCGTGGAAGCATTTGAGGCGCTTGAGTGTTCCGGTATGGCCCGGGTCGATTTTTTTGTCAACGAAGACGGCCAGGTTCTTCTCAACGAGATCAACACCCTTCCCGGCTTCACCCGCATCAGCATGTATCCCAAATTATGGGAAGCAAGCGGCCTCAAATATACAGATCTCCTCACCGAACTCATCCGCCTGGCCGAAGAACGCCACCACCAACGCGCCGCCCTCAAGCGCGATTTCAAATAGTACCACCGGCATCCTGCCGGCATCCCCCGTACCGCCGGCATCCTGCGACATCCCCCGTACCGCTGTCATCCTGCCGGCATTTCAAAAAATGGAATCTCAAAACCGTTTCTGAAAATAGTTCTTTGCCGCACAAAAAAAGCCCGGAAAAAGCGAATGCCTTTTCCGGGTTTTCATTTACAATCTGCAAAGATAATTTTATTTCGACTTCGGCGGTTTGGGCAGTTCGCTGATCGCGGCGAGGCTCTTCGCCATCTGCTCGGACGAAAAATCGATGTCCTGCAATTCGCCGCTCATGAACTTGTCATAGCCCAGAAGGTCCATCAGGCCATGTCCCGACCAGTTGAAGAGAATCGTCTTTTCCTTACCCTCTTCCTTGGCCTTCAGCGCTTCGGCAACCACCGCCGCCAGGGCGTGCGAGGTTTCAGGAGCCGAGATAAAGCCTTCGCTCCGCGCCCACTTGATCGCCGCCTCGTAGCATTCTGTCTGATGGATCGACATCGGACGCAGCACTCCGCTTTCCACCAGGTTACTCACAAGAGGAGCCATGCCATGATAACGCAGGCCACCCGCATGGATCGGCTCCGGCACAAAGTCATGGCCCAGCGTATACATCGGCAGCAGGGGAGTCATCTTCGCCGTATCGCCATGATCGTAAGCGTAGGGGCCCTTCGTCAGCGTCGGGCAGGCCGCCGGTTCCACGGGGATAATATCAATTTCCTTGCCGTTGATCTTGTCATGGACAAAGGGAAAAGCCAGGCCGGCAAAGTTCGATCCGCCGCCGGCGCAACCGATCACCACGTCGGGATAATCCCCGGCAATGGCTATCTGCTTCTTCGCTTCCAGGCCGATAATCGTCTGATGGAGCATCACATGATTCAGCACACTGCCCAGCGAATAACGGGTATCATCACGCTGTACGGCCAATTCAATAGCCTCGCTGATCGCAATGCCGAGAGCCCCCGGCGTATCCGGCGTCGCCGCCAGTACGCTCTTGCCGTATTCCGTTTCCTCGCTCGGGCTGGCCACGCAATTGCCGCCCCAGACCTGCATCATCAACTTCCGGAAAGGCTTCTGGTCAAAGCTGATCCGCACCATGAAAACCTTGCACTCCAGGCCGAACATGGCGCAGGCCATCGAAAGCGCGCTGCCCCACTGTCCCGCACCCGTCTCTGTGGTCAGACGCTTGATGCCGAATTCCTTGTTATAATAGGCCTGGGCCACTGCCGTATTGGGCTTATGGCTTCCGGCAGGGGAGACTCCTTCGTTTTTGTAGTAAATCTTGACCGGGCAATTGAGAATCTTCTCAAATTCACGGGCCCGATACAGAGGCGAAGGACGCCAGATTGCGTACTTTTCCAAAACTCCTTCCGGAATATCCACCCATCGCTCCTGCGTCATCTCCTGCTCGATCAGGTTCATGGGGAAAACCGGAGCCAGCATATCCGGCGTAATGGGATTCCCGTCCGGCCCAAGCGGGGGAGCCAGCGGTGTCGGCAAATCGGCCGCCACATTGTACCACTGTTTCGGCATGTCTTCTTCGCTCAGAAATATCTTCGTAGCCATATCTGTTCTCCTGAATGGAATGGTGCTCGCTTATATTTGTATATCAATGAATACCAAACAAGGGCCCCAATAGCCCCAAAATGTGCAGTGACTCTATAATAGGACTATCCGGAAAGCAAGGGTAGAATCGCCAAATATTCCATATCTATGGCAAAAAAGGGACAAATCAGTCCAAATGGGCCTCAAAATAAGACAAGACGCGATTCGCAATCACCGGCCAGGTATGGTTCTCCACCGCCTGCTTATAGCCCGATTCCCCGAACTGCCGGCACTTTTCCGGATCTTTCAACAACTCAACCAGCCGGTCTTCCAACTCTTCACGATCCCGCGCCAGCAAACCATTCACCTCATGACGGATCAGATACGATACCGGCGCGCAATTCAGGTTACCAACGACCGGCTTCTTCCGCATCCAGGCCTCCACGAAAACCATACCGAAACTCTCGGACTCCGACATCAGCGCGAAAATATCGCAAGCCTCGTAGGCGTCCAGCAAATCTTCCTGCGAAAGCACCCCCAGATACGAACAATTGGCCGAAGCAATCGGAAGCCCATCTTCATCGGGACCAACCAGGATTAACTTGCATGGCGTGCGGTACTGAATATTATCCACCGCCCGCACCAGCGTTCGATACCGCTTGGGACCGTTTTTGCGCCCGACGGAAAGAATGATCCGCTCATCTTCCGACAGTTTGAACTTTTTCCGAAAACGATCCCCCTTGATATTCGGGTTCAAAAACATCGCGTCGTTGACGCCGGCTCCTGCCAGGATCGACTTGGCTTCGATTGCCGGAAAGAAAACTTCACCCGAATACCACGAATTCGCCAGACACGTATCGGCCCGACGCAAGGCTTTGATATAGTGGCGCCAATAATAAAAATCATCATCCACATGAAACAGGGGCAGGGCCGCGAACCGAAAACGTTTTTCCTTCCGGACCTCAGCCACCATCGGCAAGATGCTGAAAGGCAGAATGCCCGCAATTACCCAGTCGTAATCCTGGCAATGATCCTCCAGAAACTGTTGCATGCCCGGGCAGCGTGGGCCCCGAAGCGCGTCAAACATACTCTCATATTTTTCCGGACGTTCTTTGGCCCGCTCGATATAGGTCTGGATAAATGACTCATGATCGACGGCGCGTATCGTGCGATGATCCACGTGCAAGGGCGCCAGTTCAATCCGCCCCTGATTCGTAAAAGACATCTGCGTCAGGTACACCCCCAGGGTCCGGCTGTCACGCAGGGGACGTGTCACCGGATCAACCTCGAAAACAGCTATGGTCTTGTAGGAGCAGTCATCCAGGCGTATGGATATCTGGAAATTGCCCGATCCCTTGAAAATCACCCGCTTCCGGCCATTATGCAGAATCGATATGGTCTGCCGCTTCGGAGCGAAGCCTGTCAGGTGCAGCGACCCATTGTAAATATTCGGCAACTGCACGGCGGCCCGAGGCATCGTCCAGCGCATCACTTTACCCCCGGTCATCTCCGGCAAGTGCCAGCCCGTCAGCAAAAGCGGATAGCTCGGCTCATAGGGAACCGGCAAGGGCTCCATCGGCTCCATCGCCATCTCTTCTTCTTCCCAGCGATGCTGTAATTTCTTCTGCTTCCATGCGGCCAGGCACTTGCAGTGGTCTTTCACCGGGAAGCGATGGATCTGGATCGGATGCTCCGCGCCATCTATATCGATTTTTTCGTAATGGGGTTTGATTTTGCCGGACCAGCGAAGCCCGAATCGCAAAAAGGGTGCAATCTGGTCCTGCTGCGTGGTCACCACGCTCACGTCATGGCCCTTCACGGCCATCTGGCGCGCAAGGTTCCATAAATGGAGCTCCGCTCCGGCCACGAGCTCGCGGCCGAAGCGGTGGGTTGCAAATAAAATCCGCATGTCAGATACGCTTTTGTGTCAAATTATTTCCGCTTTTCCAGGGGCTTATAATCACGTTCGTTATAACCCTGGTAAATCTGGCGGGGACGGTAAATCCGGCCCTTGGGGTTGCGGAAGACTTCGCGCCAGTGAGCGATCCAACCGGGCATACGCCCCATGGCAAACATCACCGTAAACATCTGCGTCGGAATACCGATCGCCTTCAAAATGATACCACTGTAAAAGTCCACGTTCGGATAAAGTTTGCGCTCCACAAAATATTCATCCTGCAGCGCCGCTTCTTCCAGTTCCTTGGCCAGGGCCAGCAGAGGATCGTCTATACCCAGTCGGTCAAGCAACTCGTCGCAGGCGCCCTTGATGATCCGGGCACGGGGATCGTAGTTCTTGTAAACCCGATGACCGAAACCCATCAGTTTGAAACTCGAAGACTTACTCTTCACCCGTTCAACCACATCCTTAACGGACTGGCCCCGGTCATGAATCCGCTGCAACATTTCCAGAACGGCCATGTTGGCCCCACCATGGCGCGGCCCCCAAAGCGCGCAAACACCCGCCGCCGCAGAAGCGTACAGGTTGGCCTGGCTGCTGCCTACCATGCGCACCGTCGAAGTCGAACAGTTCTGCTCGTGGTCCGCATGCAGGATCAGCAGCAGACGCAAGGCACTCACGACTTCCGGAATCAACTCATATTCCTTGTTCGGAAGCGTGAACATCATGTGCAGAAAGTTCTGTACATAGCGAAGATTCGGCTTCGGGTAAACAATCGGCTCGCCTCGCGATTTTTTATAAGCAAAAGCCGCAATCGTCCGAACCTGAGAAATCAGGCGTGCGGCAGCACGCTCAAAATCTTTCCGTTCTTCCAGGTTCATGATTCCCGGATAAAAACAGGAAGAGGCGTTGATCATTGAAGAAAGAATTGCCATGGGATGAGCATCCGGAGGAAATCCTTCGAAATGATGGCGAAGCGATTCATGAATCAACTCATGCTCCGTCAACAAATCCGACCAGCGATCCAATTGTTCTTTCGTGGGTAATTCACCAAAAATAATCAGATAGGCTGTTTCTGCAAAAATCGATTTTTCCGCCAACTGCTCAACAGAATAACCCCGATAGCGTAATATGCCCTTCTCCCCGTCAATAAAGCAGATCTTGCTCTGGCAGGATCCGGTATTGCCATAACCGTTATCCAGAGTAATATATCCCGTATCGGCTCGCAATTTGGATATATCTATCCCCTTTTCCCCCTCAGTCCCCGTCACAATATTCATTTTGTAGGACTGGCCTTCCATTTCTAAGGTCGCCTGGCTCATGTTAGGTTCCTTTCTGATATAATAACCTTTTTTCAATCGTTCGTATATTCGCCTAATCAATGCATCAGTGTCAAGTAAAAGAATGACGGGGTAAAATATCTTGGCAAAAAAATCTTGACATACCCCTGAAAACGCTATATACCTACCGGTAGTTATACGGCGCGACCAGCAAACTGCGCCAGAGAGGTCAAGCAATGCATCAGCAAAACCATGATCAAGAAATTTCGGTTAAAGAACGAATCGACAACTGCGCCCTCGAATTCTTCTCCACCAAGGGATATTCGGCCACATCTGTCCGGGAGATTGTTGAGGCTGCTGGCGTTACCAAGCCGTCCCTCTACTATTACTATAAAAACAAGGATGACCTGTATAAAACTCTCTATTCCGAAAGTATGTCGGCCTTTATGGAAGACCTGGAAAAAAACCTGTCACAGGACGTTCCATTCCGTCAGAAACTGCTCACCGTGCTGGTGACCTATTTCGAATGGATGAAACGTCGACCCCATCTGGCTTCCTTTTTCTATCGAGTTTACTTTGGCGAAAGCCCCTTTCAGGGAAAGGACGAGCTCAATACAAAGGTGAATAAAGACGATGTCCTGATCCGCGAGTATTTCATGAAAGCCGTCGAGGAGAAGGTGTTTTGCGATCATATTGATCCCAACCTTGCCGCAACCCTCTTCCTGGGCCTGATTCATGTATTCGTTGTCCGGCAGGTGATCGGCTACCAGGATGAACTGACCGGCGAGACCGCCGAAAAAGTCGTCGATTATTTTCTCAATGGCGTATTGCCCAAAGAGAGTGTTTAAAAAACAGCGTACTAATTCTATAGAAGGAGAAAAACGGGCATGACCAAGGCAAACAGCAAAATGAAAAATGGAAAGTTAATATGGAAGCTCGTTGTTTTTATCTCGGCTCTCGGCATTCTGGCCTTGACAGCAGTCATGGTTGCGGCCTTTTACAAGCCCCAAGGCGAAGAAGACGTCCGCCAGCAGCTGGAAACCCAGCGCGCCGCCGCCATGAAGATCACGGACGAGATCGAGCAACTTGAGAAGAAACTCCGGGAATTCAACGCCGGAGAGGCTGATGATTCAAAAAAGATCAACGTATCGATCAAGGTCCTCCAACCCCAGCCCATTCAGGACGATCTGGTCCTGCCCGGTATCGTCGAACCTTACGAAGACATCCACCTGGCCGCCAAAAACGACGGCCCCGTAGAATGGCTGGGGGTGAAAGAAGGCGACCGGGTCACCAAAGGTCAGTCTATCGCCAAGATCGACGCCAGAGTTCTCATCCAGACCTATAGGAGCGCCCAGGCCGCGGAAAAGCTTGCCGAAGCCAGCTTTAAGCGCATCAAGGAACTCTTCGACAAGAAAGTGGCCAGCCAGGGCGAACTCGACGAGGCCCAGTCCGCCCTCGACCAGAGTCGCGCCGCCACGGCCATCGCCAAACAGAACCTGGACGACGCCACCCTTTATTCGCCCATCGACGGCGAAGTGGACGAACTGCCCATCGATGTCGGTGAATTCGTCAATCGCGGCCAGACCATTGCGCGCATCGTCGATGTCTCTCGCGTCAAGGCCGTCGTCAATGTTCCGGAAAAGGACGTGTCCTACTTCCGTGAAGACCAGGAAGCCCTGGTGCAGAATCCCGAAAGTCATCCCGGCGAAACGCGCGGACGCATCCTTCGTATCGGACTCGTCGCCGATCCCGGAGCCAAAACCTTCCCCGTGGAAATCCTGATCCCCAATAACGATCAACTCTTTCTCCCCGGAATGATTAACCGCGTCGAACTGGTCCGCCGCAAGACGGACGACGCCATCGTCATTTCCGCCTTCAACGCTCTCAACCGCGAAGACGGAACCGTGGTCTATCTCGAAGAAGACGGCATTGCCCGCATGCGCCCCATCGAAATCGGTATCCGTCGTGGGATGGAAGCCGAAGTGGTCAAAGGCCTCAAAGCCGGCGACCGCCTCATCGTCAAAGGACAGAGACTTCTCACCGATGGAACCTCTGTCAAAGTCGTCGAAAACATTGAAACCCGGTAACGGCCCCCGGTAGAATAATCTAAGGAGTATGCAAAATGAAAATTACGGATTTTGCGCTGGAGAACCGCACCTCCATCTTTGTGATGATGCTTATCATCGCGATTATGGGTGTCTTTTCCTACATGACGCTGCCCCGCGAATCGGCCCCCGATATCGCCATCTCTTACGTATGGGTCAATTCCTATTATGAAGGCGTCTCTCCTTCGGACATGGAAACCCTGGTCACCCTCAAGATCGAAAAAGAACTCAAGAGTGTCAAGGATGTCAAGGAAATCCAGTCCAGTTCCATCGAGAGTTTTTCCACGATCATGGTCGAGTTCAACCCCAACGTCGATATCAACGACGCCATGCAGCGTGTCCGCGAAAAGGTGGACCGCGCCAAACCCGAGTTGCCTGCCGATATGGAGGACGAGCCTACCGTCACGGAAATCAACTTTTCCGAACTGCCCATCATTCTGGTGAACATCGTCGGCGACAAAAACCAGATCCGCATGAAGGAAATCGCCGATCGCTTGGAAGAGAAGATCGAGGGCATCAGTGGTGTGCTCAAGGTGGACGTGACCGGCGCTCTCGAACGTGAAATCCGCCTCGAGTTCGATTCCGATCGCATGGCCGCCTACAATATCGATCCCCAGCAGGCCATCGCCGCCGTTGCCCAGAACAATCTGAACGTTCCCAGTGGTTCCCTCGAACTCGGCGAAGCTAACTACAGCGTCAAAATACCCGGAGAGTTCAAAGATCCCGACGAAATCGACAACATTGTCATTTCCGTCCACAACGGGAAACCCGTTTACCTGCTCGATGTCGCCAAAGTTGTCGATGGCTTCAAGGAACGCGACAGCTATGCCCGACTCAATGGCGAACCCGTCGTCACACTCGCCGTTTCCAAGAGCTCCGGCGAGAACATCCTGCGCATCATTCGCGACGTAAAGGCCCTTATCAAGACAGCCGAACCCATGTTGCCGGCGGGGGTTGAATTCGTCATCAGCGCCGATTCTTCCGAAGACATCAACCTCCTCGTCCATGACCTGGAAAACAACTTCCTCAGCGGCCTGATCCTGGTGATGATCGTTGTCTTTTTCGCGCTCGGAAAACGCGACGCCCTGCTCGTCTCCGTCGCCATTCCCTTTTCCATGATGCTCGCTTTCATTGTCCTGTCCGCCATGGGCATCACCCTCAACTTCATCGTGCTCTTCAGCCTGACCCTGTCGCTGGGTATGCTGGTGGATAATGCCATCGTGATTGTCGAGAATATTCACCGTCATCACAACACGGGCCTGCGCCGCGTGGCCGCCGCGCGCATCGCTACTCGCGAAGTCGCCTGGCCCATCACCACCTCCTGCCTGACCACGGTTTCCGCCTTTGCTCCGCTCCTGTTTTGGCCCGGCATCATGGGCGAATTCATGAGCTATCTGCCCCTCACCGTTATCATCATCCTTTTCGCCTCACTTTTTGTGGCGCTTGTCATCAACCCCTGTTTCGCGGCGGTTTTGCTGAAGAAGGAAGTCAAAGAAGGGCATCGCCCCTTCTCTGAATCCTGGTCGGCCCGCGTCTATGGTGCTTTCCTGCGCGGTTGTATCCGCCACCGCTGGACCACCATCACCACCGCCTTCCTCCTGCTCTTTCTCATGATATTCTGGTTCGGCAAGACCGGTCTGGGCACCGAGTTTTTTCCCGAGATCGAGCCTTCCGAGGCCTATATCAATATCAAGTTGCCCGAAGGCAGCTCGCTCGAAGCCAGTGACGAGGTCGTTCGCAAGGTCGAAGCCTACGCCATGGAATATCCCGAATCGGAATCCGTCGTTGCCAAAACAGGCGCCGGTGGAGACATTTTCAGTGGCGGAGGCGGTCAGAAAACCAACGAATCCCAAATCACCATCGAGTTCGTGGATCGTGAATTCCGCGAAACGCCAACAACCCAGATCATTTCCGAACTCCGTGAAAAAGTCGCCACCATCAGCGGTGCCGAGATCACGGTGGACAAGCCCGATGAAGGCCCCCCGACAGGACCGCCCATCAATCTGGAAATCTCCGGCGATGACTTTGCAACCATTGGCGAACTGGCCCGACAGTCCCGGGAACGCATCAAAGGCATCGAAGGGGTCGTGGACCTGAAAGACGACTTCATCATGGGCAAGCCCGAACTTGAAATTAAGGTCGATAAGGAAAAGGCCGCCCTTCTCGGACTTACCACTAACATGGTCGGCCAGATGATCCGTACAGCCGTGCAGGGAACCAAGGCCGGCGTCTATCGCGTGGGCAACGATGAATACGACGTTGTCGTGCGTCTGCCCAAGGAGCAACGGACCGAAGTCGATACGCTCAAGCGCCTGCGCATCCCGAATCTCTACGGCGCGCAAGTGCCCCTGTCCTCCGTGGCCGATTTTGAATGGACCAGTGGACTCGGCAGCATTCGGCGCGTTGATGAAAAGCGCACTGTCACCGTCTCTTCCGACGTAGCCGAAGGCTTCAACGCGAACGCTGTGCTCGGCCAGGCCATGGCCGCCATGAACGACTTCGAAATGCCCGCCGGCTATTCCTGGCGCTTTACCGGACAGAATGAGGAGCAGAACGACTCCATGGTCTTCCTGGGCAGGGCCTTTGTTACCACCATCCTGCTGATCGGCCTTATCCTGGTTATGCAGTTCGACTCGATCATTCTGCCCTTCATCATCCTCAGTTCCGTTATCCTGTCCCAGATCGGAGTTTTCCTCGGCCTCATCGTCACCGGAAAGCCCTTTGGCGTCATCATGACTGGCATCGGCGTCATCAGCCTTGCCGGGGTGGTTGTCAACAACTCCATCGTCCTCATCGATTATATCGAGCAACTCCGCAAAAAGGGACGCGTCCTGATGGATGCTGTCGTCCAGGCCTGCACCATCCGCTTGCGGCCGGTTCTGCTCACGGCTCTCACCACCATCCTGGGCCTGATCCCCATGGCCACCGGGATCAGTTTCAACTTTCGCGAAGGCAAATGGGACATCGGTGGAGAGATGAGCCAGTACTGGGGCGGCATGGCGGTGGCCGTGATTTTCGGTCTCGCCGTCGCCACGCTCCTGACATTGGGGGTTGTCCCAACACTTTATGTAATCCTCGATAAACTCCGTGGCGACAGACATGCCCGCATCCGCCAGGAACGTGAAGAACTGGAAGAAGCAGAAAAGAGGCTGGAAAAGCAGCATCAGGAAGAAGAAGCCGAAAAAGAAGAAAAAGAGGAAGCCGCAACTGTTGCCGCCATGAGCCAATCGGCAAGCGTATAACCAATAAAAGGAAATGACTTTGGCTAAAAATCGAAACGACCAAAACCAGCCGGGACCCGAGTTCCTGCAAAAAACCCGATACCACAGCCTGGGCCCTTCTGACCAACAGAGGGGCCTTCCGGCTCCGCCTCTCGAAGAAGCCTTTCAGGGCGAAACCATCCCCCTGCCGAAGCCCGACGAACTTCCAGAACGCCCCGTCGATATGCAGACCCTCGTCACCCATCGCCAGAGCGTTCGCCGTTTCGAAGCCGGCCCCATGTCCCTCGAAACGCTTTCCTTTCTCCTCTGGAGCACCCAGGGCGTCCGCCGCAGAATGCAGCATGCCCTCTTTCGCACCGTTCCATCCGCCGGAGCGCGCCATCCCTTCGAGACATACCTCGTCATCAACGAAGTCGAGTCCCTCGAACCCGGCCTCTACCGTTATCTATCCCTCAGTCACGAACTCGGCCTCGTCCGAAAGGGGAGCGCCGAAGCCATGCAACTCTTTCGGAATTGCTTCAACCAGGAAATGGTCCTCGACTGTCAGGTCAACTTCATCTGGACAGCCCACCCCTATCGCACCACCTGGCGCTACGGCCAGCGCGGTTACCGTTATCTCTTTCTCGATGTGGGCCATGTCTGCCAGAACCTTTATCTGGCTTCCGAGGCCTGCGATTGCGGCACTTGCGCCATCGCCGCCTTTGACGATGACGCCATGAATCAAATGATCGGTCTTGACGGAAGCGATGGCTTTGTGATTTATTTGGCTACATGTGGAATCAAACGCAAAGACGGACGGGCCTAGCGTTGCGACCACGCCTGTCCTCTTGGAAAGGCAGTCCATCATGACCCATGAAATCGCAATCGAAGGTACTCATTTTTATATCAACGGAGAGCCGACCTACAAGGGGCGCGAATGGCAGGGATGCCCCGTCGAAGGCATGCTCCTCAACTCCCGCATGATTCAGGCGGTATTCGACGACGAAAATCCCGAAACCCGGAAACTCTGGGCCTATCCCGATACCGGCAAATGGGATCCCGATCGCAATACCGATGAATTCTGCGCCGCATTGCCCGAATACCGCAACCGCGGGCTTCTCGGCGTCACCGTTGGGCTCCAGGGAGGCGGCTCCATCTACAGCCCCGAGGTTTACGACAATTACATCAACACCGCCTTCACCGAAACGGGCGAACTCAAGCAAGCCTATTTCGATCGCCTCCTTCGCATTATCGAAGCCGCCGACAAAATCGGCATGATCGTCATCGTCAATTATTTTTATGTCAAGCAGGCCCGTCGCATCAAAGAAGACAAATATATCTACCAGATTACGGAGAGAGTTACCGACTGGCTCCTGCGCACTGGCCATCGCAACATCCTCGTTGATGTGGCCAATGAGTCGGCTCCCTGGTGGAAATATCCCGTCCTGGAACCGGAAAACATTCCCAAACTCATCGAGATCGTTAAAGGCATCAGCCTCGACGGATGGACCATTCCCGCCGGAAGCAGCACGGGCGGCGGCAAACAGATTCCGCGCGGCAAATGGCTCGAAACCGAAGATTTTTCCATGCCCCACGGCAACGGCTGCACCCCCGAGCAACTCCAGCAAAAACTTCTCGACCTCAAGGCCCAGCCCGAATACAAGGCCCGGCCCCGCCCCATTCTGATCAATGAAGACAGTATCTTTGTCGAAAATCTCGAGATGGCCGTCAAGGAAGGCGCATCCTGGGGCTTTTATTGCCAAGGCTACGGCAGCCAGTACCAGGACCGGATGAACTGGAAAGAAAAAGACCGAGAAAAAAACTATGATCAGCTCAGCGGTTATCAGACTCTCCCGGTCAACTGGTCCATCAACACCGCCGTCAAGCGCAACTTCTTCGACAAAGTCAAAGAAATCACTGGCGAATAAGATCGATTCATCGTACAAAGGTCCTGATATCGGGCTGTTCAGCACAATATCTGAACAGCCTCGGTCTCTATGTTGTCTCGTAAATTTCTGAAAATCATTGATTAGAAAGCCGTTCTCAGAATTGTTTTTTTATCTCTCGAGTCCTTATAAAAACAGATTTTTAAGCGCCAAAGGCGCGCCCTATAATAGCCTGGGGTTTTAACCCCAGTAAGGATAGCGCCACAGATATTTGAGGGCTGAAGGCCCGACCTATATTTTATAGAAAGTCATTCTCATGCAAACACAAAAGCAGACAAGCACAATAGACCAGAACTGGGATCTCCGGCAATCTGACCA
>CAYWYC010000098.1:0-13604 GCA_964462565.1 uncultured Candidatus Sumerlaeota bacterium | reverse complement strand
GCATCCTGCCGGCAGCGAAAAAACCAAACTGTTTGCAGTAAGGGGCTGTAGCATAAATAAAGACACATTCCTTGACCCTTGTTTTCAGCGCTGAAGGCGCGATTCATCATAGCCTGGGGTGGAGCGACCGAAGGAAGCGGAACCCCAGGACCAGGGGCGTAAAAAAAGTAAGCGCTGTAAGCGCGCTCCAATTTGAGCCGTGCTTACAGCACTGAAACGTTATAGCGAATCTCGAAAGTCTTCCTGCCAAATAAAAGCCCGAGATTCTGCAAAAGGGACAAAAGCACCATTTCTCGGGCTTCAGAGCCGCCCATGTAAAAAGGATAGCCGGAATACTTTCGAGAACGGCTCTATTTGGATGATCCATATCCCTGGGCTTTCACCCCAGGCTGGGATGATCCGGGCTTTCAGCCCTCATAAGGAAAAGCCCATGATTAAAAAAGAGATAATGCCTCTTCTACATTGCTTGCCCACTTATGTTACAGCCCCGCAGCTGTTCACCACGCAAAAAAACAAAACGCCGAACGTCGCAAACGACAAACAAACATCCATCCAAAAAAATCAATGCGCCTGCATTTCGCCGATGCTGATGTTCAACTCGTCGCGGTGCTTGATATCGGTAATCTCCCCGTCCGTCAGCCAGACCACACGGTCCGACGCCGCCAGCATCTTGTGGTCGTGCGTCGCGCTGATCACCGTCACGTTGAACTCTTCCTTCAATTTCTGCAAAATCGTAATGATCTCTTCACCCGTCTTCAGGTCCAGGTTGCCCGTCGGTTCGTCCGCCAGGATAATAGCCGGATCATTCGCCAGTGCCCGGGCGCATGCCACGCGCTGCTGCTGACCACCCGAAAGCTGCGACGGCTTGTTCAGAATACGATTCCCCAGGCCCACCTTTTTCAAAATATCCGCCGCCTTCTCCTGAGCATCCGCCTGCGACGTCCCCGCGAAAAGCATCGGCATCATCACATTTTCCAGAGCGCTCGCCACGGGAATCAGATTAAAGGTCTGAAAAATATATCCCACCTTATGACAACGCAGCCACGCCAGTTCAAAGGTATCCAGCGACGCAATATCCACCTCGTCGATATAAACCTCGCCCTCGTCCGGCTTGTCCAGACCGCCGATCATGTTGAAGAGCGTACTCTTGCCCGAACCACTGGGGCCCATGATGGACACGTATTCGCCGCGGTTCACCGTCAGGTCCACCCCGCGCAGGGCATAGACTTTTTCCCCGCCCATTTCATAAACCTTCTTCAGGCCCACGGCCCGTACCACATATTCCGAAAGAAGCGGATTGTCCTCGGCGCTTACGGCCACGTCTTCAATCGTCTGCTCTTCGCTTAAATCTTTGGCTTCGTCCGTCATCATATATCTCCTTGGGCTTCGGCAGAATCAGACCTGCGCGCGCATCGCCTCGATCGGTTTCATTTTGGCCGCGCGCCAGCCCGGATAGAGCGCTCCGAGAATCGTCAGGATCAGTCCCGCCCCCAGCGCAATGCTCACGAGTTTGAGCATCCCCAGCCACGGGGCCGATGTCCAGACCGCGCCGCCGTATTTGAAAGTCAATTCCAGAAAGGCAAGACCCATCCCGATGAGGATGCCCGCCGATGTACCCACAAGCCCCTGAAACAGGCTCTCGATCAAAAACATCTTCACGATCAAACCGTCCAGCGCCCCCAGGCATTTCATCGTCCCGATCTCGGCATAGCGTTCCGTCACACTCAGCAACATGGCGTTCAAAATACCCACAAAACTCACCAGCAGCGCCAGCCCCACCATCCATCGTGTCTGGATACGTGCGTTTTCATCATTCAAAGTCCGAAGGATGCCCTCTTCCCGCATTTGCTCCAGCACCTTCGGCGACGCTTCCTGCACAATGCTCCGCAAAAGAGTATCCGAGCACATGATATAGCTCAGAAAGGCCAGCGCCAGAATAATGCCGCTCGTCACCAGCAACGAACGCCCCAGCCGCACGGAAATATTCCGCCACGACATGGCTACGATCTGGGGCAGGGACAATTGCGTGAGGCGTTTCACCTCTTTATGCCGAATGCCGGGACTATTTTGCTGCTCGCTCATGCTGTACTTCCTTATCGCGGCTCCATTTATTTCTTCATCGCCTTCTTGTCCACCGCCACAGCCACCAGGTTCTTCGTCATCAGCGTCTTCAGATAGGTCGTCACGGCGATCTCGCCTTCGCTCTGGCTCACATGGTGCTTCTTGGCAAACTTCTTCGCAATATTCCGCACCGTCTTCTTGCCGTCGCAGGCCTCATAAACTTCACGCCCCAGCGGGTCCAGCCCGAAGGTCCGTTCCACCGTTCCCTTGCCGCCAACCACCCGCAAAAAACCCGTACGCGGCATATTCACCGTTACTTCCATTCCACCGTCATCGCGCTCCTTGCGCCGCACATAGGACAGCTGTTCGGGCCGGGCCGAAATAGCCGCTTCACGGCTCAGGGGCGGCGTCTTCTTCCCAAAAAGCATCAGGCCGTCTCCCTTTTGTCCTGCATGGCCCAGTTCATCTCTGAAATCATCCTCACCAGCATCTCTTCCTCAACTTCCCTGTGTTTATCGTACTGCACCATCAGCAGGCGGTCCAACTCCTTGTCCCGGACCACGGCGCTCAAGGTCTCGCAGGGCCTGATAAAGCCCAGTGGCAGGGGCAAACGCTTCCGTCCCCGTTCCTTCCATCCCGACCAATGCCGTCCTCCGGCATCCAGTTCCCAGGGCCGCGCGCTTTCCCGGGCGCGATATTTCCGCTTCTCCTTGAAGCAGTTCATCTTCAACCATTTTTCCATATCCCGCCGCTTCAGCGCAAGCTCCGCCGGATATACCTGCCTCAGCAAAAGCCGCGAACCCGATGCATCTTCCAGCCACAGGGCCGCCTCGCCCAGCTGCAAGCGCCGCTCGATCAGCCGATAGCCGGGTGGCGAAATAAAACTGCTGCTGTACACCGACCAATGCACCCCGTCGCCGGGGCCATCCAGCCGAATCGATGGTAGCACCTTCGACTGCACCAGCCAGTTGATGCGCGCATTGATCGACGCGTTCAGCACCACCTCGATCACCATCTCCGCCTGCGCCGACCATCCATACCAGAAGGCCCGAACTCCATCCCGCGGCGGAATCCACGCGATTTCGTCAAAACCTTCTTCCGGCGCCGGAGCATTTTCCGCATCCTCTTTGGGCGATCCCAGGGGCTTCAACCTTCGCCGCAGCCATTTCTCCCAACGAAACCGCCCCGATGGCCGCCACCACTTCAACTGCATGATCGCCTGTTCACCATCACCCATCATCATCATGCCGCGCATCCAGTCGCCCTCCATGCGCAGTGGCCGCCAGTCCTTCGGCGCGGAAAGACGCCAGCCCATCCAGGCGATGATAATATTTTGGTCCTCCTTGGCCATGCGGCTCCTTTGTAACGTGTCTCCGACATCCTGCCGGCAAAAAACTTCCTGCCAAAATTACCAATCCAGACTTCCTCATTTTTCTTCCACCACTCCAGCCCAACTGCCACCAGGATGGTGGCGATACGTACCGCCAACATCCTGCCGGCTGAACGATCCCATCCAACCCACCGATCCACCGGCTAAAAGGGCAGTTTAATCACGCTCTTGCTCATAAAAACCACCCCCAGGCTGAACATCGATATCAATCCGATCCCGGCGGTAAATCCCGCCGCAAACACAATACGGTATTTCGGCCAGTTGTCCCCGAAATATCTCCGGCACACAAATCGCCCGATCATAGCCCCGATAAACATCGGAATAATCGCGTGCGGCACCGACTGGTCCAGCCCGCGCACCACGCCATAAACCAGGAAAATCGGCAAGCCATAATGACTCAAAAACAGATAGACCACCACGGCCAGCGTAAAACCGATCCCCAGCACCGTCGGACTGAAAGCCTCACGGAAGGGACTCGCCGCCTCACCCGGCAAGGTGGATGAAAAAATCAAGCCCTGCTGGTAGGCACGCAATTCCCAGAACTCGTTCGCGTAGGGAAACAGTTCACTCGGCACATTATCGATCGACCAGATAAACTGACTGAAAAGCAACATGCCCGCCATGGTAATCGGGAAAATCAGAATTTCCGTCTTGATCAGCGACCGAAAGCGTGTGCCCGTCAGTTCCGTCGTCTTGAAAAACTGCGATTGCCGTGCATAGTCATGGATCGGAATCGGCGCGAACCATACAGCCCCACCCTTGTATCCCGACAGGATAAACGTCGCTTCACGCACAAAGGGAATCGCCACCTGCTGTCCAACAATACCTTCCATGCGCGTAGAAACGTAACTGATGAGCGGCGTATAGACAAAGCCGTAAAAACACAGCAACCACAGCGGAAACTTGTTGCCCCCGTAAACGGGCGAGGCAATATTGATCAGGTAATAGCCCAAAGCGATATAGGTGCACGTGGAAAAAACATAAATCGTAAAGGCCACCCAGATCGGAATATCACCGCGTCCTTTCGGCGGCTCAAAAAGCCGGCTCCACTTCACCTTGGTCTTTTGGGCTTCATCCATCTCCGTGTTACGCTGCTTCAGCTTCGCAAACATGTGGATAATGCCGATAGCACCCACCGCCAGGCCCAAGCCGATGCTGAAACTCAGATAGAAGTCCATCGTGTTCGACTGGATTGTCTGGATAGCCCCGATGCCTTCCTTCCAACTGTCCAGAATGCCCACATGATAAAGAATCGGATTGAAGACCATCGTAAAAAGCAGGCCGATAAAAGAACCCACCATCGCCCAGAAGGGGAGCACCATCCCCGTTACCACAAAGGTCAGGTCGCAGCTGATCATCATCGGCATGGCCGGCACGGCCCGTTCCGTGTAGTTCGTCAAATCCACAAAAGGCAAGGGCAATATTCGCAATCCCTGCGAGAAAACGGCCGAGGTGATATTGGGCACAGCTAAATAGACAGCCCCAAAGGCAATGCCCGCCATGGCCCCGAAACTGAAGGTCCGCCACCGCCATGTGTCTTTCTGGTTCGAAGCATCGGCCAGCGCCGTCATGCCCATCGCGTGAACCGGCGCCATCGGAAAAGGCAACTCTTCAACATCCGCCGTCAGACGGAACATGATATAGGAAAGCCCGAAATGATCCAATCGCTGCACCAGCATCGTAATCAGCAGAATCCCAATCGGCACCGCCCAAGGCATAATCCAGAAACTCCGCAGACCCAGGATTTCCGGATCCCCCGGCGCGTACCAAGACGGAATATATTCCGTAATTCCCATCTTGCGGAATTCTTCGCTCTGCACCGCAAACTGTCGCCATAATAAATGCTGACCCGGCGAATGGATCACCGCACCGCACATATAGAAAAGGATGAAAATCTCCGGACGCTTCAGCGATGTAAAGGCGCGACGCGCCACTTCCACATAAAGGATCACCGTCACCCACTGCGCCGCCGGACCCATCTCGATCCCCGCCACCAGCTGCATATACAGCTGGGCCGGAGTCATCAGGAGACCCACAAAGAGCGCCATGAACACAGTACGCAGGTTGAACCCATCCTCGTACTCACTCGGACGCTCCATCAGGTTTCGAAATTCTTGAAATTCCCGGTCTTCACGCATGACCGTTTTCGTCCTTTCGAGCCTTTTCCATCATGGCTTCTCCATCACGGATATAGCGCCAGGCATGGTCGGCTTTCAACTTCCGCCAACCCAGCAATTGTTTCCGCAGGTCGGAGATAAATACTTTGTTCAAGTTCTGCCAACTGCCCATCTGCCCCGCCTTGCGATCCAGAATCAGATTGATCGCAAACACATCGGCATCGCGGCTGGCGTCGATGCGGATATTCACATCCTGTCGAACTCCAAGGTCATAGGGGGACAGCCAGATCGTTCCCTCCAGCATCAGCGCATCAAGACCTTCCGTCTTCCAAACCGAAACATTCAGATTATCCGTGCTGAAATGCCCGATATTTCCATCCCGGTGGATTTCAAAATAATCCATCAGGAAAGCAATCACGCCGTTGGCCGTCTTGCTGTTAACCGTAAAGGGCAGGACGACCTCAATCCGGTTATCCTTTGGCTCCGGCACATCCCAGCTCATCTTGTTGCTCGGCACGGCCATCTTGCCTGCCAGAAACGCCGGCACCAGCGACGAAATAATAACCACCGCCATCACCATGAACATCACCGCAATCGTCTGTGTGCCCGAATAATTCAGCGTCAGGCCGCCCATCAGCCCCAGCTCCGAAAAAACCGTCGCCACTCCCTGGCCCACCACATAGCCGAAGATTGAACCCATCAGGCCATAGGTAATCGCCTCCGCCAGAAACAAAAATCCCACATGCAGAGGGGCCAGCCCCAGGCTCGTATAAATATGAATCTCACCACGCCGTTCCGCGATCGAACTCAGCATCGTGTTGAAGATAATCAGACCCGCAATCACCAGCGTAATGAAAAGACTCCGCGGAGCCATCGGAATCAGCGGCGTCGTAGCCACGGCCCGCACCGTATCGCCCATGGAATAATAGATCGGAAACGCCAGCCGCTTGGCCAGGGCATTCGCCAGTGCTTCCGATTCCTCGTCCGTTTCCGTATGCACGGCCACATTCATCAAGCGGATATTGCCAAGACCCCGAATAAAGTCGTCGGAAAGAATAATAGCATTATCCGAAGTCATGCGCGTCAGTTCTTCGTCTGATTGAAATGACGCCCCCGATTCCATCTCCGCGATCAGCACTTCGATTGTCTTGTTGACCTGCCCCTTGATCTTGTCCGCGTCCATCATGGCCATGTCAATCGGCATCAGGCTTTGCCCGTCCAGGTCCAAAACGTTCTGGTCGAACTCCGAAGAGTCGTAAAGCCCCGCTATTTCTACTTCCTTACCGCCAACGATCAGGCTGTCGCCCGCGCCCAATTCCAGCCGTTCCGCCGCCAATTGCGAAATGTAGCAGGCATCCCCCTCCGCAAAGCGCGACCAGTTCGGAAGCATCTGGCCGATCCCCGTCACACGGTCTTCACTTGGAGAAATCCCGATACCGCCCGTCAGCGAAATTTCATTGCCGGTCTCCGGATTGCGCACATGAATCCGCCAGTCCGTTTCATTGGGATTGTACCACCAATAACGCGGCGCCAGTTCATATTCCTCACTCACCGTGTAGCGCAGCAAACGCAATGCGCCAGCCGGCATCGCCGTCAGGCCCGGTTGCTGGATCAGGACGCCCTGGTAGGTCGGTTTCACCCCGATGTTCAATTCCTTCTGACCGCTGTAGTTGCTGGTCGAAGTAAAGCAAAGCAGCGCAAAGGTCACCAGCACCACGGTGATGCCGGTCAGCGCCGTACGCATCTTCCGCTTCCGCAAATTTGCCACGCCCAGTTTGAAGGCTGTCGTCGCCACGCCCACCCGCGAGGTTCGCGCGCCACTGGCTTCCGCCCGACCGCTGCGCAGCTCCTCCAGCGATACCTCGAACTTCGAATAAACCATGCCGATAACCAGCAGGCTCATGAAGATAATCGCAAAAGACATCAGGATCATCAGCGGCTGACTCGTGATGCGAAAGGCCGGATGAAAACTCCATAGTATTCCCGTCATAATCGTAAAGATGATCAGGATAGAAACCAACTGCCGGTACACGTGCGGCGTGGCAACCAGCAGGCGTTCCATGACAAAGGCAAAGGGCACCAGCATCAGCAGCAGAAAAATCGCCCCGCGGATCACGTCGTTCGCCATCTCGCGGATCGCGTGATAAGCACGCACCTCATTCCCCAGTGCCGCGTTGGAATACCGGTAGAAATCCGCCCCGTTATCGGCTTCCTTCGCCTCCGTGGCCTTTTCAAAAAGATCACGGCTCTCCGCGTGAATATCATCAATCGCCTTCGAAATGATGCCCGCGCTCCGGTAATTCTTCAGCCGTTTGCTGTCCAGGCGCAAAAAGTCCTGCGCCGCCTGGTAAATGGGAAATTCAGGAAAAGGTTCTCCCGTCGGAAAGCCAATCATCGATTCCCGCACCGTCTTGGTCCGCGTCTCTTCCGCTTCCTGCATGTTGAAAAGACACATGCGGTTCCGCGTAATGCCCGCCCGAAGAATCAGCTGCCAATACGTATCTGGCGCAAGAAAGCAGGAAAGCACACCCTCAGTCAGCGTCATGTTCATCCGCTGCGGCTTTCCCGTCCGTCGCGCGTCCAGCACCGAGGCATTCGGCAACGGCATCAGAAAACGCGGATCAATAAACTGATAGCCGAAAACCCCCTCACAATCGAAGGGAATGGCCCGCAACGGCTTCCGCGCCGTCACCGGTTGGCTGTCCAGTTTCACGCTCTTGCCCGCCTTCAGCAAGTCCACCGCACGCACAATCTTGCCCCATTCATTCAACTTGAAAGACTGCACATAGTACATCCGGCTGAAATAATTGTTCTCAAAAATCTTCTCCGGAATCGCGTCAAATACCGCCCGGCCATCGATGCCCGTAAATTGAAATACCTCACGACGTATCCCCGGACTCGCCGGACCCATGCCCGGCAGAAAACTTTCACCACGCGGAGCCCCACTGTCCAGCGTCGTCAGATAACCTTCCATCGGCACGCTCGGAACCGGCTCACCCGGCGAAAGATCCACAATACTCACAAACATCCGGCTCCATTCCGAGGACACCTCTTTGTCCTCGGCAAAGTCCCGGTCCTGCGCCAGCAGGTCCATCAAAATAGCCGTCGCCTCGATCTGCGGATTCAAGCGGTCCCATTCCAGGTTCTCCACCCGGTCACGGTTCGTGTCCACCTTGGTCCGCAAGGCATCCAGCGTCGCCCAACTCACGTCCGCCGTACCAAAACTCTGCGCCACCGCCGTCACCAGAGGCACTTCCCCTATGTTATGAGAGTTCGTTGCATCGACCCCCGTCAGCGGAGCCAGGTTAATCGCTTTCTGCAAATCTTTCGGCCAAAGCCCTTCTTCACGCTGGCGAACTTCGTATTGCAGCCATTGCCGGAAAAGCAAGGTGTTCGCCATATCATTCTTCCGGTAATGCCCACCGTACAAACTCGGCCCCACCGCAACACCGGCATCCGAAATATCAATCCCGAACATAAAGGCAATCGGTCGCTCCACCCCTTCGCCCAGTCCCAACTTCTCACGCAGGGCAAAGCGCATCTCGTCCCGCTGCTCATCAATGCGGAACCGTTCCAGAATCGCTTCCATCTGCCCTTCAATGCGCGCCTTGGCCTTCGACCAGAGCCGATCCACCAACTCCCGATCCGGCTCGCTCAATTCCTCGCCGCTCAACGCCGCCTTCTGCGCGCGAAAAAATTCCTTGCGCCGCGCGTCCAATTTCGCCACGCGCTCCTGGATTGACTCTTTTTCGGGACCTTCCTCAATACGATACAACTTCAAACGCAAGGGCTGCATCACCGTCTCAATCGCCACCACTTCACGGGAAACCTCATCCTTCAGGTAAGTCCGAAGATTCTGAAATTTCGGCCTATACAAATTCGCCAGAACGTCGCCCATCTGCTCCAGTTCCTCAACCAACTTGGCATCCCGTGAAAAACCATCCAGCAGTTTTTCATCCTCACGCTGCCAGATCTCTTTCTCACGAGTCGTCGAAGCAAAGGCCACCATCATCTCACGCGTTCCCAACTGCGCGATACCAAAGGCATCCACAAAACAGAAAAGCAAAGGCCGCGCGGGACGCTCCTGCGCGTAATGCTTCAGAAAATTCAAATTCAACGCCGCGTCCACAGCCACATCCGCACCCGTCGAAAGTTCCGGGATCATGCTCGCGCAATCGTAAGGCGTCACCACGGCCACGCAGCGCCGCGGTTCCGCACCGGCCTCGGGCTTCACCAGCGCGTAAACATTCGTCGCCGTCACTTCCTGCCACGAAGCCGCGCTGAAAAGCGTACCCGAACCCACCGAACCCGCCCGAAGAGCCTCGGCAAGTTCCCCCTCAGGCACATAAAAACGCGGCATATCAACCGGAACCCCGATAACATGGGCCAGAAAATCCTGCGTCGTCTCACGCGAAGAACCCAGCAGAATCACCGCCCGAGCGCCCAGATTCGCCGCGTACTCCCAAGCCTTCTGCCCCGTCACTTCCATCACCGCAATCTGGCCGCGCAGGCTGCGAGCAGGCGCTTCATCGGGATTGCCTTCTCCAATATAAACCAACTCACCCGAAATCCCACCAGGCGGCGTCGTACTCAAGCGCACATGCGTCGGATAAATCGGATAAACCTTGTGCACACCCGCCCATTGCCCGCCGGAAACCGTCAAATCGGCCCGATCGACCACCGGCGCAAGCAACTCAAAGCGATGCGGCCAGGCCTCCACACCCGGTATCGCGTTAATTTTCGCCACCAGATCCGAAGTCGCCCGATCATGCGAAGCCATTCCCACCATCCGGCTTTCATAACTCCCCAGCCACTCCGTGTCAGCCCGAACGCTATCGCTAAAACCCGAAGACATGGGAAAGGCCATGGGCCCATCCTGGCCCGCGCAAAGCGATACCCCGGACCATAACAGGCATAAAACAAGCAGGATAATAAAGTAGCGAAAAGATCTCATCATTAATATGGAATCACTTCTACTGCATGATAGGATTTACCAAGCGCGGCCAGAATACCCGGAACAATACTCCAGAAAAGACCTGCCATAATCTCACCCACAACCAGTCCCACGAAGATCGGCTGCGCCTTCCGAAAAACACGGGCGCCCCCATACCGCAATATCAAAGTCTTAATCAACCACCCCAGAAAAATACTGAACCAGGCCGTCTGGAAGGTATAGGTGCGCATGATGATAATACCGATCGGATGAATCGGCCAGCGCGGCATCGTCATGCATAAATACATCAATCCACCGCCCATCACAAAACCCGCCACCGTATGCTGCTTCCAGTTCTTGCTTTCCCCCTTGACCTCACCTGTTGATGTCCAGTTTTTCAGGTTATTGTTCATTCCGTTAAATTCATAGGGCCCATACTTGTTAATCGGATTCATCACCCCGTCCAGCGATGCGCTGAAATTATAAGCCGCAAGCAGATGCGCCGCGCCACTTACCAGAAAGCCCAGCAGCATGATGCTCAGAAACAGCATGGCCAGCCGCGTCTGTCGCCCCGGTTTGCTGTTTTTTTCAAAGCCCAGCGCATGGGTCGCCATCGCGGAAGGCGCAACCCGCGAACCCTTCGCCATCAGCATCGCAATCACCGTACTGAAAAACACCACAACCGGCGTCACCCAACTCAGCGGAACCAATTTGATCAAAGGCAAACTACTCTGCGTGCCCAAATCCACAAAGGGCATCCCCGTCTCCGCAACCACACGCGCGATCAGAATCCCCGCCATAAAAACAAAGACCACCAGGAAAAGCGCCCAACCCAGCGGAAGCCCGCCATAGAGCCAAAGCCAGCAAAGAATCCCAACGCCGCCCAGGATAAACATCCATCCCGCTTCCCGGTCCCGCCGGTCCTCCGCATTTGAAGATTTACGCCCCAGCAAACCAAAAACATGTTTCCAATGCGCACGACCCAACCACACAATGGCAATCGCCAGGGCCACCATGGCGCCCATCTGGTGATGCAATACGGACCACTTGTTATAAGGCGGATCATAAGCCATGCCATAAACCTGGTAAAGCCCGTATGCCACCGCAAAAAACCACACCGAAAAAGTAATCCGTGTCGGCGCAAAAAAGGCCACCCCCAGAAACATGAAATACACGCGAAAACTTTTGAGATAACTAGGCAGATGACGCAGCGGATCTTCCGTGAAAATATTGGAAATATTGTACTTAAGCGGGATAGCAGGAACGCTTTCCGGAAAATAGACATTTCCCCCGAACAGCAGATAAATCACGAAAACACCAATAACCCCGCCCCAGAAACTCTTCTGCCGCAGCAGGGGAGGCATCAGACGCCCCTGCTCCGGCTCTTCGATCAGGGCTTCCTGAATCGTGATCAGCGGAAAAGCCAGACGCTCATTGTTCCGCCACTGGGGTAACACAATCAGACTCAAGCCAAACATCATCAACCATATAAGCGCAAGCAAAGATCCCCAACTCAGCAAAGGTCCCACCCAATCGGCCCAGGGAATCGACTCGCCAAGCGGCAGCTCCGCCCGAAAATAGGTCGCCGTCGGCGCATCTACTCCAAAGCCCATGGGCGCGGGAAAAAGATGAGTCGGCAGATCCATATGTTCATAAGCTTCTGCCAGGCGAGAATCCTTCTGAACCTGCAAAACCGCCTCCACCAGCTGATAGGGCAGATAGCGCATCAACCCATTGGCCGGGATCACACTCGCCATCAGCAAAATACCCAGAATCAGCGACAACTGCCGTCCCGTCAGCGATATACGAGGCGCCAGAAGCCGCAGAAGCGGATTCACAATCAGAATCAATAGCAGAAGAACAAAGAACGCCCCGAAAGGCAGGTAAGAATCCGAAATATAAACCGAGCGCACCACATAATTATTGAAAGGCGTGGCCACCCAAATCAAAACAGATCCCAAAATACCGATAATAACGGCAATCAGGGACCGAGAAAAAGTACCTTTGCGGTTTGCTTCACCGGATGCTTCGGTAGCCCGGCCATTATCGGTATTATCAGCCATTTTATAACACCATATCCACAAATTCGCCTATACACGGCTATCGCAGGATTGTTCCCCTTAATTTCCGCCATTATGCAAAAATCCGCGTCGATGTCCACCTTTAATTTGCAAATTTTCTACGCTCGTGAATTCAACTCGTAAGTGCAATCGGGTTTTGGTCTTTGAAGAATACTTCATTGGGGCTTCGATATCCAGTTGAGGACAAAGACACCGCCCTGGGCCGCATTCGCCTGTGCGTGGTCGAGGATGCTTCGACTGCCAATTTGACCTCGGCCGTTCGAGAATGCGTGGAACCGGCCTCTACGATCAGAACGGATGGTTGGCCGGGATACAACGATCTGCAAGCGGAAGGCTACACTCACAAGGTGGTTCGCGGTGAATCGGTCATGGGGGACAATCTGCTCCCCTTGGCGCATCGCGTGGCCTCGTTGCTCAGGCGTTGGATGTTGGGAACCCATCAGGGAGCCGTCCGTCCTTCTCATCTGCCCTACTACTTGGATGAATTCACGTTCCGCTTCAACCGTAGAACATCTCGCTCACGCGGCAAACTCTTCTTCCGCTTGATTCAACAATCCGTCGCGGTTCATCCCGTGACGGCGGAGGAAATCAGGGGCGGTCGAGAAAAAACGGAGACTTGAAACACAAGATGTTGTATGCACGGGAGTCAAGTGCATAGCCACATAGAAGATTATGGGCACATATTGGGCACTTTTGAAAACAGACTGGAAGAAAAAAGCATGATAAGTCTAAAGAATACAGGATTAGGAGTGGCTGAAGGCGCTGCCCTGCTAAGGCAGTATGGGGGTAATCTCCATCCAGGGTTCGAATCCCTGACTCTCCGCCAGAATGTGTAGCCTTTTTTTTGTTTCTTTCCTTTTTGAATCAAGCGATTCGCGTATTTGTCTGAGAAAGCATCTTGCCCTCTTCTTGAAATTCGGGTATAAGTGCATGCGACTCATTCGAGTCTTCAGGTCCTTTCTGATGCGTGCCCGTAGCTCAGTTGGATAGAGCAGGAGCCTTCTAAGCTCAAGGTCGCAGGT
>CAYWYC010000097.1:0-13622 GCA_964462565.1 uncultured Candidatus Sumerlaeota bacterium | reverse complement strand
TTACCATGCCAGGGGCTCGAGGTATTCGGTGAGCCAGGTGAGGAAGGTGGGGCCGAATATCATGAGGAGCCAGGCGGCGATGGCGAGGTGTGGGCCAAAGGGCAGGTGGTGCAGGCCGGGGCCGGTTTTTTCGATCTTTTCGTTGAGGATGCGGTTGAGGACGTTTTTTTCGGCGGGAGTGAATTTCCATCCCCGTTCCTGGGCGGCCTGGGATTCATCGTCGAGGATTTGCTGGATTTCGTCGTAATGGCAGATGGCGGTGGCCGGTTCGTTTGGGGCTTTGGCTTTTTTGACTTTGGAGATGGCAAGGGCGGTGAGTCCGTAGATGGCTCCGATGCAGGATCCGAGAAAAATGGTGACGATGGCGAGTTGCCAGCCGATGAAGGCTCCGATCATGACGAGCAGTTTGACATCGCCGAAGCCCATGGCGTCTTTGCGGAAGATGATTTTTCCGATGAGGCCGATGAGGTAGAGCAGTCCCGATCCGGCCAAAGCGCCAAGGAGGGCGTTGAGGAAGGGGCCGTACCAGAGTTGGCCCGAAACGGGTCCCATCTGGCCGATGACCCAGAAACGGCTTACCGTTCGGGCGGATTCGTCATCGGGCAGAAGCGGGATGATGAGGGCGAAGATCAGGCCTGCCGCCGCACCGCCCAGGCAGATGCGATCGAGGATGATCCAGTGGTCGATGTCGGTGAAGGTGGCGACGATGAGCAGGCTGGTGAATACGATATAGGGCAGCAGGTGCCAGACGAATCCATAGCGCAAAAAGACGGCCAGGAAGAGGAGGCCGGTGAGAAATTCAATGAGGGCGTAGCGCATGCTGAAGGGGACGGCGCATTCGCGGCATCGTCCGCCGAGGATGAAGTAAGACAGCACGGGCACGTTCAGGAAACCCGGGATAGGTGTGCCGCAGTGGTAGCAATAGGAGCCGGGCATGGATATGGATTGTCCCGCGGGCATGCGGTAGATGCATACGTTGAAAAAGCTTCCCCACAGGGTTCCGAACAAGAAAACGAAGACCACATGGAAGGGAAAGAGAACGGGATCGATGAGCGTTTCGATAAGTCGCCTCCGCTTGCGTGCTGGATTATGCCGGTCAGGCCAGGTGATCCTTGAGGGTATAAACGTCCTTGTCGCCCCGGCCGGACAGGCAGAGGATGATGATAGCATCCTTTTCGGCGGCTTCCACAATTTTCGGCAGCGCCGCGATGGCATGGGCACTTTCGAGGGCCGGAATGATGCCCTCGGTGCGGCAGAGCAGTTTCGTCGCTTCCAGCGCTTCTGCGTCGGTCACGGATGAATAATGCGCCCGTCCGCTGTCGTTGAAGTGGCAGTGCTCGGGGCCGACGCCGGGATAGTCGAGACCGGCGGAAATGCTGTGGGCTTCGATGATCTGGCCGTCGCCGGTCTGCAGGACGTATTCGCAGGCTCCGTGGAACACGCCGATTTGCCCCATGCTGATGGTGGCGGCGTGTTTGCCTGTTTCGATGCCTTCGCCGGCGGCTTCGACTCCGTGGAAGGAGACGGACTCGTCGTCGTGGAAGGGCGCGAAGAGGCCCATGCTGTTGGAACCTCCGCCCACGCAGGCGACGAGGTGGTCGGGCAGGCGTCCTTCCTTCTGCTGAATCTGCTCGCGGGCTTCTCGTCCGATGACGCTCTGGAAATCGCGGACCATCATGGGAAAGGGATGAGGTCCGACGACGGAACCGATGATGTAATGGGTGTCGTCGCAGCGGGCCATCCAGTCGCGCAGTGCGTCGTTGGTGGCGTCCTTGAGTGTGCGGGAACCGCTTTTGACGGGAATGACGCGAGCACCCAGAAGCCGCATCCGGAAGACGTTGAGTTCCTGACGGTGGATATCTTCCTCGCCCATGAATACGTCGCACTCCAGATCGAGCAGGGCGGCGGCGGTAGCCGTGGCGACGCCGTGCTGGCCGGCGCCGGTTTCCGCTATGACGCGGGGCTTGCCGAGTTTTTTGGCGAGGAGAGCCTGACCGAGGGTGTTGTTGATTTTGTGCGCGCCCGTATGGCAAAGGTCTTCGCGCTTGAGATAGACGCGGCACTTGCCATTTTCGAGGGCCTGGCTGAGACGCGAGGCCAGGAAAAGGGGCGTGGGACGGCCCGTATAGTCAGCCTGCAAGTCGGCCAGTTCGCGCTTGAATGCCTCATCCTCTCGGATTTCGTGGTACGCGGCCTCGAGTTCATAGAGTATCGGCATGAGGGTTTCGGGGACATACTTGCCTCCGAATTTGCCGAAGTGTCCTTTGGTATCGGGCCGGTTATTAATTATGTCTTTTTGAGGAGTTTTCGTATTTGCTTCTATCATTCTTCCATCACCCTTTCGTGAAAATGCTTCTTAACCGGGTAGCAACTGTTTTTTCAAAAGGGCGTGACAAAATTCACCCCTATTTCGCAATTGCCTGCCACTATTTGATTTTGCCAAGAATAATAGAATCAATCAATCATTATTTGCGATTCTGATTCGGATGCTCCGAATTTTCTGAATAAAAATGTAAAGTAAAATCGGGGGATTTTCGATAAAGAAAGAGTGACTCAAACAAATCATTCTGGCAACGAGTCGAATTAGGCCGTAGCAAAGTTTTAAGTGGATGGGGATAAAAATCGGGCGCAAGAACCGTGTGTATCCCATGATCCTCAATGAACTGAAAATCAGTTCAGAGCCAATTTTTGGGACTGCGGGAAAGGAGCAGGAAAATGTTTAAGAACATGGCGTTGGGCAAAAAGATTACGGCGGGGTTTGTATCGTTGATCGTGATCGCAGTATTTTTAGGAGGGCTGGCGATTGTCAACATGAACCAGGTGAAATCGCAATCTTCTGTTCTGGCAAATGAGTATATTCCGGAAGTGGAGGTGGCGAACAACATCGAGCGCCACTCACTCGCGACAATGTACGCGATGCGGGGTTATGGTCTGACTGAAGACAAGACGACTTACTATGATCCCGGTATGGAAAGTCTGGCAGAAATAGAGAAATATTTAGGTGAGGCCAAGGAGTTGGCGAAGGAAGCCAAGCACCTGGTGAAATTAGAGGGGCAGATCGATGAAACGGAAACCAAGGTAAACCAGTATAAGGACCTGGTTGGCCAGACGGTTGCTTTAAATGCCAAACTGGATGACGACCGCTCCAATCTGGACGCGGCTGCGGCGAAATATATGCAGAACTGCAATGACTTTCTGCTTGGTCAGGAAAAGGCCTTCGCGAAAGACCTGAGCGAACGCCAGCAGAAGATCAGTCTCGTTACGAATATTGTAAACACGGGTTCTTCGGTTCGCGTGATGAATTTCAGGTCTCAGGCGCTGGATGAACCGGAACTGATGGACCAGGCGATCGCCAAACTGCAGACGGTCTTTAATGAGACCGCGGCGCTGCGGAAGATCACCCATGACGCGGAAGATATCCGCCGGATTGACGAGACGGAGGCAGCGGCAACCGGTTATGGCAACGCCATGAAGAGTTTTCTGGCGGAATATAAGAAGGGCTCGAACGCGAGCGACTCGGTGTTGAATAAATATCGCGATGAGATGGACCAGAACGCGGCGGTCTATGTTTCGCGTTGTGAAAACTTTTTGTCTGATCAGCAGCAGAAGTTGACCACGGACATGACCGAGCGTATGTTGAAGGTGAAACTGGTCAATGACATCATTGACACAGGCAATGCCACGCGCATCGCCAACTTCAGATCTCAGGCTTTGCGTGATCCGGAAATCATTCGCGGCGCCAGCGCGAACTTTGACACGATGACCAAACTTTTCGAGGAACTGCGCAAGGTCACCCGCCTGGAAGCCGACATCGAGCGTATCGATAATACCAAATCGGCCGCGGATAATTACAAGAGCGCTATGAACAATCTGCTCGCGAACTGGATCGAGCGGGACCAGGTGGCCGTCACACGCGAGGCTGTTGCCAACGGCGTTCTGGGAGCAGCAAAGAAGACCGCAGAGGCCGGCATGGAAGGCACGAACCGAATCGCCGATGAAACCATGTCGAAGCTGGCAACGTCCTCAACGGTCATGGTGATTGGCCTGATTGTGGCCACGATCCTGGGCATTTTTCTGGCGATCTTCATCACCCGTTCGATCACGGGACCGCTGAACCGGGCGATTGACGCGCTGCGGTCGGGTTCGGAACAGGTTGCTTCGGCTTCGGGTCAGATTTCGCAATCGAGCCAGCAGCTGGCCGAGGGTTCCACGGAGCAGGCCTCGAGCCTGGAAGAATCTTCGAGCGCGCTGGAAGAACTGGCAGGCCAGTCCCGCAATAACGCGGAAGGGGCTGAAGAAGCGAACAAGATGATGACGGAAACGCAGCGAGTGGTCCAGGAAACTGCCGAAGCCATGAAGCAGATGGTGGAAACGATGTCAGGCATCAAGGATTCTTCGGGCAAGATTTCCGGCATCATCAAGACGATCGAAGAGATCGCCTTCCAGACGAACCTGCTTGCTCTGAACGCGGCGGTTGAAGCGGCTCGCGCCGGTGAGCACGGCAAGGGCTTTGCCGTAGTGGCCGAAGAAGTGCGCAACCTGGCGCAGCGTTCCGCCGTTGCCGCCAAGGATACGGCGGAACTGATCGAATCCAACGTGGAACAGGCGAACCGCGGCGCCGAGGTGGTTGAGCGCGCTGCCAAGGGCGTGACCCAGGTGGATGATAGCTCGGCCAAGGTTGCTGACAATGTATCGCAAATCGCGACGGCCTCCCACGAGCAGTCGGAAGGTATCGGCCAGATCAACAATGCCGTTGCCCAGATGGACAAGGTAACGCAGCAGGTGGCCTCCAACGCGGAAGAATCGGCTTCGGCCAGCGAAGAACTTTCGGCCCAGGCGCAGCAGATGCAGTCCGTCGTGCTGGACTTGGTGGCCCTGGTGGGTGGTTCGGGAAATGGCAATGGCAACAAATCCCGGAAGCAGATTTCCATGCATGTGGAACCCAGCCGGTCTTCCCACGCTCCCCTGGCCCACGCGGGCGCGAAGAAGAGCGCAATTTCCCACTCGAAGCAGGACGGCCAGGCGCAGCACTCGGCCT
The DNA here is from genome assembly GCA_964462565.1 of uncultured Candidatus Sumerlaeota bacterium. GTDB lineage: Bacteria > Sumerlaeota > Sumerlaeia > UBA8349 > UBA8349 > CAYWYC01. The sequence goes on along the minus strand of CAYWYC010000097.1, from coordinate 8,584 downwards.
CGGAAACCATCCCCTTTGACGATGACGATGAATCCTTCAAGGATTTCTAAAACTTCCTTCAGGAGCGAGGAAAGGGCAGTCTGACAAGGGGTTGTCAGACCAGAATCGGCGGAAGACCTTTGCCAGGTCTTCCGCCGTTTTTGTTTTGCGATAAGATAAGGGTCAGGCATCCGGTTTTGGGGCTTGGAGGGCTTTTTCGATGGCGGCCAGGAGTTGTCTGCTGGTGTAGGGCTTTTGCAGGTATCCGGAAATGTCTTCGCCGGGGAGTTTTTCATCGACTTCAGGTTCGGTGAATCCGGTGGATATGATGATGGGAATTTCCGGTGATAGTTTTCGGAATTTGTGAAAACCCTCCACGCCTCCCATGACGGGCATGGTGAGGTCGAGGAGGATGCAGACGATATCCTGGATGTTTTGTTCAAAAATATTGAGGGCTTCCAGTCCGTTGGCGGCGAGGAGTACGCCATAGCCGGCGCGTTGGAGCATTCGCTTTCCGATAACGCGTACGGATTCTTCGTCTTCGACGATCAGGATTTTGCCGGTTTGCTTTCGGTTTTCTTCGGGTATTGTTGCTTTTTCAGGCAGGCCGGTTTCAGCCTCGGAGATGGGAAAGAGGAGGCAGAACGAAGCGCCCTTCCCCGGCTTGCTGCACAGGCTGATGGCTCCGGCGTGATTGCGCATGATGCCCATGACGGCGGGCAGGCCCAGGCCGCGTGCGGGGGGTCTGGTGGTGTAAAAGGGCTCGAAGACGCGTTTCTGGATTTCCTGGCTCATGCCTTCGCCGGTGTCTTCCACACAGATGGAGACATACATGCCGGGCTCCAGTTCCTGGCCGAGTGTTGTATTGGCGAGTTGTTGCTTATCACATTCTCTGACGCCGGTAGATATGACAATGACGCCGCTTTTTTCTCCCTGTGCCTGACACGCGTTGTTTATGAGATTAATCAGGCATTGGCGGATTTGGCCGTGGTCGGCTTTTACAAGCGGAAGATTGTCGGCAAAGTGGAATTTCAGCTCGGTGTTACGTGGGACGTTCAGTTTGAGCAGATGTCGCATTTCACGAATAAGAACTCCGAGGTCGGTTGTTTCGACCAGTGCGTGCTCACGGGCAGTGTAGGCCATCATTTCCCGGCACATTTCGGAGGCCCGTCGCGCGGCATCTTCAATGTTCATGATATTTTCGCGTACGGGAGAGTAGTTGGATATATCGGAAAGAGCGAGATCGGCGTTGCCGATGATGGACATGAGGATGTTGTTAAAATCGCGGGAGATGCTTCGGGCCATATCGCCGAGGCTTTCCATTTTCTGGGCTTCGCGTATCTGGATATCGATCCAGTGCTTTTCGTCGGCGGCTTTTTTGGTATCCGTGGTGTCGCGTATGGTGGTGAATACGCCTTCGACCTGGCCGCGATGGCCGAAAACGGGAAACTTGAGCACATTGTACCAGCGGCTTGTTTCGTTATCATGGCCCTGAAATTCATAGGTGGCGCGGATGCCTTTGGTCAGAACAGCCTCGTCTTTTTCTCTGGACAAGCCCCGGATAGCGGGCGGGAGGTAGTCAGAGGAGGCGGTTCCGATCAATTCTTCCTCGCGCTTGCCGACCCATTTACACCAGGCAGGATTGGCGGCGATGATTTTCAGGTCCCTGTCGCAGATTACGAGCAGGTCGGGATTTGCATTAAGAAGGGTCTGAAGCCGGTTCTGTTCCTGTGTCAGCACGCGCAGGGTGTTTTGGTGTTCGGTAATGTCCTTGAGGAGTCCAAGCAGATAGGCGGGTTGGCCTTCGTGGTCATAGATGGGGATTTTGATCGTGTGGGCGATGATTGGATTTTCGCACTTGCTGACGACTTCTTCGGGAATTTCCAGGGGCTTTCGGCCTTCCATGACCTGGCGATCGGTTTGGCGGTAGTAGTCGGCTTCTTCTTTTTCCACCCACAGGTCATAATCGGTTTTTCCGAGTATGTTTTCCTGGAAAACGCCGAACATCTGTTCGAGTTTTTTGTTCCAGATGATAAAGCGGTAATCGTCCTTGACGTCCTTGGCAAATACGCCGAGAGGGGCGTATTGGGCCAGGCTTTTCAGAAACTCTATGTGCCGGGAAAGATTATCTCTCGGCGGGACATTTTCATCCGATCGGGCTACCTTTATTTTATCCAGTTCCTCCCGCAGCGCTTCATTTTCCTGCTGGAGTTTATTGATGAGCACATCTTTGTCGGACGGTTTTTCTTGTTTGCTCATTGAGGCTCTTTATCCGGACCCGGGTGTTTCAGTCCGTTTTTAAAATACGTTCCAGGATCGTGACTTCACGCGTTCCGGTGCGTTCGATGGCCGATTCCGGGATTTTGTGTTGGACGATATATTGCTGGGCGCTGTAATGGTCCACGGCGGCCCGGATTTTTTCTCCAGGGACCTGGGGCGCCTCCTTTTTGAAAACACTTTGATATTCCTGCGGGCTGAGTTCCAGGATGTAAACGCGGTTGTTGTATTTGGTGATTTCGAAGAGATCCCGGTAGCGGAGGACGCCTGCTTTCGCGCCGGAACGCAGTTCCAGTTCCAGTGTATGAGCCTCCATGTTTTCCTTGCAGTATTCCAGAAATTCCGCTTCGAGTTTTTCGCGGGAAATATCGGTTTTCATTGTGGTGATCACGCGATCGTAGGATTCTTCGGGGCGCAGTTTTCTAAAGCCGGGGGAATAAATCGGTCCGTCGATTTCTTTAACAAGGGCGTAAACATCGGGGCAGAGTTCGCGTTCTTTCTTGCCGAGATCGTGGTACTGGACAATGAGACGGCGTGGATTTTCCAGATAGTGGACCTGCACGTATCCGGGCGGGCATTGTTTGGAAGGATAGGTTGCCGCGCCGGTGTTGATGCAGAGGGCTCCTTTGTCGGCATAGCCTGCATGGACATTGCGCTTGAAATGATGGGTGGTTGCGGCGAGGACCAGGTCGGCTTTTTGCATCAGTTTTTCGCGGCGGTCTTCGGACAATACCTGGACCCAGCGTCCCTGGTTGGAATGGGCTCCCACGACGATGATGTCTTTTTCGGTCTTTACGATCGAGTCGAGGGTGTCCATCAGAAACTGGCGCGATTCTTCGCGAAAGGCCAGATCGGGGTCGGCAGGGGTATCGGAATAGTGGAGTTGAATAAGATGCAGGGTGTAGCCATGGGCGGGGATTTGCGAGTAGTAATCGACGCCGTTGGGCTGGATGATGGTATTGGGCCGCATGATAACGCGTGTGTCGATGAGTATTTTTCCGCCGGCGGCATAGTCGCCCTGGCCTTTGCCGTAATATTCGTTTTCGCCATCGGCCACGTTGGGATAAAAGTTGTCGCGCCACCAGGGGTTTTGCTGGACAAAGGGGATGATCGGATTGGTAAGGCCGAGCTTGAGATGATCGCCCATTCCGATAAGGCAGACATCGCCCGATTCTTCGATCCAGCGTTCCATGCGGGCCATTTCGATGCTGTTGAGGGGGCAATCGCCCTTGTGATCGCTGACGATGGCGAAGTTGAACGCGGCGGCCCGGTCGAGGGCCTGAATGTTTTCAAATTCGGGTTTGGTGTTTTGCGCGGGCAGGGGCTTTGGGGACTTGGTGGGTGCGCCGCAAGCCATAGCCAGAAATATACATACATGCAGCAGGAGACAACGAATCATTATCTTGTTTCCTTCCTCTGATTTGGTATAACAAAAGCCTGACAGAAATCAAACAATCTTGTGCGCTTTTTAGCCGGATATGGTCCGGCTTTGTCTTGATTGGTTTACCATTATTTGGGGGACGATGAACGTGATTTTTTGGTTAAGATGAGGGCGGTGCGGCAATATTGGCCCGTAAACTCTTTGGTTCCAGTTATTGCCTGTGTATGGCAGTCTTCGCTTAATCGGGAATAATGACGAGCCGAAGAGATGAGTCTTCATATTCGACATAGGAATTTATGGATTGCATGAGAGACTCTTCGGCCTCCTGTCGGATAAAATCGACGATGGCCTGATAGAGCGGAAAAATATAATGGTCGGCGCTTGGCGCTTGGGTGTAATCGGGCTTGACGGCGTAGAGGCAGGCGATCCATTCTTCCGTTTCCACAAGGGGCAGAAAGCGCACATTCTGCTCCAGCATTCGATCGAGCCTTCCCGAAAATCGATCGGCCAGGGCGGCCTTGCCGTTTGACAGATGGTCGGTGTTCTGGGTGGTGTCCCACATCTGGACAATAATATTGTCGGCGGCGATATTCAGGAGCATCTCTTCGTAAATGAGGCGTGGGACCAGTTTGGCCGGATTTTCGTGGTAGTCGGGATTTTGGCTGGCCACTTCTTCGAGGCCTAATTCGGAGTATTCTTCGATGGCGTCATTCATGGCGGTACGGATTTTTTCCATGATTCGGTCGCGGTTGCCCTGGCCGATCTGTTGGGCGTTTGAGAGGGAGACGATGATCATGCTTCCGATGGCTTGGCCGAATTCTTCCAAGGCTCCCTGATCGGCGTATTGGGCATAGAATTCCCGGATTTCGTCGCGCGTCATGATCATTTCGTCTTCCAGGATTGCGTCGAACTGGAGGCGTGCCTGACGAATGGCGCGGGCCATGGGAACGGCTGATGCCAGGATCGGATCGGCGGTCCAGCCGCGCCGGCGGCATTCCTGGTAGATGCGCTCGCGATCTTCGAGGAGGTTTATTTTTTTGATGTAATCGGAGCGGGGGGTATCGAAATTGGACTTTACAAGGCCGGGATAAATTTCCAGAAGCCGCTCGTTGGTCAGTTTGAAGTCGCCCACGCGCATGATGCTGTCACCGGGCATGAGCATGTGGGCCACCTGGGCGCGATTCAACAACCACATGGGCGGGGGGATGCGGCGGAGTTCTTCTTTGTATCGGTTTTGTATCTGCTGGAAGAAAAGGGTTTTGTGGACTTTTTCGGAGACCTCGACAAGGGATTTGACCTCTGTGGATTCCAGGCTTTCGCGCAGGAGAAGGTACACGCCGTCGGGTCCGTAGAAGATGCGGCTGTAGCTGTTGGGCCCGGGTTCCTGGAAAGCCTGTCTTTGAAATTCGGGAAACCAGACGCCTTTTCCGAAAGCGGGGGTGAGTCCTCCGATCAGGGCGTTTGGCGCCTGGGAATAGGTGCGCGCGGCTTCTTCAAAGGTGATCTCTTCGGTCAGGATCAGGTTATGGATACGGTCCATTTCGAGACGAACCTCTTCACGTCTCCGGGCCAGGGTTTCGGTGGATATTCCGGTGTTGTCCACAGGCAGAAAAATGTAGCGGACCTGTGCTTTTGGGGACTTCAGATAATCTTCGGGGTTTTCCAGATAATGTTTCAGCATATCCTCAAAGGCGATCAGCACCTGCGGGGCCACCTGGTTATCGATCCAGATGGTTTCGTAAACGGTATGCAACAGAACGCGCACCTGAAGTTGTTCCATTTCCGCATCGGGATTCCATTTCTTATTCTGGCTGGCCAGGAAAAGGGTCATGGCCCAGTCGTCGATGGCTTCGCGGAGTTGCTCCTGGAGTTGAGCCTTTTGGTCGGGGCTTTCGGTTTTTTGAAACTGGTCGTAGATATCCGGTTTCGGGTGGCGCTGCATGAGGAGGTAGAGAAAAAGGTCCTGTTCGCTGAGGACGCCCCAGGGGCATCGGGCGATGATATGGTCGGGGTCGCCGCGGTATGTGGTGTTGAGCGCGGGATTGCCTGACGTGTAGGCGTATGGAGCATTATGGCATAATGCCAGAGCCGCGAGGCACAAGAATATCGTAATGAGCCGCCGGGGCCGGGATATGATAGAGAATCTGAGTCTTTCCAAAATGGACATCCTGTTTAAATCTTTCCGCTCGAAAAATAATAAAGCACCGTGATTAGAGTTTCACTTCCTGGCCCGTGCTTTTGGCGAGATATTCTTCGATCTCGCCCTTGATGGTCACGATCAGTTCGTCGGCCATGTCAATATCGGGAATCCGCACCTCTTCTTCGGAATCGGTTCGGGAAAAGAGGATTACTTTATCGGTGGTGTTTTTTCGATCTTCATTGGGTTTCCATTTGAAGATTTTATATTTCATGAGCAAATGGGCCAGGAAAAAAAGATGGGGGGTATAGTTGCTTTCCGCGCCGTTGTGTTCGTTCAGAGAATCAAAAAGCGCGACCAGGGCCATATTGCGTTCGGCGCGATTGAGTTTTTTGGGGGGCAGGTCAGACTGCTTGCGTTTACCGATCCAGAATGAGAAATAAGCCTGGTCCTTAATCTTCTGCCAGCAATCGGCACAGTAATCCAGGCGGCGATAGCCCTGATCATCGTCTTCGTCTTTTTTATTCGATTGCCTGGGCTTGTCTTGCGCCGGGGCCTGCTCTGCCTGTTCCGCTTGTTCGGCTTGTTCGGGCGCATCAGTCGGCGTGGAGGCTTCGGGCATGTCTTCTTCGTCCGATTCCACGAGGACAGAGGGATGCTTTTCTGTTTCCACGAGAGAAATGCCGCAGCCCGAGCAGGTCAGGCCACGTTTTGATATCTGCAGATAATCTGCCTTTTCCAACATAAATGCATACCGTCCTTCTTCCGAATAATGTCCCGTCTGCGCCGGCGGGATTGACACATTGGCCAATCTACCATTTTTAGCTGTGAATTTTCTACATCTATCCGAAGGGAGCTTCCGCTTTTCCAAAATATCAAAATTGGCCTGAAAGTTGATATATCAAAAATGTCAGAGGGCCGAAGCCGGCCAGTGTTTTTTGGCTATGGGGTTTTGCAGGAGGAGGCTTTTGGGGTTTGGGGGATATTGCTTAAGCCCTGTATATTCAGTTTTGAATAAAAATGGAGGCAGGATTTATTTTTAGAAATGGCCAAGCCCTGGAGATTTGCTTGCTCAGGTTACCGGGGTCGAAAAAGATACATGATCGTATGATGGTGAGAACGGGCATACAATGGTGAATGAAAATAATCCGATGGAAAATTTCGATACAGACCGTGGCCGCAGCCTTGAGGTGCTTTATCATATCTCCAAGATTTTGAAGGAGCGGATGGACCAGAATGAGATGCTGAGTGAGATCCTGGCTGCCTTGGAGCAGGATCTGGGCATGGGGCGCGGGACGATTATGCTTCTGTCTCTCAGCGGCAAGGAACTGGTGGTCGAAACGGGGCGAGATATAGACAGCCGCAAGATGGGCGCGGTGGGCTATCAGAAAGGGGAAGGGGTCACCGGTCAGGTTTTGCAGACGGGAAAGGCCGAAGTGATTCCTCGCATTTCGGAAGAGCCTCGTTTTCAGGGACGTGTGCATCATCGTCCGAGCGACCAGGTGCAGGACTATTCCTTTATATGTGTACCCATTTCTCTGGAAAACGAGGTGGTGGGGACCTTGTCGGTCGATCTTCCTTTTGAAGGCATGGACCATCTGGCGCAAAACGAACGCATCCTGAGCATTGTATCGAGTATGATTGCGACTAATGTGAATTCACGGCGCATTGCCAAGATCGAGCGGCAGTCGCTGGAGGCGGAAAACCTGCGGCTGCGCAATGCATTGGGCGAGACCTTTCGGCCCGACAATATTATCGGAAACGCCCGGCTCATGCAGGAGGTTTATGTCAAGATTCACCAGGTGGCCGAAAGCGCCACCACCGTGCTTGTGCGGGGCGAATCGGGAACGGGCAAAGAGTTGGTGGCCTCTGCCATTCACTATGGGAGCGGCCGTTCGGAAAGGCCTTTTATCAAGGTGAACTGCGCCCAGCTGAGTGAGAATCTGTTGGAGAGCGAATTGTTCGGCCACGAAAAGGGAGCCTTTACCGGTGCTTCCCAGGTGCGCATCGGCCGGCTGGAAGAGGCAAATGGCGGCACGATCTTTTTCGATGAAATCGGAGATTTTTCCCCGGCTATCCAGGTGAAGCTCCTGCGGGTGCTGCAGGAGCGTGAAATCCAGCGCGTGGGCAGCAACAGGACTATCCACGTGGACGCGCGCGTGGTGGCGGCGACGAATCAGGATTTGGAGCGTCGCGTGCGCGAAGGGGTTTTTCGGCAGGACCTTTATTACCGCATCAATGTCTTTCCCATTTACCTGCCCCCCTTGCGCGAGCGACGGGAAGATATTCCGCGGCTGGCCGACTTTTTTGTGAAGCGTTTTGCCGCCAAGATGGGCAAGGACATCCATCGCATCAGCACCACGGCGATCAATATGATGCTGGCCTACCATTGGCCGGGAAACGTGCGGGAACTGGAAAACTGTATCGAGTATGCCATTCTGATCAGCAAGAGCGGGGTGATCCATGGGCAGGATCTGCCGCCTACCCTGCAAATGCCCGACGACCAGGACGCCATACAGGATGCCGGAACGCTGAAGGCGCGGGTGAATATTCTGGAGCAGGACATGATTGTGGACGCGCTGAAGCGATCCCGGGGCAACGTGAGCGCCGCCGCCCGGGAACTGGGCATTACGGCGCGGATGGTGCGTTACAAGTTAAAAAAATACGGCATCGACCCGAACCGTTTTTCCGGCAAAAATTCCTGAAATATCGCCTTTCCCTAAGCCGAAATATCCGCAAAATCTGAGCGATTCGTGGCTAAGAAAATGAACCGCGGATGACACGGATGACATGGGATCGGGAGCAGGAGT
>CAYWYC010000096.1:0-13745 GCA_964462565.1 uncultured Candidatus Sumerlaeota bacterium | reverse complement strand
CCTTGACAAATCACCCGCTGCTCCATATTACAAAGTAAGTTGAGTAAGCAAAGTCCTGATACGAGGAGACCAGTTGCATGAAAAGAAAAGTGATAATCGATGCGGACACGGGGAATGAGATTGACGATTTGTACGCCATTGCGCGCGCGCTCAAGGCGCCGGAATTTGATATTCTCGGCCTCTGCGCGGCCCACTACCGGGTTCACGATAACGCTCCAGACGATTCTGCCGGGGTGAGTCATGCCTTGAACCTGCAACTTCTGGAAAAGGCCCAGCGGACCGACGTCCCGGCTTTCAAAGGCAGCAATATATGGATGGGTAAGGCGTGGGGCGGGCAGGAACCGGCAGACTCCGAGGCCGTTCAGTTTATCATCAAGTCGGCCCGGGCCCTGGGCGATGGAGAAAAACTGAGCGTTATCGTGCAGGGAGCAATGACCAACGCGGCATCGGCCATTGCCCTGGAACCCTCCATCGCGAAAAAGATCGCCATCTATCTGATCGGCTTCAAATATGACCCCGAGACCAAGGTCTGGAACAAAAACGATTTTAATGTGCGAAACGATCTCAACGCGGCGGACTTCCTGCTGAACGAGCCGGACGTGGATTTGCATATCATGACGACAACCACTTCCATTCGTTACCTGTATCCCCGGGAAGAAACTTTTTCGAAACTTGAGGGCATCGGGCCTTTGCAGGACATGCTGGTAAACCGGTGGAAAGAGTTTTCGCCCGGATCCACGCAATGGATCATGTGGGACCTTGCCCTTATTCAGGCCATGATTAATCCCGCGCTGGCAAGCACGCGCATGGTTCGCACTCCGCCGGAGAATGAACCACGCGAAGTGGAAATCTACGACTCCATCGACATTGAGGGCATGATGAAAGATTTCTTTGATGTGGTTGGGAGGAAATAAGCAAGGATTCGGCTGCAGGAACATGCTGTCTTTGCAGATTCTTTTGTGTCCCGGCGTCCTTGCGGGATACCTGCGTTTTTCCAGCCGCAACAAAAAAGCATTTTCCCGCAGAGACGCGGAGAACCACAAAAAGGAAGCGATTCGCTTTCATTAGTTTGCATCGTGGCTTTAAATACAAACCGAAAAAAGACGAGGGACAGAAAAGGATGATCATTTTCAAACTGCTGTTTTTTGTTGCTGTCATGAAATTGTTTTTTATGATCGAAAAACCCCGCCCTTGCGCTTTGGCTTTTACTTTGCCCATTTCCGCCATCACCCTTCTGCTGGTACAATTCGGCTATTATTCCTTCCTTGCATTTGCTATTTCCACGATCATCCGATTCGGCCTGAGTTATCTTTATTTCTGGCTTCTGGTGAGGTACGCAGGCGACGCCTTCTGGGGCATTCTGATCCTGGGCGGGATCCTGCTTCTGTTTGTGTAAGAAGGTCGCGAGCCAGGGGCGAGAATACAACATGATCATGGGGCTCATTGCGGCCACCCAAAAAACAGCCTCGACCCATGGCAAAAGGGACCGAGGCTGTCTGATTTTTCTGGTTAGCGTATGAAATATATAACCACAAAACCGAAGGAACTATGGCCAATCCACATACAGATAGCCAGCAAAAAGAAAAGGAACTGCGATCAACTCATTCCGGTGAGTATCTCATCGATTTTCTGAAGCAGCAAAGCCCGATCGATAGGCTTGGTCAAGGTAGCGCTGGCTCCGAATTTGACCGCGAAATTCAGGTATTCTTCGGCATGGAGGCTGCCACCGCCCGAAATCGCGATAATCCGAATATCCGGGTCCAACTGCCGGATTTCCCGAATCATCTCGATCCCTTCCTTCTCCGGCATCAGAATATCTGTAATAATAAGATCGTAACGCTTGTCGTGAAAACGGTCCAGGCCCGTCGTACCGTCATCGGCCTGTTCCACCTCGTGGCCCGATTCCGTCAAGATATATTCCAAGACATCACGCACCGACTCATCGTCGTCAATAATGAGAATCCTGGCCATTTCTTCTGCAAATCCCCTCTAAGTATTCACCAAATACTGATCCAACACGGCCGCCCAGCCAAAAATATGCCCGCGTTCACTTCCCGGACAATAATACCCACGCACCTCTGATACCGAAAAAACCGGATTCGGTATACCTTGCAAATCATATCGGTCTATCTGTCGGCTATGTTAAATAAATCCATGCAAAAAGCTGCAAAATCAGCACACTTTTGTAAAGGATGAGAAAATCAAAGAGGAATCCATATTTTTTTGACGTCCCTTGCATATGCTGCTTGCATCACATCGCTTGTGTTTGTATATTTCTAAACGGTTAAGATGGCGTATAGGGCGTCATCCTTATCAAAGTTTGGAACCCAACTCGGCTGCACTCCACCGGATCTTTCATGAGCAAAAAACCAAAGGTCACCATTGTCTGCCAACTCTTTTATCCTGAACTGGTTTCAACAGGACAGACACTCACGGAAATCGCCGAAGAACTGACCAATATCGGAGTCGAGGTGGACGTGGTATGTGGACCGCCCACGGTGGTCGGCCAGTATAAAGTGGATAAGCATATCGAACATAAGGGCATCCACATCCACCGTGTCTGGGGGACACAGTATCCTAAAATCCCTACGCGGGGCAAGCTGGTCAATCTTGTCACCTTTACCATGTCGGCCATGGTGAAGATGCTTTTCATGCGTGGCAAAACCCCCTTTATCATCCTGACCAATCCACCTTTTCTGGCCGCTTCCGGAGTTCTGTGCCGATGGCTGCGACGCAGGCCCTACATTTTTCTCGTTTTTGACATTTATCCCGACATCGCCGCCGAGACCCATGTGCTTAAGAAGGGCGGATTTGCCCATCGCGCCTGGAATGTACTGAACCGGGTGCTGTATCGTAACGCCAGCAAAATCATCGTTCTGGGTGACCGAATGGCGGATCGTGTGCGCAGCCGCACCAAACTGGGCCCCAAGCACGACGACCGCATCGAGGTGATCCATATCTGGGCGGACGACCGCAATGTGATTCCCATGGAACGCTCGGAAAGCGCGATTTTGAAGGAATGGGGCTTAGAAGACAAGTTTCTGGTGCAATATTCGGGAAACATGGGGCGCATGCACGATATGGAAACCTTTTTGAAGGCAGCCAACCATCTCAAATCCGACTACCCTGACATCCATTTTCAGTTCATCGGCGAAGGCTACAAAAAGGCCTTTATGCTGGATTATGTCAAGAAACATGACCTGACAAATTGCTCATTCCATCCCTATGTGGAGCGCGAGCGCCTGCCGGAAAGTCTGGCCGCTGCCAGCGCCGGTTGTGTGACGCTGGATCGCCCCTTTACCGGCATGGCCGTGCCTTCGAAAATGTTCGGGATTCTGGCAACGGGCCGACCCGTGATCGGCGTGATGGAGAAGAATTCCGAGGCTGGCGAATTGGTGATCCAGCATGATTGCGGGGTCATCGTGGAACCGGGTGACGACGAAAACCTGGCCCGGGCCATCCGCGATCTCAGCCGCGATCCCGAACGCTGCCGCGCCATGGGCGAACGCGGCGCCAAGGCCCTTCGCGAGCATTATTCCGTGCACCAGGCGGCCCAGGAATACAAGCGCGTCATCGAATCCCTCCAGCCCTGAGCGTGATTTATCCTGCGCCGGAGAGGCCCTGATCTTGTTACACCCACGCGAACAGTACCGACGATACCTCCAAAAATGCCCCATCCTGCCCGCGCCCATGTGCGGCTACAGCGACCGGCCCTTTCGCGAGCTTCTCCGCATGATGCAGGCCTGCACGGTGGTCACCGAAATGTACTCCTCCGAGGCAATGGTTCGCGGCGACCCCAAAACATGGCGGCTCATGGATTTCCAGAAAGAGACGGCTCCCGTGGTGGTCCAGATTTTCGGATCACGACCCGACCTGATGGCCGAAACGGCGCGGATTGTGGTGCGCGAGGGCGCGCATGTGGTGGACCTGAACATGGGATGTCCGGTTAAGAAGATCATCAAGACCGGTTCCGGCGCGGCGCTGGCGGAGAATTTTGAGAATGCCCGGCGCATCATTCGGGGCATACGCAAGGCCGTGCCTTATGTACCCTTTACGATCAAAATTCGCTGGCAAGCCGACGGTGGCGCTCTGGCCATTGGACGCATGGCCGAAGACGAAGGCGTGGACGCCATCGCTATTCACGGACGCACCCGTGCCCAGGGATATTCCGGCGCGGCCAAGTGGGACTGGATCGCCCGCCTCAAACAGGCCGTCAGCATTCCCGTGATCGGCAACGGCGATATCCGCAGCGCCGAGGACGCCCGGCGCATGTTCGAGCAAGCCGGATGCGATGGGGTCATGATCGGCCGCGGCCTGGTGGGCTATCCCTGGCTCATGGCCGAAGCGGTCCATTATTGGAAGAGCGGCTGGACCGAACAACTGGCTCCGCCCGACGACAACGACCGCCTGCGTCTGCTGCTGGCCCACGCGCAATATATGCGCGACTATCGCGGACGCAAGGGCATGATCGAATTTCGCAAGCACTGCGCCATGTACACCAAAGGCATGCCCAACGCCCGCCAGGCCAGGCCCGACCTGATGCAGGTGGAAACAATGGACCAGCTTCGCGAACAGCTGCAAAAGCACTTCGGCCCTTTGCCGGAAGCTTGACAAAAAATGACGATGTGATATTTAATCGCCGGGGTGGATTTCCAGGCGAAAGGTAAGGGCGCCGGTCGAAAGGGCCTCCGCCTTTTGTCTTGCCCGGCTCGGTGAGGTTTCGCGTTTTGACCGTTCGGGCTGCTCATATCCCAGTTGCCGAAGCTGAGCCAGGAGCCATTCCAGGTCTTTGCCCTGGATCTGGCCCTGAAGAATCACGCTTTCTTCTATCTTCGTTTTTTCTTCCGCATCCTTTTTCGTAATGCTTTCAGCAGAGCGCAGCGATTGACCATCGGTTTCCAGAAAAACCACTCCGCGTTTTTCCAGGTCCTGCTTGAGCTTGGCGATGCTGGGTGTGCTGGAATCGGCTTTGGCCCCTTGCCAGCCCAGCGTAAGCGCCTGATCCTGCGGAGCCCCGCCCGAGCCGGCTCCTTCAGCAGCCGGAGCGGGTCCCGCGTGGGGCTGTGCACCCGCATTTGCCTGGCGCTCACGGAAAAGCATATTCACGCGGTCCCGCGTCTCGCGATCCTTGTCGATGGAAGACACAACAAGAGAACCGGCCTTCCGATTATATGCTTCGCCGGTTTCTAAAGTATCCTCGATATTCTCAAGATTCACTCCGCCTTCCAGATCGACCAGAGGCCTGGGGCTGGATTCGGCTGCTTCTTCACGGACCTTGGGGGTATGGGTAGCGCGAGGCAGGGGCGACTCGCTTTTATCTTCAGCAAGAGCCACCATTTCTTCAGGGATTTCAGAGCCATCGGCAAACACTCCGTCGGCCCCCTTATCGAGTTCGATCTTCTCTTTCGGCGTGACCATCTCCGGTTCTGTCAGCATCTGCACATTATAGCGGCTCTTGCTATCCTGGGGCTTGTAGAGCTCGCTGAGTTCCGTAGAGGTACCGGCCGCGCCGGCGGTCATGGTTTCGCGTGAAGCCGAAGAAGCCGTTTCGGAAAGCCTTTCCGGAATACTCATCGCTCTTTGGTTCTGGGCAGTCATATAGACGGCGGGTTCCGCCTCTTCATTGTCCGCCATGACCATGGGACGGGACGGGTCGAAATTATGATAAAGGGCCACACCGGAAACAACGGCCACCGCCAGACATGCCAGGGCCGGAATCTGCCATTGTTCATGGAGGAAAGCCGTCAGCCTTTGCCAAATTGTCGGGCCGTGGCTGCCGGGATAGGGATCGTCGCGATCCACGCAAAAACAGGCCAGGCCCGGAATACGCCATTTCGTATAAAGATAAGCGCAAGCCCGCTGCGCCAGACCCGGTTTCCGAATCTGCCAGGGGTTCTCGGCCTTGACACGCGCCATTTGCCGCTCCACATGAACGCGCCCCATAATCTTCGACTTCAGCTGGCTGGGAACTTCCGGTTGCGGAATATTCCGCAACATTCCTTCCAGCTTGCGGTGCGCTTCCACTTCTTTGGCCCATGCAGAATTCTCACGCAGCGCCGCATCAAATTCGGCGCGGTCCTTTCCTTCCAGTTCACCCAGAAGGAATGCGTCCAGGAGTTTTTCAAAACGTTTTCTTTTCATCGTGCCCAACTTCTCATCCTTCGATTGCGTCTCCCATCATTTCACGAACGCGCTTGCGGGCGCGGTTGATTCGCGACTTGACGGTTCCCAGAGACAGATCCAGGGCATCCGCGATTTCTTCGTATTGCATGTCCTGCATAAACCGCATCACCATGACCTCCCGTTGCTCCAGGGGCAAGGCGTCCAGCGCGTCATGCAAGCGTACGCTGATTTCCTGACCTTCCGCTTCCTGCCGGGGATTGGGCCGGGTGTCGGCCGGATCCAAAGTGCGATCATCATCTTCCGACAAAGGCTCGTCCATCGACACATGCCGCTTTTTCTTCCGGCGCTGGTGGTATTTCCATCGGTTTTTCACCGTATTCACCGTAATCCGATACAGCCAGGTGGAAAACTTGGACTCCATCCGGAAATTGCCAATATTCCGGTAGCAGCTGATAAATACCTCCTGAGCAATGTCTTCGGCTTCGTCGGCGTCTTTCAATAACTGCCAGGCGAGACCATACACCTTGTGCTGGTAGATTTCGACCAGGCTTTCAAAGGCCTGCTCGTCTCCTTCCGCACAGGAGCGGACCAGATTTTCGACCTGGGCATCGTCGGGACCTTCATCCCGGCTGACGCTCGAGTCGGAGCCCTGGGTAAATTCAGACAACACGCTCACAGGAAAGTTTCACCTTTTTATAAAATAATGAGGATTAATTCCTAAAAACAACTTTCAACCGCATGAATACAGGGCGAAAGCCCGAAAAAAAGCTGCCGCGAAAGGCCCATCAGAAATATATGATAGCCCAAATCCCTACCACTAAGCAATAAATGGCAAAATAACTGAACTGCCCTCCCCGAACAAACCGCAGCAGAAGCCGCAGAAAAAAATAACCCGATACCGCCGAGACCAGCATCGATACCAAACCGATCCCGACGCTCATGCTGCTCCGGGAGGGATCAAAGTCTCGAAACTTCAATAAGATGGCGCCGAAAATCGCCGGAATGGCGATCAGGAAGGAAAACTCCCCCGCCAAGCGGCGATTCATTCCCAGAATCAAAGCCACCGCAATCGTGGACCCCGACCGCGATATGCCCGGAATAAGCGCACCGCCCTGTATGGCGCCGATAATGAGGGCATGGATAAAGCTGATATCATAGGTGGCTTCCTCATCCTGCGGAGTCACAGGATTTTTTCGCAGGCGTGTGGCCGCCAGGAGCAAAGCCGTTACACAAAGCGCGTAGCCCGCCAGTTCCGGTTCCACAAAAAGCGCTTCGATCCGGTCCTTGGCCAGAACACCGATCAGGCCCGTCGGAATGCAGGCAAGCAGAATAGCCAGAATCATCCGGCCCGTGGGGTTTTTCAGCCAGGCCGCCGCAAAACCGCTCTGTCCCCATTGCCGCCAGCCCTCGACTCCCGCATAAATCAGAAATCGACCAATAAGTCCGCGAAAAACCCAGAGGATCGCCAGCAAGGTCCCCAAATGCACCAATAACACAAAAAGCAGGGGATCTTCATGAGTCTGCTCCCCATAAAGAAGCCCGTGGGCCAGCACCTCGTGACCCGAGCTGCTCACCGGCAGAAACTCCGTCGCTCCCTGGAGCAGACTGAGCAAAATGGCTTCCAAATACGTCATGCCTGACCCTTCAATTGCGCAAAATACATTTCTATTATCAGAAACAAACTGCGCTTTTTCAAAAACAAATAAATAAATCCTGCAAATTCAGAATAACACCCAGCCCCGCATCTGCACAGGGATTGCCATCATGCAAAAAACAACCGCAGAAGGCCAGCAAAATTTATCAAAGCAGACAATTCGCCCGTTTCAAATAAAAAAGGTCCGGGGCTGTAACATAAGGTGCAAGTAAAAGAAAAAGGGCATTCCTCTTTTTATTTGTAGGCTTTGCCGATAACCCATTTGTCGGAATTTTTCAAAGGCTTGCATGTTCCTAGTCAGCCCCGTGAGGGCGTCGGGCTGGAAATCTCTGCTCCGGATGACGGCCCTTACGGGCCTTACTACAAACCAGAATCCTGATCCTGGGGTTCCGCTTCCGTCGGTGCACTCCACTCCAGGTTGCTATGTATCGCGCTTTCAGCGCTGAAAAAATGAAACAATCCTATATCCCAGTTGATGTTAGAGCCCCACAATGGTTTTCGGAAAAACTGGCATGCCAATGATTGTCATCCAGAAGATGCACTTCCGGGAAAGCATTTGACGATACCTTTGGCTGCACTGGTAGAATTCCAGACCAAAGCTTTATCAGGAAACATTATCGGTAACTTCCCGCAAAGTTTTTTTGATAAGCTTTGAAAAAATGCTGACAAGTCAGTATTAACTATGGTAGTATCCGAACCAGTCATGTGGGGGTGAGAACTTTTGGAAATATTTCCAGGCAGGTCAGGAACTAATATGAGCAAGCGTTGTCTTGAATATTGTTAGTCCTAAGCTAATATTTAAAGAAACAGAGGCACCAAATGAGCGATTCGAAAGAACCTGAATTTATCAACATCTGGGAAAAAGACGAAGAGGAAACGAATGGCAAACGGGCGAACAAAACCATGCTTTCCGCGTCGGACGTCGCCGGTTTTCTCAATATCTCAGAGCATACCGTTTATCGCTGGTGCAAGTCGGGCAAAATTCCGTATTACAACCTGGAAAGCACTTATCGATTCGACAAAGACGAATTTGAACAGTGGCTCGCGGCGAAACACCAGAGACCGGAATAGCCTTTAATTGCAGGCGGAATGCAAAACTCAACCTATCAGCTGCTCATAAACAGCGAGGGTTTGCCGGGCCGTATTCCGCCAATTGAAAAGCGCCGCCCGGGCCATCCCTTTTCGCCGCAATTCGATCTTTTCTCCTTCCGATTCCAGTATGCGCCGCATGCTTTGCGCCCATGCCGCATGATCATTCACGCCTGCATAGACGGCTCCATCACCGCCCACTTCCCGAAAGGGCGGGATATCCGAAACCACCAGCGGCGCACCGCAGGACATCGCCTCGAGCAGGGGCAAACCAAAGCCCTCATAAATGGATGGAATGGCAACCAGCGCGGCCATGTTATAAAGAAAAGGCAATTGATAATTATCTACATAGCCCGTAAAAAAAACATGGTCGCGAAGTCCGAGCTTATCCAAAACCTCAAAAGTTTCTTCCGTCTGAAATCCCTCATCGCCCACGCAAACTAACTGGGGTGAATGATCCATGATTTTCCGCAATTGGGCGTAGGAAGAAAAGAGTCCCGACAGATTTTTACGCGGCTCGATCGTCGCCACCGTCAGAATGTAATCCAAGGGAAGCAGAAAGTTTTTGTTCAAGTGCTCCATGCATTCCGGCTCCGGAACCGGCCGGAACAGATCCCCATCCACCCCCGAATGGACCACATGGGCCTTGCGCGGGTCCAGCCCGAGCAACTCAATGGCTTCAGACCGTGTAAAGTCGGATACGCAGATGACGGCGTCGCATTCGTTAATGTGCCCGGCCAGGGTCTCGCGCATATAGAGCCCGCCCAGCCGATGGCAATGTTCGGGCCGCCGCATAAAATAACAATCGTGCAAAGTCAGCACCCGCCGGGCCTTACGCGTTGGCGGCAGAATCGATGCCGGGGCATGTACCACATCCGCAGGGCCCGCCAGAAACTCCCAGGAAGGCCCTTGCCAGCGCTTCCAGCAATAGTGCAGCCAGGGCCCTGGAATACGCCGCCGACGAATGCGCAGATTATCTCCAGCCAGGCCTTGTACCTCTTCCGGAACAGGGCGACGCAGAGAATTCAGGAACAGCCGGTATTCAACATTGGGATTCAGCTCCGGCAAGGCTTGGACCAGGCGCCACGTGTAATTGCCGATCCCTGTCCGCGGCGGCATCAGGGAAGAGGCATCTATGCCTATCCGCATGGGAAAACTCCCGAATCCTATTCACCCGCCTCGCCTGAAGATTCTTCATCCGATCCATCCTGATCCGAGCCATTCCCGGTCTTGGGCTTCTCCTGGACATATATCCTGGCTTCGGCCCGCCATTGCGGATTCCGCGCGCCCTTGATGTAGGCCTCCGCGTATTCGGTCGCCTTGTCGCGCATGTTCTGCTCCGCGTACACCCGGAAAAACAAATATTCATGCTCCTGGCCGCCCTTCTCCAATTGCCGGGCGATCTCGGCCTGCTTTTCGGCGGCGTCAAAACGCTTCATCTCGATCAGGGCCAGGCCCTTCCATACACGCAGGCTCGTATCCTCCGGGTTCTTCGCCAGTTTCTTCTCGCAAAATTCAACCATCGCTTCCACATCCTGATAATTCTTGCAAAGATCCAGAAGATAGTTAAACAGCGAACGGTCCTGGGCCAGATAGGTATAGGAAACATCAACCGCGCGGATTTTCTCCTCAAAGCTTCCACCACTCCGGGCCGTCTGCAAATACAGCTGTGCGCAATCCTTCAATATTTCATCCAGACGACCTTTCACCTGGGTCTTGATCGGCTTGTTTTCCTTTTTGATCCGTTCCCACCACACCACCAGGCGATGCGCGTAGCGCACCATTTCCTCGCGCGGAGGCAGGGCGATATCCCCTTTCAGCCCATCGAACAGCAGCATCCGGTTAAGCAGCTGCAAGTCCAGTTTTTCCATGTCCTTACCCAGGTGCTGGTAACTGTCCAGGCGCTCCCGGGTGGACTGGGAAAGTTTAATATCGTCAAAGCGTTTTTCTTCATAAATAATCGGCCCGTTGACAATCTTATTCAAATCATCGGCAAGCACCTGCAAGTCCGCCTTCAGGCTTTCCAACTCTTCGCGGAGTTCCTTTTTCTTTTTGCCCGAATCCGTATTCCGGATTTCATCCTGGACGGATTGCTCATAGTCCACAAAATTGGTGGCGTCGGTACGCTCCATATCTTTCAGGCGGTTTTGAATGGCTTCAGAAAGATGTTCGGCTAGATATTCCTCAATGCCTTTGTCCGGCTTTCTCAAGCGATGCGCCAGTGAGGCGATATTTTCGAAATCATAGATCGAAAGCTCGGGCGATTTTCTGTCTTGCATGGCGCGCTGCATGGCCAGGATAAAGGTCCGCGTGGGATTCAGCTCGGTCACGTCGATCGACATGTCCGCCGCCTTGCGATATTGCCGAACCGCCGCTTCCACATCACGCAGCTGCAGGTAGGTGGAGCCCAGGTTAAAGCGAATCTGCGAATATTCGGGACCATATTCCTGCAGTTTCCGATAAACTTCCAATGCTTCCTTATAGGATTCCTCCGTCGCCACCCCACGGTCGCCCTGGAACTTGAGCGTGGCCATCTTGTAATAGCTGGTGGTGAAGGTCGGCAGAATATCAATCGCCTTTTGATAGCGATCAAGCGCCTCGGCCCGGCGTTGCGAATATTGCGCTTCCACCCGTCGTAATTCTTTTTCGATCATCTGCTTCTTTTCGGCGCTGAAGTTCTCCGTTGTCTTCATTTCATTCAGCAGAGAGGCAATCAGCTGATAATTCTCCTGGGTCTGGGGCAGCCTGACTTCCCGCTGCAATTTCTGGATGATCGGCCCGCGCTGAGGGATCGGCCGGTCCAGGTATTCCGTGGCTTCGCGCACCACATTCACCAGATCATGCAGGTTGCGTGTGGTATCGGGGCCAGCACCGGGATCGCCGGTAATCATGAGCCCCGCGTTATTTTCAACGGATGCCCGGAAATACCGAATGCCGTATTGGGTCGTATAGATCCATCCCAGAAAAGCAACGCCACACAGGACCCAGGCGATTTTACGCTGATCAAAAGGCGCCGGCTGAAACTCGGCTCTCTCGCCCTTCGCGGCCCCTTCATCGTGACGCATCGGACGATTGATAATACCGGCCATGATCCCCAGAACCGCCCACAGATTCACCGCGCCAATCGGCCAGCGTGAGTTCGGACTGGTCGAATTATTCAGCAGGAATCCGGCAAGGCCCGCAACAAGAGCGATTGTGAGAATACCTTTTACCGGACTTGGATCCTTCCGAATCAATTCCAGACATTTCCACACCAGAAAAGCAAGGAAGGCCATGAGCGACAAAAAACCGAACAAACCCGTCTCCGCCAGATAGCCCAGAAAATAATTATGCGCGAAAATGGTCCGATGCGAAATCTCGTAAAGAAAGTAACTGGGAATCCGATGATAGGGAAACATGATCCCGAATGTCATCGGCCCCGCACCGAAAAAGGGATTCTCCTTCCATATACCCAACGCGCCATTCCAGATAATGCTGCGCGACGTAATCGAAACATAAAACTTATTCTCCAGATAATCCTGGAACCCCGGTTCAAAAACCTTGTAGCCGATTTCCGGCTTGAAGAGCATCAGGAAAGCCGGAATCACCAGGAAGATAAGCACCAACGCGAACACCACAACCCGGCCCCGATGCTTCCATTCCCGCCTCAGCCAGAAAAAATAAAGCACAAAAATGATACTCAGCGAAAAAGCAAGGCCCATATAAATACTGATCTTGCTGCGCGTTGCGAAAATGCAGTATATACTTGTCAAAATCGTAAGCAAAGCCACCAGTTGCATCCAGAAACTTCGCGAAAGAAAACACTTCAAACGCTCGGTTGACGATTTGGTTTTTAAAAGCGTCATGAACCATTCGCCCGACGTGAGGAATACCCCGATGGTAATGGAAAGCATGAGGAGCAGAAAACTGGCGTAGAAATTTCGGTTCAGCACCACGGACATCATGTCCTTTTGCGCGGCGCGGCTGGAAAAGGTGCGAGCCAGTTTCATGACAGGATCATTATAGGCTTCCTGGGCCTTATCATTGATCTGTTTACTGATCACCTGCGCCCGCCGCGCGATAGTCTGTCCCCTGGCGCGCAACTGGGCCATCTCGGTCGGGTCCGTCGTCTGCTTCACCTGCTCTTCCAGGCTTCTCAACTCCATAATCCGCTTTTCACGGATATCCTTCAGTTGATCAATTTCCTTATCCACCCTGTCAACCATATAGGAAGCCACACCATAACGCCGGTTGTCGGAGACTTCATAGCCGTAATGCAGGATACCGAAAATGGTCGTACCCAGGGCCAACAGGGTGAAGAAAATCATGCTCCGCCGCAGACGCCGCGTGGTGGTGGAAGCCGCAAAAAAGGCAAAAAACGGACCCAGCAGCGCGAAGTGCATCCAGATGCCCTGCCAGCCCTGCCAGCGCGCATAGGGCTCCGTCAGAAGCGTGGACAAAACCATGGCCAGAAAAAAGAGACCAAGCGGCGCCCAAACTCCCTTGCGCGGAAACTCAAGACGCCCAAACGCCACCAGCAGCAGATATACCACCAGGCACATCGGCCCCAGCACGTGCAGAAGCGTCACCTTGATATCATCCAACTGATAGGTATAAGGGGTCATGGCAAAGACCACAAAGGTCATAAACACCACCCCCAACCAAAACATGATCCCGGAAGCAATACGATTTCCACCCATTATTTCTGTACATTCCTTTATCGGTTCGAATTTGATGGCCTCGCCCCACGCCCGATATCCGGCATGGAAACGACGCAGCAATGCTACCCTCCCCCAGATCATAACACAAGCCCAAAGGCCATATTCCGTGTCACATTGCCGCTATTATAATTTAACCGTTTTCAGCTTCCCGCGCAACTTCATTTCGCAATAAACCCCGC
>CAYWYC010000095.1:0-13785 GCA_964462565.1 uncultured Candidatus Sumerlaeota bacterium | reverse complement strand
GGTTTGTGAACACAAATTTTCTCACTCAAGAAAGGCTTCAACATTATGATCTTACGCAAGATGAGTCTGTTTAGTCAACTCCTTGAACATTTTCCGCGCCATGAATTTGCCGCTTTGTGCCGCGAGCACGGCGCGGAGAAGAGGGCCTTGTGGCCAAAGCCCACCTTGGTACCTTAGTCTCCAGCTTCTTTCATAAAAACAAAACTTTCCCCAAAAATCCCGGAAGGGCCGTATTTGCAAAGGATCGTTATTGATCATTTCCCTTCTTCGCTTTGCGGGCGGGCTGGATTTCGGTTATAATCTTCATCATGTGCATCTTCCGGCTTGTTTAAGCCAACACAAAGCCCGAGGGCTAACGAATTTATAAAGGAGAAGTGAAGTATGATTATGAAACGATATGGAGTGCAGCTTATGACAGTGGTTATTTTGCTTGCCATGACCGTCACGACCTTTGGTCAGTTGGACGAACGGGTTATGCGGAACATGGCGGTAGAGGCTGAAAATCTTCCCGCTGAACTCACCGAGGAAAACCTTCTGTGGAAGAAAGAATACGCCTCGAAGCATGTGTATATGCAGCCGGTGATTGTGGGCGATAATATTTTGCTGGGGGGTCAGGCGAATATGTATACCCCCGAGGATGGCCGCAAGAATAAATCGAGAGCGGTTTTCTATTGTGTGGATCGAAACACCGGCGAAACAAAATGGTTTCTCCAGGCAGGTATGAAGGGGCCCTGGTGGACGACCCATGGATGGGTGGCCCAGCCCTGGATCGAAGGCGAACGCATCTATACGCTTACCGCCGACGGCGTGGCCATGTGTCTGGATATGGACGGCCTGGCCGACGGAAACGATGGCATACAGACCGAAGCCGAATGGGCGAACGTTGATAAACTGACCGACAAGGACGCCGACATTATCTGGCAGTATCCCTTCCGCAAAGAACATCACATTGAGTGTGAAGACGCGCACTCGGCCTCGCCGCTGGTTTATGGCGACCTCTTGATATTCGGCACGGGGCATTCCAAGGGCGTGAAGCCAACCCGCGCCTGGACCAAACCCGAAAATTTTGAAAAATGGAAATACCAACAGCGCCCCAATCTTCTCGCCCTCGATAAAAACACCGGCGAGCTCGTCGCCAAGGACGAGCTGGTGATCGATGAAGTGTACCATGGCCAGTGGTCTTCACCCGTGCTCGTCCCCAACGGCGACAAAGACCCGGTCCTCGTCTGGGCCGACGGCAACGGCTATCTCCACGGCCTGGCCCTGCCGCCTCAGGAAAAAGAAGGCGATAGCCCCCATGCTTTCAAGCCGCTTTGGAAGATTGATATCAATCCAAAAGAATACCGCTATGACGAAAGCGGTGAACCCTACCTCTTCCCCCTGCACAAATCAACAATGGAAGAAAAGGCGCATGGTCCCTATCACAGCATCGGGACCCCCGTCTATGTAAACGGCAAGCTCTATGTGACCCTGGGCCGCGACCATTATTACGCCGAAAAAGGCCGTGATGAAGTCACACGGGGACGCATGCTCAACAAGGGCGCGCTTCTTTGCATCGACATGTCCAATCCCGAAAAAATCACGGAAGACAACATCATCTGGGACAATCGCATTCGTGTGACCCAGGCCACCCCTTCTATCGTCGATGGCCTTCTCTACATTGCCGACAGTTTCGGCACTTTCCATTGCATCGACGCGGAGACGGGCGAGACCGTCTGGACCCATGACGCCGGTTCCGACATCACCTGCCGTTCGCCTATTGTGGCCGACGGCAAAGCCTACGTCAGCACCGACAAGAAAAAACTTTTCGTCTTGAAGGCGGGCCGCGAAAAAGAGGTACTCTTTGAGGACGAAATCGACTCCTGGACCGCCACACCCGGCATCGGGGACGGCATCGTCGTCTTGTCCAGTTCCCGTTCGACGCGGGCCTTTGTGAATAAGGCGGACTCCGATGCGCAGAATTAAACCGAGGCTGAGCAAGGCTGCAAAATGCCTCATGCGATTAAACGCATTACGAAAGAATAAGGAAGGTAAATATGATTATCCGAACGCATAGATTACGCATCGCATTGCTGGCGCTTGGTCTTGCCCTGGGCATGGTCGCAATCGTCCCGGCTGCGCCCACCGAACCGGCCACGCCCGACCTGGAACAGGATTGGCGCTTGCAGATGATTGACCTGGCCGGTCAGATCGCCGAACGCGGCAAGATTTTCGGCCAGTATTCCGAGAGCGAAATATATAACCAGCACGCCATAATCCACGCCGATGACAAAACGCCCGTGCACGTGGTCCTGCGCCGAACCGGTGCATTGCTCGATCACCTGGTGGAAAACAACACGGACATCGACGCGACGACATACCGCCGGAAACTCAATGACCTGAAAACCAAAGCCCAGGCTTTACCCGCACCGGATGTCAAAATCCCCAAACGTAGCGGCAAAGAATGGGAAATGGCGACGCTCAATAATGCCGACGCCTTTTTTCCGCTTTTCAAGGAAGTTATGATTCTACAGCGGGAGATCGCCTTCAAAAACCCCCTGCTGGATTTTGACAAAATCACCTTTGTCAAGCGCAACCCGCCCGCCATGGCCCACATGTGCGACGAATGGTACGGCCGCGTCAGTGAACCCGGCGGCGGACTCTACATCCTCAACAACCCCTGGAGCGACAAGCCCACCCTTTCCGACTTGATTAAGGACAATCCCGTCCAAAACGGCCAATACGCCGGAAAGGTCCTCGAACCCGGCGCTTTTATCACCCCCGAGCTTGACTACGATGGCAAGACCATCTACTTCGCCTACAGCGGCAACAAAGAATCCTTCATCGAAAAATATAAATCCGTGAAAAGTACCTGGGGCCTCATGCAGAACGAATACTTTCACTCGCCCGAAACGGCTTACCACATTTTCCGGGTCGGCGTGGACGGCTCCGACCTCACCCAGATTACCGAAGGCGCCTGGAATGACTTCTATCCCTGCGTCCTGCCTTCGGGCCGGGTCGTCTTTCTCTCGGAGCGTCGCGGTGGCGAAGGACGCTGCCATCCGCGTCCCTGCCCGACTTACGTGATGCACTCCATGTTTCCCGACGGCTCCGACATTGTCCCGATCAGCTATCACGAGATCAACGAATGGTCCCCTGTCGTCACCAACAAGGGCCGCCTCATCTATTCGCGCTGGGATTATCTGGATCGCGGATTCAGCAAGGGCCAGTACCCTTGGTTTTCCGATCCCGACGGCCGCAATGTGCGCGCCTTTTATGGCAATTACGAAGGTGGCGGCGGTTCCGTCCACGCCGACTTGCGACCGGTGCCAGACTCTTCCCTTTTCTTTGGCACGGAATACGGGCATCATGCCGCTTCCTACGGCACCCTTGTTGTGGCCGACGGCAGCAAAGTCGATAACTACAAGAGCAACGTGCCCAAATACCTCACGCCCGAAACACAACCCTATAACAAATACTCCAACCGTGGCGCGTTCACGACGCCCTATCCGCTCAGCGAAACGACCTACCTCTGCACCTGGTCACCCGACGCGCGACTTTATACGCTGAACGGCATGACGAAAAACTACGAAAAACCCGAATACCCCCATGGTATCTATCTCATGGACGCCTACGGAAACAAAATACTCCTCTACCGCGATGCGGAAATTTCGGCCAATCTGCCTTATCCCGTTCGCGTCCGGCAGCGCCAGCACATTATGCCCCACAGTACGGCCACCGGCGCGCCCAAGGACCAGAAGCCTTTGCCTACCGATCCGGACACGGCCAACGTGACCATCATGAACGTGTACGAATCGGAACTGCCCTGGCCCGAAGGTCGCAAGATCGACAAACTCCGCATCGTTCAGGTTCTCCCGAAGTCCTCACCGGGCGCCAGCAATCCCCCGATCAATTACGACCGGGAAATCGTAGCGCGCCAGGTACTGGGAACGGTGCCTATTGAAGAAGACGGCAGCGTCAACTTTACCCTCAAGGCCGGCATTCCCGTTTTCTTCCAGGTGCTCGATGAGAACGGCCTTGCTATCCAGAGCATGCGCTCGAGCATGTACGCCATGCCCGGTGAGTCGCTCAGCTGCCTGGGCTGTCACGAACCCAAGGGCAAAGCAGGCGATCCCGGCAAGGCCTCCATGGCCAAGGCACTCAATCGGGAACCTTCCACGATCACACCCGGTCCCGAAGGCAGCAAGCCCATGACCTTCGCCCGCCTGGTTCAGCCCGTTCTGGACGAGAAATGCGTAAAGTGCCACTTGGAGCATCCCGAAAAAGCCCCCGACCTGCGGGCCGACGGCGAACTGGCCAAGGGTCTCGAACAAAGAGCCAAGGAAAAAGCTCTGAAAATCGACAAGCGAAACTGGACCACCTCCTATCTCAATCTCTGGCCCTACGCCTTCGCCTACAACACGCGCGCCTATTCAGAGAAACATTATTGGTCCGTCAAGCCGAGTAAAATGCGCACCATCCCCGGCAAGGTCGGAGCCTATGTCGCGCCGCTCTATGAACTCCTCACCACGGGCAGCCACAAAGACAAGGTCAAACTGACCCCCGAAGAAATGGAGCGCCTCGTCGTCTGGCTGGACACCCAATCCGTTTTCTACGGCGCTTATCACAAAACCCGCGAGCAAAAAAGCGGCGAAGCCGTGGAACCGGAAGTCGAATAAGTTCCGAGCGCAACAAACAACATGCAACCCGTAAGCTGCCCGCTTGCGGGTTCTTTTTTGCCTTTGAAAAATCCAGAAAAATCTGGGGCTGTAACATAAAAGGGCTAGTAAGGAAAAAGAGGCATCCCCTCTCTTTTTATAGCGAATCCCGAAAGTCTTTCTGCAAAAGGATTAAAAGCACCATTTCTCCGGCTTCAGAGCCGTCCATCCAAAAAGAATATCTAAAAAAATTTTCGAGAGCATCTCTTTAGCTGAAATGTGTATGAAAATAGCAGGATCAGGTATTCCTGTATGCAGGCTTCTGTGAGAGAATGCCACGAATATTCCCCGGAAGAAAAGGCGCTATTATTGCATGCAGATATCACTTATAAAAGCCATGATGCCGGTAGCTTTCTTTTTAGGATTTGCTATGAACCTGATGGCCCAAAGCCCTCCCACAAATATGCGTTGTGAGTATCAGACTAAGCCACTGGCCATTGACACTTTGGCCCCGAGGCTTTCGTGGCAGTTGAACGATAATCGGCGCGGAGCAAAACAAAGGGCCTACCAGATTCTCGTGGCGGCGAATCCCCGCGAACTCGATCAGGACAAGGGAACCCTCTGGGACACGGGCAAGGTAGAAAGCAGTCAGTCCAACCAGATCGAATACGCCGGCAAGCCCCTCCAATCCCGCGCCCGATGTTTCTGGAAGGTCCGCGTATGGGATATGGCGGGCAAGGCGAGCGAATGGTCTGAGCACGCATCCTGGGAGATGGGCCTTTTGGAGAAAAGCGACTGGACGAGTGAGTGGATCGGCATGAAATGGCCGGAGGAAAAGGCCGATCCCTACGCGGGAAAAATGGGAGAATGGATATTCCCTTATAACCGGATTGACAAATTCGAATACTGGAACCGGCAGCCGGCTTACAACTGCTTTCGCAAAAAATTCAACGCAGCCCGGACCTCCGCCGAAGCGAGCATTTTCCTCCAAACGGATAAGCCATATATTGTTTATCTTAACGGCCAGGTGTTGGCCGATACCAACGCCAATCGTGAGAACATTCGAAAAAATCGCATCGAAGAAGATCTGGAAAATACAAACCCACCCATCGTCCGCATTCCGGTCGGCGACAAACTCAAGGCGGGCGAAAATCTGCTGGCCGTCCAGTTGTATCGCCCTGCCGATGTACCGATTGCGGCAATGCGGTGTGGCCTTGTATTTGGCGACGCAAAAATGAAACCGCTGCTCAGCGACCGCTCGTGGTTCGGCGTGGCGGTGGATGATCCGGAAGAACCATCCGGCATGGGACCGGTTCCTTATGTAAAGGCGCCTGATGACTGGTTTACGATGGACTTTGAACCCGTCGCGCCCGGCAACGCCAAAGGTGAAACACGTAATTTATGGTTTCTCGCCGACAGCAGCGGAATCGTCCATCCTTTTAAAAACCGTCGGTCCATATCTCTGCGTCGCGACTTTAATGTCAAGGGGCCGGTGCGGAGCGCCCGTCTATACGCGACGGCTTTGGGAAATTATGAAATGGCGCTCAATGGAAATCGGGCGAGCGATGATTTTATGGCTCCCGGCAAGGGAAACTACGATTGCTATTATCACACCGAAGGCTCCGCCCGTCATTTCAATGAAGGGCCGGATATCGAGCGCCTTCTTGAGTATCAGGTTCACGATGTAACGAGCCTGTTGCGGCAAGGACCTAACACGATAGGCGCCATGCTGGGAAACGGCTGGTACAACATGGTGGGCTTTACCATCTCCTGCCGCAAACCTCTTTTGCGGGCCCAGTTGGAAATTGTCTATGAAGACGGCTCCACCGAGCGTGTCCAGACGGATGCCTCATGGCAGACCACGCCCTCTCCGGTAGTTTTCGACTCCGTCCACCTGGGTGAACATTATGACGCACGGCTTGAGCAAGCCGGCTGGAAGGAAGCAGGATTTGATGCCGGAAACTGGGCGCAGGCCGAAGTCTTGAGTCCCGCATACGAATACCATTACGCCCAATCGGACGAGCCAACGCTGATGGCCGAAGCGCAGGCTCCCATGCGGATCACCGAGGAACTCAAGCCCCTGAGCATAGAAAGGATATCGTCGGACACACAGCTCGTAAATTTCGGCCAACTTGCGTCCGGAATAATCCGACTGACCGTGCGCGACTCGCAGCCGGGAAATATTATCCGCCTGAATTACTCTTATAAACCCGCCGGACCTTTTGCGGCCCGCTTTTGCAATCAGAGTGACGACCTTTATATCTGCAAGGGCGAGCCGGTGGAAAAGTGGGAGCGCAAATTCGGCTATGGCATGTTGCACTCTGTCCGCGTCCAGGGATTTCCGGGGGAACTCCGCCCGGAGGACATCAGTTATTGCATCGTGAACACCGATCTCAAAAAGGTCGGGACGTTTTCCTGTTCCAATGAAACGGTCAACCGTATTTGGCGGGCGATTGAATGGACCTGGCGAGGCAATATCCACTCGGTGCCGGTGGACACCGACCGTGAGAAAATCATGTGGGCCGAATTCAGCCTCCATAGTGGAGCCTTGCCCTGGATGTTCGATACTTCACGATTTGCCCCGCGCATGCTGCACATGTATCACGGTCCGGGCAACGGTATATGGTGTGCCGGATGGGGCGACGGCGTCGTGTGGTGGCCCTATTACGGGAAGCTGTTTTATGATGACGAGCGATTCGCAAAGAATGAATACCACCGTGCGAAGTTCTTTGTGGATGATCGGATTCAGAATGAAAAAGAGGGGTACTGGGCCCATGGTACATTCGGGGACTGGCATGGCTTGAACAAGCAATCCGAACATGGCGGCATGTTCGGCGCGGCCCATCACTATCAAAGCATCGAGCGGCTCGCCTGGCTGGCCCAATGGCTGGGCAAAGAAGAGGAAGCCACCGCCTATCGCCAACACCTTCCCACGGTGGCGCGCGCCTTTCATCGCACCCTTTACGATCCGGAAAAGAAAACCTATCCCGGCGACAACCAACGCGCCCTCGCCATCCCCCTTTCCATGGGTTTCGTAGCCGATTCCGAAAAGCAGCAGGTGCAGAAACGCTTTGTGGAAATGGTCGCCCAATGTGACCGCTTTCTCAAGGAACAATGGAAAGACAGGCCCCGGGCCTACGAAAAACTGCGCGCGAGATGCCTGGAAAGCGGTGGAAACTCCCTGGACTATGCCCCCACTGTCGGACTCTACGGCAACCCGTTTTTCCTCTGGGCATTGACGGCCATCGACCGCAACGACATCGCCTGGAAGGTCCTGAGCCGAAACAGCTATCCCTCATGGGGATACACCGCCGCCAACGGGGGTGCGCTCTCAGAGGCCTACGGATCCTACAGCAGCCACACCGGTCGGACCAATATTGCGGCATGGATTTTTCAGGAGGCGGGCGGCATCAATGCGGATCCCCGACATCCGGGATTCAAACGGTTCATCGTCCGTCCGCAGATTATGGGAGACCTCATGTGGGCAAAAACAACATATCAGTCTCCCTATGGGCTGATATCTTTGGATTGGAAGCGGGATTCGGAGAATAATATGATCATAAAACTCACCGTTCCGCCCAACAGCACCGCCCTCGTCCATCTTCCTGCTCCCGCCGGGCAAGCGCTTATAACCGAAAGCGGCAAGCCACTGGATCAGGCCGAAGGGGTGCAGCTGCTTGCAAGAGGCCCGGAAGAAACCCCATGCGAGCTTGTAGCCGGGAATTATGTTTTTGAAATAAGCCCGAAAACCGGGAAGCGCTGATAAACGAAAGAGGATTTTATGCAACGGAACTTTTGGGTGCTGGTTTTATTACTTGGAATTTCAGGATGTTCAGGAGCAACACATATGGAATCACGGCAGAGTTTGCCTGACCAACTCCGGTGCGAGTATCAAAGCCATCCTTTGGGTATCGACCATCCTGCCCCGCGTTTTTCCTGGATCATGCGGGATGAACGCCGTGGCGCTCGACAGACGGCATTCCGCCTGCTTGTGGCCAATTCAGAAGAAGCATTGAAGAAGGACCGGGGCAACATGTGGGATACGGGCAAACTGCAAAGCGACCGCTCCACCCACGTGACCTATGCCGGAAAGGCACTGCAATCCAGCCAGCCCTATTGGTGGAAAGTGCGGGTATGGGATCAGGATGGCGCGCCTTCCGCATGGTCGCGCCCCCAATGCTTCGAGACGGCTTTTCTCGACCGCGATGAATGGAAGGCCTCCTGGATCGGAATGGTTTGGCCCGAGGAGAAAAGCACCGATCCAGCCGGAGAGTGGATTTTTCCCTACAACCGGATCGACCGACACGAATTCTGGAATCGCGCTTCAGCCTACCACTATTTCCGAAAAACATTCTCAGCCCCGGAAAATATCGATGTAGCCAATCTCACCCTTCAGACCGACCGACCCATTCGAATATGGATGAACGGACGCCTGATACTGGACCGCTTCGATGAGATCGGCCGTGCCAAAAATATCCGTGTTTACGATGAATTCGAAGCGAAGGAAATTCCCTCGATATCGATCGATGTGACCGCTTCGCTTGAGCCCGGCGACAACCTGATTGCCATTCAACTTTTCAAGCCGGAACAAACACCCCTGGCCGCCTTTCGAGCCGCCCTTGTCATCAAAAGCGGCAACGCTGAAAAATCGATAATCACCGACAAAAGCTGGCTGGCCGTATCGGGTGAGGATAAAGAAGGCGGCCGATATACGGGGCCCGGTGGATGGCATATCAAGAACATGCCGGAAAACTGGAACCTTCCTGAATTCCGCCCACCGAAGCCGGTCTTAACAATATCCGGCGGCGGGCTTTATGCCAAGGTCCAGAAAGACGCCTGGTTTCCGGCTGACAGTTCGGGGAATATCTATCCCATGAAAAACCGTCGGTCCCCCTGCCTGCGCAAAGAATTTCAAGTCAAACCCGGCATGGTCCGCGCCCGGCTTTACGCCACGGCTTTGGGTTTTCATCAAATCTGGATCAACGGCCAAAAAGCCCACCATGAATATCTGTCTCCCGGCAAGGGAGCCTGGGACGGTTTCATGGGACGCAATCCGAATTACGTGAAGCGTCTGCTGCAATACCAGGTTTATGACGTGACCGAGCTCCTGGATGACGGGCCGAACGCCATCGGCGCCATGCTGGGAAACGGCTGGTATAACAGCATGAACGTGAACATGTCTTACCGGAAACCGGCCCTTCGGCTCGAACTGGAACTGGTCTATGAAGACGGCAGCCGCGAGCGAATCCTGAGCGACGACAGTTGGAAGGCAAGCCCTTCACCCGTCGTCTTTGACAATATCCATTACGGCGAGATCTATGATGCCCGCATGCGGCAGCCGGGATGGGCCCGGGCCGGGTTTGATGACTCGACCTGGAAAAAGGCGCAGGATATCGGCGCCCGTTATGATTACTGGAACGCCCAATCCCACGAGCCGATCCTGATCAGCCAGATCATGCCCCCGGTTCGGACAGTGCAAGAACTGCAACCGCTTTCCATAGAGAAGACCGCGCCCGGCCAGTATCTGGTGGATTTCGGCCAGCTTATATCGGGCATTGTGCGTCTGAAAATCAAAGACGCTCCCGCGGGCCAGGTTCTCAAGATGCACTATGGCTACTCGTCGAACAGATTGAACGCCCGCTTCGGCAACAGTCATGAAGATATTTATATCTGCCGTGGCGAGGAAGAAGAAGTCTGGGAGAAAAAATTCGGCTGGGGCACCATTCGATACGCACGGGTATCGGGCTATCCGGGCGACCTGGAAAAGGAAGACATCCAACTCCTGGTCCTGCATAATGACTTCCGGAAAACAGGAAAATTTGCCTGCTCCAACGATTTGGTGAACGAACTATGGGCCTCCGCCGTGAACACTTTTCGCGGCAACACCCATTATCATACCTACGACACCGAACGGGAACGCATGAACTGGGGACCTTCGGTTCTGCATCCTTTCCGCATGGCCAACTGGGCCTACGAGCTGATCGGCCACGCGCGCTATCAGGTTCTTTTTCAGGACAGCGGCGAATGGGCCGTTCCTCATGCGGAAGATATTATCGTGGCCGCGCCCTGGAACGCCTGGCTCTTTTACGAAGACCTGCGTTTTGTCGATGAAAGCTTTCCCAAAATGCAACTCCTTGCGGACAGGCGACTGGATCGGCCGGATTGGGCGGAACTCTGGTGGGGCGGACTGGGCAATTGGAAAAGCATCGACCAGGCCAGCCCGGAGGCGATTTTCGGACAGACCTGGCATTATATCACCACCCGCTGGATCGGCAAACTGGCCCTGGCAACGGGCCGCGAGCAAAAGGGACAAGACTATCTCGCGCGACTGCCCGAGATCGCCAGGCAGTTCAATGAAAAACTGATCCAGCCCGAAGTTCCCACCATTGCCGGAGATTCACAGGCCAGCCTGGCCATGGGGCTTTACCTGGGCATTGTCCCCGATGAACTTTTTCCCGGCCTGGCCGAAAGACTCGTTTATACCGTGGCCGAAGCCGATGAACACCTGCGCAAAAAATACAGCCGCCATGGCGACCGCTATCTCTGGCTGGGCCAACACGAACAGTTGCGCTGGAAAAAGAACCCCGCCAAGTATGAAGATCTGCGCGAAGACTGCCTCGAAAGCGGAGGCCAAAGCCTGGATTATCACATGACCGTCGGCCCCTTTGGCTGCCCCTTTCTCTTTCATGCCCTCGAAAGAATCGGCAGGCAGGACGTGGCATACCGCCTGCTTACCCAAACGTCTTATCCCTCCCTCGGCTACATGATGCGAAGCGGTAACAAGGCGATCCCCGAATCCTACAAGGGCAGCAACAGCCATCCCGCCTACACGGCCTTTGCCGATTGGCTTTATGAGTCCATCGGAGGGCTGAAACCGGATCCGGAAAATCCCGGCTTCAAACATTTTTTCATACGCCCAAAACCCGTAGGCGACCTCACCTGGGCCAAGGCCGAATACCAGTCCATACATGGACTCATCAAGAGCGAATGGCGAATAAACAACGGCCGCTTCACTCTGAATGTTCTTGTCCCCGCAAACACTTCGGCCACCATTATTCTGCCGGCCGGTTCCCCGTCCGATATTCGCGAACAGGGACATCCGCTGGAAGAATCGGAAGGCGTCACCGACTTCAGCAAAGAAGCACATGACGTCACCATTAAAGTGGCGGCAGGCCAATATCAGTTTTCCATGAAATGGGATTATCCCCAAAATCAATTGAATCGAGACCAATCCAAACAATGAAACGCAGAGACTTTATGAAATGCGGCATGGCTGCACTGGCGAGTTGCCATTCGACCCGACTTTTTGCCCAGGCTCCCCAAAGCCCCCAAAAGAAGCCAAACATCCTCTATCTGTTCAGTGATGAACATCGCTATTTCAGCATGTCATTCTCCCAGATGCCCCAAATCGATACCCCCAACATGAAACGCATGGCCCGCGAGGGAATCTGTTTTGACCAATGCATCAGCAACCTGCCTGTCTGCGTGCCCCATCGTGGTATTCTGATGTCCGGTCTCTGGCCCGAAAAAAGCACCTACCTGGATAATGAATACGTGGGCAACCGTGAAAATATGGGCGGCAATTTTCCGGCACTGGGCGACACCTTCAAGGCCGCAGGATATCGGACCGCCTATATCGGAAAATGGCACCTCGGACGCACCACCACCCACCAGACCGGCTTCGATCACTTTATCGACTGGATCGGCACGGACAACCATTGGGCCGGAAGCTATCGCGACGGCAATATCGAAGGTTCCGAAACCACCGACTCCACCGGATACAACGCCACTGTCATGAGCGACCAGGCCATCGACTGGCTCAACCGCAATGCCGGGCAGAAGGAACCCTTTTTCATGATGGTCTCCTGGAATCCGCCCCATTGGCGGATGGATGACGCGCCACCCGAATTGATGGAAAAATATGAAAAGGGACTGCCCTCCAGACCCAACGCTCCGCAAAAGGGCAAGATCAACGACGACAAGATATTCACCGGATACCACGCCCACATCGAAGCCATTGACAAGGAACTCGGACGCATGCTGGAGCATCTCGAAAGCCTGGGCGTCCTCGAAGACACCATCGTTATCTATACATCCGACCACGGATCGGCCTTTGGCGAGAATGGTATGCATTCCAAACCCCATCCCTTTGAAGAAACCATCCGCGTTCCCTTCCTGGCCCGCTGGCCGCGCCATATTCCCGCCGGAAAGAGGACCGACGCCTTGTTGGGCGCCATCAACATCTATCCCACACTTTGCGCCTTGGCGGGAATCCCGATTCCCGAGCATTGTTCCGGCCACGAACTCAGCCACCTGTTTCTGGACCAGTCCGGCCCCGAACCGGACGCCCAGTTTCTGGCCATGTATTGCAATTCAAAAAACTACTACGGAAACGTCCTGGAACCCGGCAGCGATAAAGGCCAATACCCCTTTCGAGGAATCCGAACCAAGACTCACACCTTTGCCGTCAAGGCCGATGGCGATTGGGTGCTTTATGATAACCAGAAAGACCCCTACCAAATGAACAACCTGGTGGACGATCCCGCCCATAAGGCCCTGAAGGAAAAGATGCGCAAAAAACTGGACCAATTGCTCGCCCGGGCGGAAGATCCCTTTATTCCCGAAGAATGGACCCGGCTCCCCCTGCCCGAACGCATCCAGACCATGAATCAGTATTACATCCTGTCGCGCAGCGCGGGCCGGTTGGAAAAACTGCGCAGCCGGGCCCTGCAGCCCTATTTGGAGCAGAACCCCAGCCAAAGCCAAAAAATGGAACTGCAAAAAGCCACCGAAGAGGTTTACGATCTCGACTTTTTCGGCCAATACATCAGCCTGGGCCAAAACCGCTCCAAAAAACCCGAATTCCGAAAGCGCTTCAGCGAACTCAACCAGCGCCAGGACGAAAAATTCCGCAAACAGGCCGAAGAAATCATGCGCCACAAAGCCGGAAGCAAATAAGAGAAAACAGCATAAGGTCGCTTACACACTTTAATGAGGAGGAATAGAAAAATGTCGCACTCTCGCGTTCAAAAACCCCTTTGGGGAGCCATGGTCATTATGCTTTTCACCACCGGATTTATCGCCTCGGCACAGGAGACGCTACGCAGCTACTATTTCATCTTCAGGGCCAAGGGCCCGTCCGATAATA
>CAYWYC010000094.1:11768-13788 GCA_964462565.1 uncultured Candidatus Sumerlaeota bacterium | reverse complement strand
TTCAGGACCATGTGGGGGCAACCCCGTGGAGGTTCAAGTCCTCTCTTCGGCACCATTTTGGAAGCAACGACTGGTTATAACATGAAAGTGGTCAACCACATATCTTCTTGCAATATGGATCGGATCTCGCCGATCGCCGCGTTTGAGGAGGCGCTTATTGCCGCTGCCTGGGATTCAGGCTGCGGCGCATCCCTCCTGCTCGTCTGATGAAACCTGCCCTGCACGTTTCATCGTCCCCCTTTTTGGATTGAATCTTTACCAAACAGAATTAGACTTGTACGACCGTACCGTTGGGTGTATCCTCAATTCGGATATTTTATCCCGGTACCAGAAAGGAAAAGAAGGTGATATAATGAGCGATCGCGTTATCGTTTTCGACACAACATTAAGGGACGGCGAGCAATCTCCCGGATGCAGCATGAATTTGAACGAAAAACTGGAAGTGGCCCGGCAGTTGGTGCGCCTGGGTGTGGACGTAATCGAGGCGGGTTTTCCGATATCGTCCCCCGGCGACTTCGAGGCCGTCCACGCCATTTCTTCGGAAATAGAAGGCCCCACGGTCTGCGGCCTGGCCCGCGCATTGGAGAAGGATATTGTCAAGTGCGGCGAGGCCATCAAGCCCGCCAAGAAAGGCCGTATCCATACCTTTATCGCCACGAGTGACGTCCATGTGGAAAAGAAACTCCGCATGTCCAAGGAGAAGGTGATCCAGATTGCGGTGGACGCCGTGAAACTGGCCCGGACCTTTACGGACGATGTGGAATTTTCGCCGGAAGACGCCGGAAGGACCGACTGGGGCTATATGCGCGAAGTGCTGGAAGCCGTGATCGAGGCCGGAGCCCGGACGCTGAATATTCCCGATACGGTCGGTTATTGCACGCCGAACCAGTTTGGCGATTGCATCGGCTACCTGAAGGAAAACGTGAAGGGCATCGACGATTGTGTGATCTCCGTCCATTGCCACAACGACCTGGGCATGGCCGTTGCCAACACGCTGGCCGCCGTGCAAAAAGGCGCGCGTCAGGTGGAATGCACGATCAACGGTCTGGGTGAGCGCGCCGGTAATGCCGCCCTCGAAGAAATTATCATGAACCTGATCGTGCGCAACGACTTTTATGGTCTCGATACGGGCATTCGCACGGAAGAAATTTTCCGCACGTCGCGCCTGGTCAGCCGCATCACGGGCATGAAGGTCCAGCGCAACAAGGCTATCGTCGGCGCGAACGCCTTTGCCCACGAGGCCGGCATCCACCAGGACGGCATCCTCAAGGAACGCACGACTTA
This sequence comes from uncultured Candidatus Sumerlaeota bacterium, assembly GCA_964462565.1. Classification (GTDB taxonomy): domain Bacteria; phylum Sumerlaeota; class Sumerlaeia; order UBA8349; family UBA8349; genus CAYWYC01. The sequence continues at coordinate 12,504 of CAYWYC010000094.1, read as the reverse complement.
CGAAATCATGACGGCGGAAACGGTCGGCTGGGCCGGCGATAACCTGATCATGGGCAAGCACAGCGGCCGCAATGCCTTCAAATCGAAACTGGCCGAAGTCGGTTTCAGCGATCTGACGGAAGAAGAAATCAACGCGGGCTTCGAGCGCTTCAAGCGCATGTGCGACAAGAAAAAAGAAATCTACGACGACGACATCTTTGCCATCATGCAGGAAGAACTGGCCAAGGTCCCCGAAGTTTATTCCCTCGATTATTGCCACATTTCCAGCGGCACGTCGATTATCCCGACGGGCACGGTACGAGTGCGGAAAGGCGACGAGATAATCCTCCAGGCGTCCCATGGGGATGGTCCCGTGGACGCGATTTTTCAGGCCATGTGCCAGGCGGTGAAGTTGGAGCCGGAACTGGAAGAATACCAGATCGAAGCCGTGACAGGCGGCGGTGACGCATTGGGACGTGTGCATGTGCGCATGAGCATTGACGGACGCAGCATCAAGGGCACGGGCACAAGCACAGACGTGATCCTCGCCAGCGCGCGGGCCTTCCTGAACGCCTTCAATCGCTTCGAGATGTCGCAGTCCAATCCCAAGGAACGCGTCTCGAACGAGCCGTAAGAAAGACTTATCAGGATAACGATTCAAAACGGGATGGAGCCAGACGCTTCATCCCGTTTTGACTTTTTTACCGTACCGCCGGCATCTTGCCGGCAGTGGTGTGAATCCGATTTTGCCTTGTCG
>CAYWYC010000094.1:0-11668 GCA_964462565.1 uncultured Candidatus Sumerlaeota bacterium | reverse complement strand
TGTATTTTTGGGTGCTGCTTATGGTGCTCCATTGCCGGCAGGATGCCGGCGGTACTCTTCGGGAATACCGTACCGCCGGCATCTTGCCGGCAGTGGTGTGAATCCGATTTTGCCTTGTCGCCTGAATCGTATTGGCAACTTGTCGGATTGTTTTTTTGCGCTTGGGGTCTTGTTTTTTTGTCCGCAGATTACGCAGATGCGCGCAGATGAAAAGCATCGTAAGCCCTTGCGCAAATGCATGGGCTATGAAGTCTTGCATCGTATCAGCTTGAGAACTTCTGATAGTCTTACTATTTCTGATTGTATTTTTGGGTGCTGCTTATGGTGCTCCATTGCCGGCAGGATGCCGGCGGTACGATTTGTTATTTGTGCAGGATGTCGCGATAGGCGTCCATGGTTTTGCGGGCCATGGATTGCATGGTGAAGCCCTGGATGGCGTGGGCGTGGGCCTTGTCGGCCAGGGCTTTCGCGAGATTGGAATCCTGCAAGAGGCGGATGATGGCGGCGGCCAGGGCGTCAGGATTTTTCGATTCGACCAGCAAGCCCGTCTCTCCATCGATAATTAAATCGGGCACACCGCCCGTGCGGCAACCCACGGCTGGCAAGCGAAAAAGCATGGCATCGACGAGCGACGTGCAAAGCCCCTCCAGGTGCGAGGGCAGCGCGAAAACATCAAAGCCCTTGAGAAAAGTCTCCAGGTCGCTGCGGAAGCCGGGCAGATAAAAGGCGTCGTCCAAACCAAGCCGCGCGATCTGCGTCTCAATCTCAGGGCGCAGCGGGCCATCGCCGACGATGAAGAATTGCGCGTCGGAAAATGCTTCGCGGATTTTCGGCGCGGCATCCACCAGATAGCAATGCCCCTTGTGATCGACGAGGCTGCCGATGGTGCCGATGACCGGCGCGTCAGGAGCCAGATTAAATTCTTCCCGCAATGCATCAGACCCGACCGATTCATCAAAACGATCGGCATCGACGCCGCTGGGGACGAGATGGATGCGATCAGGATCGACGCCACCCTCAATCAGCACATCGCGCACGCCGTTCGAGATGGCAAGGTAATGGATGCGGGAATCGAGATATTTGCGTCGCGAAAGCCAGCCTTTCGAAATGGCAAAATCAACGCGGCGCGAAACGACGATTTGCGGCGCGGTCTTGCCCGCCACCATCCGGGCAATCGAATGGGCATGGGCATCGTGGCAGTGGATAATCGCGATCTGCCGTTCCGCGCAAAGCCTTCGCAAACGGCGTGCGGCCAGGATGTTGAATTCTCCGCGCAGGCTGGTTTCGTAAAGGGGAATGCCCGATTCCCTCGCGCGTTGCGCCAATGGCGAACCAGACGGACAAACCAGCACCTGCGCCATCCCGGCATCCTGTAACATGCGGCATAAATTCCACACCTGCGCCTGACCGCCGCGCCACTCGCGACCCGTGTCGATATGCATGATCGGTTTCTGTTTCAGGTCAATGCTCATTGGCTTGCTTCACTTTTTGCGGGGTTGGGACCGACCGATTTCTCCAGTTGCTTCTCGCAGGCTTCCTGCACATCCTCGACCGTCACCACATGCATGCAGATGTGATGATCGTAGGGACAGTCGCGCCGGAGACATGGCGCGTCGGGGCAGGGGTTGTCGCGGCGGACGATGATGGCGTCGGGATGATAAGGCGCGGTGGTGATCCAGTCGGTGGACCCGAAGACGGCGACAACCGGCGCGTCACATGCGGCGGCCACGTGCATGGCTCCGGAATCGTTGCAGACAAAGAGGCGCAGCTTTTCGCAGAGCGCCGCCAGTTCGCGCAGGGGCATGTCTCCGCTGAGCACGTCGATTTCATGCTTGGCGAGTTGCTGAATCTCCTCGCCGATAGGCCGTTCCGACTTGCTGCCGACGATGACGACGCGCGCGTTCCAGTCCTCGACCAGGCGGTCCGCCACCGCCGCGAATCGGTCGGGATACCAGCGCTTGGCTGTGCCGAATGCCGCTCCCGGACAAAGCCCGACCAGGGGACGTTCGTTATCGTCGAGAGAAATACCGCGCGTTTCGAGTCGTTCAGAAAGCCTTTCCCGCGCATCATCGGCCACAGGCAACACGAGTTTGCGCTCCTGGTCTTCCACGTCGAGAAGCGGTTGCAGCAGGTTCAGATAATATTCCACCTGGTGCACCTTGAGAATCTGTCCGGTGACGGGAATCGGGTCCGTCAGCAGGATGCCGCGTCCGTCGCGCTTGTAGCCGATGCGGCGCTTGATCTTGCCGAGATACATGTGCAGCGCCGCGCCGAAGGAGTTGGGCAGGGAGATGCCCAGGTCGAATTCCTCATCGCGTATCCGCCGGGCGATTTCGCGATAATGGCGGAGCGACTTGTTTTCCTCGGCCACCCAGAGACGGTCGATGTCGGGATTGGCGTCATAGACCCCGGCCACCCAGGGCCGCGCCATGAGGGTGATCTCGGCATCGGGATAGCGCTGGCGTATGGCGCGGATGGTCGGTGTCACAAGGACGGCATCGCCCACCCAGTTCACGGTTTTGATGTATATTTTTTCGATAGCCATATTTCGGATGCTTCGTTTCTTGTCTTATTCGGATTTGTCGCCGTGCTTGTTCTGCTGCTGCATTTCCCAGAGTTTGGCGTATTTCATGAAGGCGCTGAAAGCCGACAAGCCGCAGACAACGAGGCCTGCCTTTCCATCCAGAAAACCCCGCTTGAGCACGTATTGCTTGAAGAAGCGCCAGCAGGGCCGCAGCGTCAGGTGATACCAGTGGACGGTCTTCGTCTTTTTCGCGCGGTCGCCGGCGGCCCAGCTGGTATAGCGGTCATGCTTGCGCATGTATCGGTCGAAGTCGGTGGCCGTATAGTGGAGCAGTTTATTTTCCAGCATTCCCGCCGGACCTTCCAGAACGATGTCGGCATGGACGTTGCGCTCCTGGTAGCGACCCTTGTCGCGCCGAAAGAGACGCAGGCACTTGTCCGATTTCCACACATGGCGGATGGGATGGCCCATGAAATGATTCAAACGACCGATGTAGTAGCCGTTGAGTTCAGGCCCTTTTTTCAGAAGACCAAGAATCTCATCCCGCAATTCCGGCGTCACCCGTTCGTCACTGTCCACAATCAGGACCCATTCGTGCGATGCCTGGGGAATGGTCCAGTTTTTCTGGGCGGCGGAATTGATATACTCGTGCTGCAGGATGCGATCAGTGAATTCGGCGGCAATCTCGCGCGTGCGGTCGGTGCTGAAGGAATCGACAACAAGGATTTCATCGGCCCATTTGACCGATTCCAGGCAGGCACGGATATTTTCTTCCTCGTTGAAGCAAGGCACGAGGGCGGTGATTTTGGGGCGTGGGGCGTTTGCTTTGGGCAATGTGGTCTTCCGGATTCGGGATATGCGTCAAAAGATGGTGATGGGGGACAATATGGTTGAACCTTTCGGCAGGTCTTCCTATAATCCCCTTGTAGTTTAATTCGCCTGTTTTCAGAGTCAAGGTTTTTGAGACAGCTATCTGAAAGTCTGGCAGATTCAGGGATGGATTATGGGACGGATTGCGGAAAATATCGCCTCGGTCAATGAACGTATTCGGGCGGCGGCTTTGCGTGCCGGACGCGACCCGGGAGCGGTGCGCCTCGTGGCGGTAACGAAACATCGCTCGATGGAAGATACGCGCGCCGTATTGGATACTGGAGAGCGCCTGCTGGGCGAAAACCGCGTGGACGAGGCCGTCGAAAAGTTTGCAGCCTTTCGCGATGCCGACTATGAGCCGCCCATCGAGTGGCATTTCATCGGCCATGTGCAAAGCCGCAAGGCCAAGCAACTCGTCGGCGAAACGGCCCTCATTCATAGCCTGGACAGCATCAAACTGGCCGAAAAATTTCAGCGCGTCTGCGACGGGGCCGCCTGTACCGTGCGCGTACTCATGGAGGTGAACGTTTCGGGCGAGGCCAGCAAGTACGGCTTCACGCCGGAAAGCGCGATGGATGCGGCAAAGGCGCTCAAGCCGCTCGATCGCGTGGAGTGTGTGGGCCTGATGACAATGGCTCCATACTTGGACGACCCCGAAGACACGCGACCCGTATTCCGGAATTTGCGGCTCCTGCGCGACCGGCTGCGCGATGCCGGACATGATCATTTGCACCTGGAGCATCTTTCGATGGGTATGACCAATGATTTTGAGATTGCCGTGGAAGAAGGCGCGACGCTGGTTCGCGTGGGCACGGCGCTTTTTTCGTAAATCGCTATAAATAATGTATCGCCGGCATCTTGCCGGCCTGGACAGGAAACATATAATGAGCGACTGGAAACTGGGACTGATCGGCTGCGGCAACATGGGTTCCGCGCTTCTGGCGGGCGTGGTGAAGGCGGGTGTGGTTTCCACCGATTGCGTTGGTCTTACGGACGTGGATGCCGCCAAGGCCTCTGCCCTGGCCGCCGACCTGGGCGCGAAGCAATGCGTCTCGAACGGGGAACTCCTGGAATTTGCCGATGTCGTAATCCTGGCGGTGAAGCCGCAGGTGATGGGCGACGTGCTGGCGGAACTGGCGTCGTCTGTTCGCGAAAAACATCTTTTTATTTCGATTGCCGCGGGGATCCCCCTGAGTATGATCGAAGGCAAACTGGGCGGCGACGTGCGGGCCATCCGCGTGATGCCGAATACACCGGCCCTGCTGGGATGCGGGGCATCGGGACTGGCCAAGGGCCGCTTGGCGACGGATGCCGACATGCAAAGGGCTATCGATATTTTTCAGGCCGTGGGCGTGGCGGTCGAGGTGGACGAAGATCAGATCAATGCCGTCACCGGTCTCAGCGGAAGCGGCCCGGCTTATGTTTTTCGCATGGCCGAGGTGCTGGTGCGGGCGGGAGAAAAGGCCGGACTCGACGCGGCCGCGTCGCTCATGCTGGCCAGGCAGACCATACTGGGCGCGGCCCGTATGATGACCGAAACAACGGACAGTCCCGAAGAATTGCGACGCAAAGTGACATCGCCCGGCGGCACGACGGAAGCGGGGCTCAAGGTGATGGACGAGGGCGGCTTTGCCGAACTGATCGAAAAGGTGGTCATCCGCGCGCGCGACCGGGGTGATGAACTGGGAAAAATGTTGCAGTAATTGCAACCATATCTGCCGGACAATGAGGAGGAATAGACGATGTATCTGATGAATACGAAAAAGAATCTGACAGACCTGATGAACCGCTGGGGTACGATGGCGCCGGTTATCGTTTTTGCCATTCTGCTGGGGTGTGTGCCTGCAAAAAAGGCCGATTCCGCCCCGCCGAATACGGAGGAAGAGACGAGAGCGGTGGTTCTGGCTCCGGAGCCCGAATCGGAAGTCATTCCCGAAAGCCCGACCATTGAACCGGAGACGCCGACCAACGACAATATCGGCCCCATTTCCATGAACGGCCCGGCCTCGGAGACCACCGAAATCGCCCAGGCCGATACGAATGAATCGCGGGACAGTTTTGATCCCGTTACGGGCAGCCGACGTATCCAGAGGCGTCCCGGTCGTGAGGTGGAGAGCGACTTGTCAGGAGCGGACCTGCTCACCTTGCCCGGCCAGGAAAAGGAACCGGCCGACTCCGGAGCGGCTCCGCAGCAGTTGAGCGCCGTCGAACGTCCCCTGGAGGTGACGAAGGATGGCGAGAATATTCCCTCGGGCCGCTTGCTGCTGATCGAACCGGGCGAGACGCTGGACTTCAGCATGGCCCTGGGCCAGGTCGAGGCCGACCGCCGGTCCCCGGCTTTTCGCGCGTCTTCCGAAAGCGGCGGACGGCATGTGATCGAATCGAGCCGACGGGTCGAACTGGATACGACGGGCGGGACCATGCAGGCGTTCACACCGGATAATTTTTCCTGGAAAGCGCCGGATAATCCCGGCCTCCAGATGATCAACGTAGAAATCCGCCAGAGTTATCTGGTCGAAGGCCAGGCCACCGAAAAGGACTCTTCCGACTCGACCATTCTCCTTGGCCAGAAGCAGATTCCCGTCATGGTGCAGTATCCTTTCAAGCGCGATGAAACCCTCATCGAACGCTATCCCCTGGGCATGTATCCCGACGAGACGGCTCCTTCCGTGCCCGGCGCCGTTTCGCGTGATCCCTCCCGCTACGCGCCGCCCAAGTGGTTCGTGAAGATCGACAGCAATACCCGCGATTATAAGGTCAGCGAACACTTCAAACTCGGCGACTTCGCTTCGCCTTCCGAACGCGACGAACCGCACTTCGTGTCCATCGATCCCAAACTGATCACCTTCCTGGAACTGGTGACGGACACGGTACAGCAGCGGTATGGTCCCGAGGCTCAGGTGAAGATTCTAAGGTCTTATCTGTCGCCTCTGGAACGGCAACGTCTCGATCAGCGCGGCGCGAGTTACACCCAGTTCACACGCTACCAGTATGGCGACGCGGCGGCCCTGATCGTGGACATTGACGGCGACGGCAAACTGGACGACCTGAACAACGACAACCGCGTGGACCGTGAAGACGCCAACGCACTGGCCGATTTGCTGGACGAGGTCAAGCGCAATGCCGACATGCGCGGCGCAAGCGGGGTGGTTGATGGTCCGACGGAACCCAACTGGCCCGATACGCCTTACGCGGTGGTGGACCTGCGCGGCTTCAATACGCGGTGGTAAGCGGAGACGGCTGACGTTTTTCATGCGCATCGTTATTGCTCCAAATGCCTATAAGGAATCGCTCGCGGCGTGGGATGCGGCGCGGGCGATTGCGTCTGGAATACGCCAGGCCGCACCCGCCGCCGAATGCATCCTCATGCCCATGGCCGACGGTGGCGACGGCACGATGGATACCCTTGTACGCGGGACGGGTGGCCGGAGGTGTCGCTCCACAGTGCAGGACCCGCTGGGCCGGGACATTCAGGCGCGCTTCGGCCTGCTTGGCAACGGTGATGAAGCCGTGATAGAGATGGCGGAATCATCGGGCCTGCGGCTCTTGCAGGATTCCGAAAAGAATCCCATGCGCACGAGCACCTTTGGTGTGGGGCAGTTGATGCAGGCGGCGCTCAAGCGTGGAGCGACGCGCCTGATTGTCGGCGTTGGCGGAAGCGCCACGGTGGACGGCGGCATGGGCATGGCGGCGGCGCTGGGCTATCGCTTCCTCGACGTGCATGGAAAGTTGCTCAAGCCCTGCGGCGGAAACCTTCATAAAATCGCGCGCATTGATGCTTCCGATTTCGATAAATGGCGGGCCGGTTTGGAGCGCGATTTCGAGATCAGCGTAGCCTGCGACGTGACCAATCCGCTCCTTGGCAAAAAGGGCGCGGCGGCCATCTTCGGCCCGCAAAAAGGCGCGACACCGAAGCAGGTCGAGCAACTGGAAACAGGCCTGGCTAAGCTGGCCGAATGCGTAAAACAGGATCTGGGCATATCCCTCGCGCGAAAAAAGCGAGCCGGCGCGGCTGGTGGACTGGCGGGAGGCCTTCATGCTTTTTGTGGGGCACGCCTGGAAGCCGGAGCCGAAGTCATCGCCCGCGAGATCGAACTCGAAGTCGCCATTGCCAGGGCCGACTGGGTCATCACCGGTGAGGGACGAATCGACCGCCAGACGGTCTATGGCAAGGCCCCCGCTGAAGTCGCCGCCATTGCCGCCCGCCACCACGTCCCCGTCATCGCCATCGCCGGCAGTGTGGACCCGACCGCATCGGCCCTTTACAAGAGGGGCTTTCATAGTCTATGGTCTCTCTGCGACGGCCCCATGTCGCTCCGTCAGGCCATGGACAACGCGCCGCGTCTGCTCCGGCAATGCGGTCGCGCCATTGCCGGAATCATCCAGGCAGCAAGGTAGAAAATGAGCATCGAACCCGACATCGCGAATCCCGATTCTCTTCCCGAGCGCGAGGCTTGTCCCGACTTTTTCGAAAGCGAGAATCTGCCCCGTCCGATTGACTGGGCCGACTTTTTTGGAGTGGATGCCCCCGTGGAAGTCGAGGTAGGGTGCGGAAATGGACGCTATTTGCGTCGAGCCGCCGAGGAACGACCGGGGCATCTTTTCTTTGGCATCGAACGCTCCCTCAGCTACGCCCGAAAAGCGCGCGACCGCATGGTGAAGTATGATATCGGCAACGCCTGTATCGTCAAGGGTGACGCCACGCAGATTCTGGCCGACCACATTGCCGACGGATCCGTTCATACTCTCCACGTCTATTTCACCGATCCCTGGCCCAAAAAGCGTCACGGCAAGCGACGCCTTTTTCAAACGCCTTTTATCGAAACCTGCCACCGTATCCTGCGCCCCGGCGGACAGATTTTTATCAAGGTGGATTTATTCTGGTATTTCGAAGAAATCGCCGGACGCTTTGAAAATTCGCCCCACTTTCGCGTGATTGAAACCGCCACCGAAACCGATCCCAACCGCGACCTTTACGACATAACGGGCTTCGAGCACAAGGCCCTGGTGAAAAAGGGCGCGGTCTATCTCATCACGGCATTGAACGAAGGCGAACAGGCCTAAGCCTGATTGCCTGCAGGCATGGATACGCGGGGTTGAACCATCGACAGATTCGGTTCCGTCGTATCTCCCGTCATGCGCGAAAACATGCGTCGTGCGGCCACGCGCCCCGCCTCCACCCAGGGCTCTAAAAGAAAAATATCCAATTCACTGCGGGCCTGGGGATTCTGGTTATTCCCGGAAGTCAGCAAGGGAGAGGCGAGAAGGGTTTGCTCCCGAAAGTTTTTGCCTATGGTATCTAATGTCATGGCGAGCGGTTGGGCAATGGAATCGTGGGAAAGAATAAAGGCTATCCGGTCAGACTCGGAAAGATCTTCATAATATTTCATGATGCGTTCCCGAAATATCTGCACCTTGTAAAAGGAGCCCGGTTCCATATTCAGGATCATGGGCTCCATACCAAGAGATTCCATGGTGTTTTTATAGCTCTGATGGCGAATGGCAAAGGGCTGCATGATCAGCATGGATTCGCCGCAAATATACAGAATCTTTTTGCAGCCCTGACGTAAGGCTTCCTCAGCCAGCAGGCGGATTCCATAAGCCATGTCCCACGTAACCACATCGCAACAATCGAAACTGCTCCATCCGAGGTGAACGCCCGGTTTTCCCGTATGCCGCACCCATTCTAGAAAAGTGCCTTGCAGGGGCTGAAAGGTAAAGAAAAAAGCCCCATCCATGTCGCGCAGAATACTATTGGCGTCTTCCTGAGCCTCATCGAGGCACCAGCCCACGGGATGCAGGATGCAGCGCATGTTATATTGATTCAAAACGTCGTTAATGCCCTGCCATACGGGCTGACAGGCAGTCACGCTTTCGCGAAAGAGAAAGGCAAAAGTTTTTTGCTGGCCGGGCATTCGGGATTGAGGCTCATTCTGAATCATTTGCTCAAAGTGGGGCCCCGCCACATATTGCCCATGGGCGACTTTTTCCAAATACCCATCGCTGACCAGATTTGCCAGGACGCGGGTCATGGTGGACCGTGGAATGGAGGTTTTTTCGGCGATATAGCCGCGTGAAACGGGCTGACCGCTGCTGGAAAAATGCTGGAGCACCTCAAGGGCGTACATGCTCATATTATGGCCTCTTCCTACTCAAGATGCCCGTATTTTAGGTTATGAGCATTGAGCCGTCAAGAAAAATGCTTATATATGTTATGCAAATGTGCATATCAGAGCATGATGAAAGTGAGGCATTTCAGCGGATAAAGCGATATTTTATAAGGGTCCAGAGGGCAATGAAGAAGTCTTTCCAGCCGATTTTTTTGCCTTCTTCAAAGGTACGCGCGATATAGGTGACGGGCACTTCGATTATTTTTTCGCCCCGCTTGAGCACTTTCGCGGTCACTTCCGGGCAAAATTCGAAGCGTCGGCAGGTGAGGGGAATATCCTGGATCAGCTCGCGCCGGAAGGCTTTATAGGCGGTGGCTTCGTCGGTAATGCGATGGCCGTAGAGAATGCTCACGCACCAGGCAAGAAGGTGGTTCGCCATGCGGTTCGCAAAGCGCATCCCCTCGATCCGGCCCCGAAATCGTGAGCCGTATGCCACGCGGGTTTTGCCGTCGATAATCGGCTGGAGCACATCCACGATTTCCTCGGGCTTATATTCCAGGTCGGCATCCTGGATAATCACGATATCGCCCGTGGCATGTTCCAGGCCGGTGCGGATGGCCCTGCCCTTGCCGGCGTTTTTTTCGTGACGCAAAACCCGCGTGTCCGGCTTCTTGTCTTCTTCCGCCAGAATCTCCGGCGTCCGGTCACGCGAGCAGTCATCCACCAGGATCAGTTCCTTTTCAAAGGGCAAGGCACGCACCTTTTCCAATACCAGGGGCAGCAGGACTTCTTCGTTGAAGATGGGGATGACGATGGAAATTTTCATGATGCTCAGCGGCTCCGGCCCCTTGCCCTCTTAAACCAGTCCCCGCTTCCCCAGTTCTTCGCGGGCTTTGTCGAATCGGTCCACGGCTTCCTGTTCGGCGGCCCAGGCGCACAGGTCGCGGATGCCGTCCGTTTCGAAGTCCACCTTCGGTTCGTAGCCGAGTTTTTTACGGATCTTGCTGATGTCGGCATAGCAATGGCGGATATCGCCGGAGCGGAATTTGGCCTCGATCTTCGGCTCCATGCTTCCGTCGGGCTTCAGGTGGGCAATAATGGCCTCGGCCACCTGCCGAATGCTGCGCTGCTTGCCGGTGCCCACGTTAAAGACTTCATAATCGGCCTCGGGTTTTTCCATGGCCAGCACGCAGCCCTGAACAATATCCGACACATGCACAAAGTCCCGGCTCTGACCGCCGTCTTCAAAAACCACGGGCGCATGCTTGTTCAAGACGCGGCTCGAAAAAATCGCCGCCACCCCCGTGTAGGGATTCGAAAGCGACTGGCGCGGACCATAAATATTAAAAAAGCGCAGGGCCACGGCGGGAATCTTGTAGGCGCGGCCCACAGCCAGGACCGTTTCCTCCTGGTCGCGCTTGCCGATCGCATAGACGGACGTAGGCTGGAGGGGTTTGGTTTCGGGAGTGGGGCAGGGGGCCAGTTCTTCGCCCGTTTCCGGGTCGATCAGTTCCCATTCGTTCCGCGCCATCTGGGTATCGGGGCGCAGGGGCGGCGAGGCGCTTTCGCCCGACGGACGGCGGTAGGCTCCTTCGCCATAGATGGACATGGAAGAAGCGACGATTATTTTTCCAACCCGGTGTTCGTCTTTCCGGTTTGCCAGCAGGTCCAGCAGAAGCGATGTACCGAGCACATTCACGCGCGTATAGTCCATGATTTCGTACATGGATTGGGCAACGCCCACGCGCGCCGCCAGGTGAAAAACCACATCCATCGCCTGAAGCGACTGCCAGAGCACCTCGGCATTCATGACGTCGCCCTTGATAAACTCGGCCTTCGGGTTCAGGTATAGGGGCGGCTGTCCACCGGGGCCATGCACCTGCTCATCGAGATTATCCAGAATGCGGACCTGATGCCCCTGGTCGATCAGTCTGTCCACCAGGTGCGACCCCACAAAACCCGCCCCCCCGGTTACCAGTATTCGTTTGCTCATTGAAAAACGATCGCCTTTCCTTTTTGTGGTGCGACTGTGGCGGCTGTTGATCGAATAATGGAGACGCATCAAGCACAGCCCATTGTATTGTCATAATCTCGGGCAAAATGGTCAATGCCTTTTTCTGTGGTAATTTGGTTAACGAAAAAGGGATAGCCAAGACTGGGCTAG
>CAYWYC010000093.1:0-13790 GCA_964462565.1 uncultured Candidatus Sumerlaeota bacterium | reverse complement strand
AGGACTCGGAGGGGGTTGATGATATTTGCATCGTCATGCCTGATCAATGATGGTGGGCAGGGTTACGCGCTCTGGCAAGGTCTATCTGCGAATTCCTCCGCGCCCTCCGTGCCTCCGTGGTGCATTCCCTAACTTTTGATTTTGATTGATCTATTCAGGATTCTTATTCATCAAGAAATCTATTCATAGAAAAACACCCCCGCATTTCTGCCCCTTCGTCGATTTTTCTGCAAAAAAAGATTGACAGAAAGGCTTTTGTCTGCAAATATTGGCGATTGACATAACGTTCACCCAGTGGAGCGTAGCAGAAGTGTGGAAAAACGAGGCGGAAATGCAGAAGGGTTGAGCGTGTAGAATGCTGAAAAGAGGAATTTTACGAGTTTCTCAAAAGCGCGGATAGGGGAAATGTGTCCCTTGATTCGGCTTTTTGCGTTTTCGGTATTTTGTCAAATCCGGCGGAAAATCCGGCCCATGGGCCTCTGTTTTCCGGCGGTTTTTTCTCTCGATTGCAGGCCAGTAGCTCAATTGGCAGAGCACCGGTCTCCAAAACCGGGGGTTGGGGGTTCAATTCCCTCCTGGCCTGCCAGAATCGAGAAGAAGCAGTGATAACTATTTCCGGGCGCCCTAAGCCCAGCTAGGATCAGAGTGATGACCACCGGACAATATGTTCTGATATTTTTTGCCGTATTGCTTGTCGTCTTGGCTGCTGTTTTTCATAAAAAACTCCACGATGCCTGGCTTTCTACCCGGCGCTTCCTGCGGGAAGTCAACGTGGAAATGAAAAAAGTCAGCTGGCCCAGCAAGAACGATACTATCAGCTTTACCTATGTTGTCATGGTGGCAATTATCTCTCTAACGGTTATCATTACCGTATGGGATCAGATCCTTTCGTGGGTCCTGAATCTGGTTCTGCAAAGGGGAGCGTAATCAATGGCCAAGCAGTGGTATGCCGTTCATACATATTCCGGTTTCGAACAAAAGGTGAAGACCAATATCGAGCACCTTGCGGCCCTTGAGGGCTTCAAGGATGAAGTGGCCGAGGTCATCATTCCGCAGGAAACCTTTGTCGAAATCAAAGGCGGCAAAAAGAAAACCACCTCCCGCAACATGATGCCCGGATATATCCTGGTCCATATCGAAGCCGACGACAAAGTCTTTGATATGATCAAGAAAATCAACGGGGTATCGGGCTTTGTCGGTAATGGTGAAGAGGCTATTCCCCTGACTCAGGCGGAAGTGGACAACCTGATCCACGTCTCGGAAGACGCCCAGGAAAAGCCCAAGACCGAAATCCGCTTTCAGAAGGGCGAGCAGGTCAAGGTTATCGAAGGGCCCTTCGCGAATTTTGTAGGTACGGTCGAGGATATCGACCAGGAGAAGAGCAAGCTCAAGGTGATGGTTTCTATTTTCGGGCGCCCCACGGCAGTCGAACTCAACGTACTGCAAGTGGAAGGCGTTTCCTAATCGCATATCGATTTATTAAATCAGGAGTGAAAAATGGCTAAGAAGGAACTCGCAAAAATCAAACTTCAGGTGCCTGCCGGTCAGGCCAATCCCGCCCCGCCGGTCGGCCCCGCTCTCGGACAGCATGGCGTAAACATCATGGATTTCTGCAAATCCTTCAACGCCAAAACCAAAGATTATCAGCCCGGTCTGACGATTCCCGTGGAAATCACGGTCTTTCAGGACCGGACCTTTGCCTTTATCACAAAGACACCGCCGGCTGCCGTTCTGCTGCGGATCGCGTCGGGTATCCAGAAGGGATCACCCCATCCGCGCACGGAAAAGGTGGGCAAGGTCACCCGCGCCCAGGTCAAGGAAATCGCCGAGACCAAAATGAAGGACCTCAATGCCGTGGATATGGAAGGCGCCATGAAGATCGTCGCCGGCACCGCCCGAAGCATGGGTCTGACTGTGGAATAAACCAGGCAACACGCCTGTTTACTGGTGGATACATTTTATGTGGGAGGCCGGTCCCCGGGATCGCCGTTTGCACCACGGAGGTACATTATGAAAAGAAGCAAGAAGTATCAGGATGCTGTCAAACTCGTGGACAAAACCCAGCGCTATTCCCTGGAAGAAGCGGTGGCTCTCGTCCGCAAGATGCACTATGTCAACTTCACGGAAACCTTTGAAATTCACGTCCGTCTCAGCGTGGACCCCCGTAATGCCGAGCAGAATGTGCGCGGTACGGTGGAACTGCCCCACGGTACAGGCAAGGACGTGCGTGTTCTGGTCTTTGCCCAGGGTGACAACCTGAAAGCCGCCGAAGCCGCAGGCGCTGATTTCGTCGGCGGAGACGACCTGGCCGAAAAAATCCAGGGCGGATGGATGGACTTTGATGCCGTCGTCGCCACCCCGGACATGATGCGGGTCGTCGGTAAGCTCGGCCGCGTGCTGGGCCCCCGTGGTCTCATGCCCAACCCCAAGACGGGCACCGTTACCTTTGAAGTCGCCCAGGCCGTGCAGTCGCTCAAGGCCGGTCAGGTGGAATACCGCCTCGACCGCAACGCGATTATCCATGCCTCACTTGGCAATATGGATTTTACCGATGAGCAGCTGGTGGACAACACCAAGGCCTATCTTGATGCTATTTACAAGGCGCGACCTGCTTCCCTTAAGGGACAGTATGTCCGCTCGATTGCTATTTCCAGTTCCATGAGCCCCAGTGTGAAGATAATCTATCAGGCCGCAGCCGCCTGATCGGGTCTCAGGAATGAAGATTTGCGAAGACTTTTGTTAGTTTTCGCAATGCCAAGACAAGCAGCACCATGTGTGTGTTGCCATTTTGTCTCGATCGCTGAAGACAGCAGGTCCGGCGCTTTGCCCCGGATAATCTCCAACGGAGGCCTGCCTAAGCGGATCCGCGCTCTCGACGCTTTCGAGCGTCCTGGTCGGGAGGCTTCCCCTTGCCGGATTTTCCGGCATCCCGGTACTCCCGCCCTTTTCGGCGCGGTCTCCCCGATTCCGGGGATGGGCCAATCGGCATATTGACCCCAAGCCGGAATCCATGTCAGATCGCGTCGGGAGGAAAGGAGAAAACCGACCAAACCATGGTACAGCGAGAAAAAATCCAGGTAGTAGAAGAAACGTCGGATCGGCTGAATCGTTCCCGTTCGATGGTCGTCGTCCAGTATAAGGGCCTGACTGTGGCCCAGATGCAGGACTTGCGAGCCAAACTCCGGGAAAACGGCGCAGAAATGAAGGTGGTCAAGAATCGTCTGGCCAAGCGAGCCCTGGCGGATGCGGAAAGCGAATCGCTCGACGATATCCTTTCCGGCCCCACGGCGATGGTCTTTGCCTACGACGATGCCTCTGCCGGCCCCAAGGTCTGCACCAAATTCGCCGACGACAATGACAAACTGGTAATCTGCGGCGGTCTTTTGGAAAAACAGCGTATTGATGGCGATATGATCAAAAAACTCGCCAAGATGCCGGGCCGCGAAGAATTGCTGACACAAATGGCCGGAACCATGCTGGCGCCCATGCGTCAGATGGCCGTGGCCATGAACCAGGCGGTAGCCAAACTGGCCTACGCCATGAAGGATCGGGCAAGCCAACTCGAAGAAGCCGAAGCCTGATTCCGATGCCGTAAATATTGAGAGCGCGGGCCTGGAGCCCGTCTGCTGAAAAAACAACACGAATCGCCCCAAAGCGGCGAACATATAAGGAGATATTAAAATGGCAGAACTGACTCCCCAGGAAGTCCTTGAAGCAGTAGATAATTGGTCCCTTCTTCAGATCAACGAATTTGTCGAAGCCTTTTGTGAAAAATACAACGTTTCGGCCTCCGCGCCCGTAGCCGCCGTAGCGGCTGCCCCCGGCGCCGGAGAAGGTGCCGCTGCTGCCGCCGAACAGACCGAATTCACCGTCGTCCTGAAGAGCGCCGGCGCCCAGAAGATTAAGGTTATTAAAGAACTGCGCGCTATCGATCCGAGCCTTGGCCTCAAAGAAGCCAAGGAACTCGCCGACTCCGCTCCGGCCGACGTGGTCAAGGATGTCGAAAAAGACGAGGCCGAAAAGGTCAAGAAACAGCTGGAAGACGTCGGCGCCGAAGTCGAAATCAAGTAACGGCGTTTTACCAGGCAAGAAGCATGATGCATTTGAGAACAAACCTGCGGGGAACGAATGCCGTCGTTCCCTGCGGGTTTTCCGGCTTTCACCGGTAAGTTGTACCAGGAGCGAATTTTAAGGATTTATGGCACTTTTCCGCCGAATTTCTGATTGTCTCCCGCCCCTAACTGATGGCGGAACGTCAAAAATCTGCTGAATACGCCCCGATTTTATACCCAAACCCAGGCGATTTAAGGATACCTTTTATGCCGTCCACTCTTTCCAATTTAACTGTCTTAAGCAAAAAGAACAAAATTTACGACTTTGGCCAGATCCCGGTCGTAATGGACGTGCCCTATCTGCTCGAAACCCAAAAGAAATCTTACGAGGATTTCCTGCAGAAGGACGTGGCCCCCAAGGAACGCAAGGACCTCGGACTCCAGGAAGCATTCACCAGCATCTTCCCCGTGACCTCCCCGTCCACGCCTTCCACCCTGAATTTCGAAGAGTACAGCTTCGGTGTTCCCAAGTATTCCATCAAGGAATGTACCGAGCGCGGCATGTCCTTCAGCGTGCCCCTCAAGGTCAAACTCCAACTCATTGTCCGTGAAGAAAACGAAGCCACGGGACAGATGGAAATCCGCGACATCAAGGAACAGGAAGCCTACATGGGCGAAATGCCGCTCATGACCGAACAGGGCACTTTCATCATCAACGGGGCCGAACGCGTGATCGTCAGCCAGTTGCACCGGTCGCCGGGCGTGTCGTTTTCATCGTCCATCCACCCCAATGGAAAGACCACCTATTCCGCGCGCGTTATTCCTTATCGCGGCGCCTGGATCGAATTTGAAATTGATATTTCCAACGTCATGAACGTGATCGTGGACCGTCGCCGCAAAATTCCGGCCACGGCATTCCTCCGCATTCTGGGGCTTTCCACCGACGAAGAAATCGCCCGCGAGTTTTTCGAAGTGGAAAAAATGCAGCTCGACGACTTCAAAAAAGGCGCCACCAAACTGGCCGAGCTGCCCAAGTTCGTCGGCGAGTCCATCGTCGAGGAAATCCATAACCCCAAAACCGGCAAGCGCATGGCCGCTCCCGGCACCAAGGTTACCAAAAAACTCATCGAGCAGTTCAAGCAGGCTGGCATCAAGAAGGTCGTGCTGAACGTTGCCGAAGCCTACGACAACATCCTCGGCCGCTATCTGGCAGAAGACGTCGTCGATACCTCCACCGGTGAAATTCTCGGCGAATGCTTTGACCAGGTGACCACCGTTTTCCTGATGAAATGCGCCGAAAGCAAGATCAACGAGTGCTCCGTCATCAAGGTCCAGCACGAAGACACCAACGTCATCCTGTGCACCCTGGCCAAGGACAAGTCCAAAAACCGCGAAGACGCCTTTATCGAATTTTTCAAGAAGATGCGTCCCGGTAACCCCATCAGCCTCCAGGCCGCCACGCGCCTCGTCGATGAAACTTTCTTCAACGAAAAACGCTACGACCTGGGCCTTGTGGGACGCCACAAAATCGCCAACCGCTTCAAGGAAACCAAGACCGATGAAGAGGTTCGCACACTCACCTGTGAAGACGTCGTTTCCATCATGTCCCACATGCTGAAACTGGTCAACGAAGAAGCCGAAGTGGACGACATCGACCACCTCGGAAACCGCCGCGTCCGTTCCGTCGGCGAGCTGCTCCAGAACCATGTGCGCATGGCCCTGGCCGAAGTGGAAAAGACCGCGCGTGAACGCATGGGCATCATCGATCTCGAAAACATGCTGCCCCACAACCTGATCAACTCCAAGCCCGTCGATTCGGCGATCAAGGACTTTTTCGGGCGGTCCCAGCTCAGCCAGTTCATGGACCAGACGAATCCGCTTTCCGAACTGACCCATAAGCGCCGGCTCTCGGCCCTGGGCCCGGGTGGTCTTTCGCGTGATCGCGCCGGATTTGAAGTCCGCGACGTGCACCATACCCATTACGGCCGAATCTGCCCGATTGAAACGCCGGAAGGCCCGAACATCGGCCTGATCAGTTCGCTTTGCACCTACGCCCGCGTGAACCCCTATGGCTTCATCGAAACCCCCTACCGAAAGGTGGTGGACGGCAAGGTGACCAAGGACATCGACTATTTGACTGCCGATGTGGAAGACGAATACCGCATCGCCCAGGCCAACGCTGTTCTGGAAGACGACGGCTCCTTTGCCGACAAGATGGTCCAGTGCCGTTACCGGGGTGACTTCTTGCGGCTGGAACCGAACAAAATTGACTACATGGACATCTCGCCCAAGCAGGTCGTCAGTGTGTCCGCGTCGCTCATTCCCTTCCTGGAAAACGACGACGCCAACCGCGCCCTCATGGGATCGAACATGATGCGCCAGGGCGTGCCCCTGCTCTATACCGACTTCCCCGTCGTGGGTACCGGTATGGAAGGCCGCGTCGCTCAGGACTCCGGAGTGACCCTGATCGCCCGCAACGCCGGTGAAGTCATTCGCTCCACCGCCAGGGAAATCATTATCCGCAACGACATGGGCGAGGAAGACTACTACTCCCTCGTCAAGTTCCGTCGCTCCAACCAGAGCACCTGCATCAACCAGAAGCCCATCGTCTTTGAAGGCGACAAGGTGAAAAAGGGTGAGGTTCTGGCCGACGGTCCTGCCACCAAAGAAGGCGTCCTGGCCCTGGGCCGCAACGTCATGGTGGCCTTCATGCCCTGGGGCGGTTATAACTTCGAGGATGCCATCATCATCAGCGAACGCCTCGTTACGGAAGACGTCTATACTTCTTTGCATATTGAAGAGTTTGAAATCGACGCCCGCGACACCAAACTGGGCAAGGAAGAAATCACCCGCGATATCCCCAACGTCAGCGAAGAAGCCCTCGCCAAACTCGACGAGGACGGCCTCGTGTACGTGGGCGCGGAAGTCAACCCCGGCGACATTCTCGTCGGCAAGGTGACCCCCAAGGGTGAAACGGAACTCACCAGCGAAGAAAAACTGCTTCGCGTCATCTTCGGCGAAAAAGCCGGTGATGTGCGCGACGCATCGCTTCGTTGTCCTCCCGGCACCCAGGGCATCGTCGTGGACATCAAGGTTTTCTCGCGCAAGGAACGCACCAGCGCTTCCGACCGCCACGACAAGGAAGCCATCGCCGCCATCGATATCGAAATGGAAAGCCAACTCAGTGAACTCTGGGCCGACTTCACCGAAAAACTGACCAAACTGCTCGAGAAGATTGACCGGCCCATCGTCAACTACGACGGTTCATCGGTCATGCGTCCCGGCGGCAAGGTCACCGACAAGGTCGTCCACTACGTCCGCAATTCGCTGAAGACCGGCATGCTGCCTGTCGAAGGCGAAGTCGGCGCGGAAGTCAAGTCCCTCTACCAGGACGTGGCCAACCGCGAATTCGCCATCGAGGAAATCGCCAAAAACCGCAAGGATCGCATCAAAACCGGCGACGAACTCGCCCCCGGCGTCATCAAACTCATCAAGGTCTATGTCGCCACCAAGCGCAAGATCTCCATCGGTGACAAAATGGCCGGTCGCCATGGCAACAAGGGTGTCATCTCCAAGATTCTGCCCGTCGAGGATATGCCTTTCCTCGAAGACGGAACCCCCGTGGACATCATCCTGAACCCCCTCGGTGTGCCTTCCCGAATGAATGTTGGACAGATTCTGGAAACGCACCTCGGATGGGCTGCCGACAAACTCGGCATCCGCGTGGCGACGCCCGTATTCGACGGCGCCCAGGACGAACAGATTCGCTCCGTCCTCAAGGAAGTCGGCCTCCCCGAAAGCGGACAGGCCACTCTCTACGACGGACTCACGGGCGAACCTTTCAGCCGTCCCGTTACCGTTGGTATGATCTACATGCTCAAACTCGCCCACATGGTGGACGACAAGATGCATGCTCGTTCCATCGGCCCCTACTCGCTCGTCACGCAGCAGCCCCTGGGCGGTAAGGCCCAGTTCGGCGGTCAGCGCTTCGGTGAAATGGAAGTCTGGGCGCTCGAGGCATACGGCGCTGCCAATACACTGCAGGAACTACTCACCGTGAAGTCCGACGACGTAGTCGGCCGCACGAAAATATACGAATCCATCATCAAGGGCCATAACGCCCTGTCTCCCGGTGTGCCCGAGTCCTTTAACGTGCTCGTCAAAGAACTTCAGGGCCTCTGCCTCAATATGGAACTGCTCGCCCAGGAAGACCTCGAAGGCCCCGAAGGCGAACTCGAGGACGAACTCTACGAAGGCGAATTCGACGAAGCCGAAATCGACGAGGCCGATCTCCAGGAAATGGACGCATTCGGACTCGACGATGAAGATGCCGAAACAGAAAGCATCACCGCCGGCGAAGAGATGGATGAAGACGAATAATTAAGAAACAATGAATCGCGCTTTGCGGATCTCCGCAAGGAAAGGGAATGATCATAATGGATAAGGCTTTGGGTTTTGCCGCACCGAACACCGCGACACAGACGGGCCCCCGCTCTTTGTTGCAAATCGCCGAAGAAAAAGGCGAACCGTTGGACCTGAACCGGCTGGACGCCGTCTGCCGCGTCAGCATCGCGTCTCCGGACCAGATTCTCCAATGGTCCTATATGCACAGTCGTTACCCGATCGACCAGAAGAACAGTTCCTTCGGCGAAGTGAAAAAACCGGAGACCATCAACTACCGTACCTTTAAACCCGAAAAGGACGGCCTCTTCTGCGAGCGCATTTTCGGCCCCGTCAAGGACTGGGAATGCTCCTGCGGTAAATATAAACGCATCAAATACAAGGGCATCATCTGCGATCGATGCGGCGTGGAAGTTATCGAATCCCGCGTCCGTCGCCAGCGCATGGGCCACATCCGACTGGCCGCGCCTGTTTGCCATATCTGGTTTTACAAAGGCACGACCAGCCGCATCAGCCACCTTCTCGACGTAAGCCCCCGCGATCTGGGCAAGGTTCTTTATTTCCAGGACTACATTGTCGTCGATCCTGGCGACAGCCCCTTTCCCTACAAGTCCATCGTCTCCGACGAACAGCGCCGCAAATACATGGAAACGGCCATCGAATCCGACAATCCCGCCAGGATCATGATCGGCGCGGAAGCCGTCAAGGAACTCCTCAAGCAGCTCGACATCAACACCCTGGCCGAGCAGCTGGCCATCGAAATGCGCAAGGCAACCTCCGCCCAGAAGCGCAACAAAATCATCAAGCGCCTCAAGGTGGTCGAGGCTTTCCGCCACTCCAACAACAATCCCGAGTGGATGATCCTCGACGTGCTGCCCGTGATTCCGCCGGACCTGCGCCCCCTCGTTCACCTCGACGGTGGACGCTTCGCCACGTCTGACCTGAACGACCTTTATCGTCGCGTCATTAACCGCAACAACCGTCTGCGCCGCCTGATGGACCTGAACGCGCCCGACGTCATCCTGCGCAATGAAAAACGCATGCTCCAGGAATCGGTGGACGCCCTTTTCGATAACTCCCGACGCAGCCGGCCCACACGCGGCCATAACAACCGGCCCCTCAAGTCCCTCAGCGATATGCTCAAGGGCAAGCAGGGCCGCTTCCGCCAGAACCTGCTCGGCAAGCGCGTGGACTATTCCGGACGTTCCGTCATCGTCGTGGGGCCCGAGCTCCACTTCAACGAATGCGGTCTGCCCAAGCGCATGGCTCTCGAACTTTTCGACCCCTTTATCATTCGCGAACTCCAGCGCCGTGGCTACTGCAACACCATCAAGTCCGCCAAGAAGATGATCGAGCGCGAAGAAGCCGTCGTGTATGACATCCTCGACGACATCACCCATGACCACCCCGTCATGCTCAACCGCGCACCGACGCTTCACCGTCTCGGCGTCCAGGCTTTCATGCCCAAGCTGGTCGAAGGTAAGGCCATCCGCCTGCATCCGCTGGCCTGCGCCGCCTTCAACGCCGACTTCGACGGCGACCAGATGGCCGTGCACGTGCCCCTGTCCACAGAGGCCGTGCTCGAAGCCCGCATGGTCATGCTTGCCGAAAACAATATCCTTCGCCCCTCAAACGGCGAACCCGTCGCCTCCCCCAGCCAGGACGTGGTGCTCGGTAGTTTCTACCTCACCCGCATGGTCAAGGGCCGCAAGGGCAACGAAAAACTCCAGGGCAAGGAAAAGGCCCGCGTCAAGGAAATGCTCGACGCCAAACCCAGCTGGGAGCAGAACGCCCTCCTGGAAGACAAGGAATACCAGAAGGATAAATACGAGCACCGCTTCATGCGCTTTGCATCGGGTGAAGAAGCCATCCAGGCCCACAACCTCGGTATCGTGGACCTTCAGGCCCCTATCCTCTGCAAGGTCGATGGACAGATGCGCCGATGCAGCGTCGGACGTATTCTCTTCAACAGCGCCCTGCCCGAGGAAGTTTCCTACTTCGACAACCGCGAATCCTTCGGCAACGAAGTGCTGAAGTCCAGCCTCCTCAAGAAGATCGTCTCCCGCGTCCACCATGCCCTTGGCAAGGAAAAGGCCGCGGCCACCCTTGATGCCATGAAGAACCTGGGCTTCGAATACGCCAAGCTCGCCGGTATCTCCATTTGCGTGGACGACATGGTGATTCCGGAAACCAAATACAAGACCATCAACGAGTCGCTCAAGCAGGTCAACCAGATCCAGAACCTTTATGCGCGCGGCCATCTGACCGACGAAGAACGCTACCACAAGATCATCGACCTTTGGACGCACACTTCGGACATCGTGGCCAAGAACATGATGGAAAGCCTCATGCAGGATCAGGAAGGCCTGAACCCGATTTACATTATGGCCAACTCCGGCGCTCGAGGCAGCGAATCCCAGATCCGCCAGCTCGGTGGTATGCGTGGTCTCATGCAGAAGCCCACCAAGAAGATCACCGGTTCGGTCGGTGAAATTATCGAGCAGCCCATTATCTCGAACCTCCGCGAAGGTCTCTCCGTGTTGGAATACTTTATTTCCACCCACGGCGCCCGTAAGGGTCTGGCCGATACGGCCCTGAAGACCTCCGACGCCGGTTACCTGACGCGCCGCCTCGTGGACGTGGCTCAGGACCTTATCGTTACCGAGATGGACTGCGGGACCGTCAACGGCATCCTCGCCAGCCCCATCAAGGAAATCACCACCCAGGGCGAACGCGTTCTCGAACCCCTGCGCGAACGCATTGTCGGTCGTGTGCCCGTGGATGACGTTATCCACCCCCACTCCGGCAAACTCATCGCCAAGCGCACCGAGATGATCACCGACGAAATCGCCCACGAAATCGAAGAAGCCGGTTTTGAGGAACTGCTCATTCGCTCCGTGCTTACCTGCGAAACACGTAATGGCGTTTGCGCCTACTGCTACGGACGCGACATGTCCGGCTGGCACATGGTCGAACTCGGCGAAGCCGTCGGCGTTATCGCCGCCCAGTCCATCGGTGAACCCGGTACCCAGCTCACCCTGCGTACCTTCCATATTGGTGGTGCGGTGAGCCGTTCGCTGGAAGGCTGGTACGAAGCCGCCCAGGATGGTATCATCCGCTACAAGGACGGCCTGAAGACCGTGGAACGCTCCGACGGAACGCGCGTCGTCGTGAACCGTACCGGTTCCATCGTCGTGGAAGATGAATCGGGCAACACGCTCCAGACGCTGCCCAACATTCGCTACGGCGCCGAAATCACCAAGAACGACGGCGACCACGTCAAGAAGAACGAGCAGTTCGTCAAGTGGGATTCCCATAACACGCCGATTCTCGCCGAAGATACCGGTTATGTCCGCTTTGTGGACGTTATCGCCGGCGTCACCATGCGCGAGGACTTCGACGCCAAGACAAACGTCACCCACCGCGTCATTACCGAGCATAAAGAAGAGCGCCATCCCTCCATCCAGATTCTGGACGAGGAAGGCAACGTGCTCTCGAACTACAACCTTACCGCCGGCGCCGTTTTGGCCGCCCGCGTGCAGGACGGCGACCATGTCGAACGCGCCCGCGTTCTGGCCCGTCTGCCCCGTATTCAGGTGCGCTCCAAGGACATCACCGGTGGTCTGCCCCGAATTGACGAACTCTTCGAGGCCCGCAAGCCCAAGGACTCCTCCTTCATCGCCGAAATCGACGGAACCGTCCAGTTCAGTGGTATTGTCAAGGGTGTGCGCAAGGTCGAAATCATCGCCGACAACGGCGACAAGGTCCAGTACAGCATTCCGCTGGTCCGCCACATGACCGTGCGTGACGGCGAACGCGTTTCCGCCGGTGACCCGATCACCGACGGCTCGCCCAGCCCCCACGACATTCTGCGCGTCTCCGGCGAAAAGGCTGTGCAGGAGTTCCTCCTGGCCGAGGTGCAGGAAGTGTACCGTCTCCAGGGCGTGAACATCAACGACAAGCATATCGAGTCCATCATCCGCCAGATGCTGAAAAAGGTCGTCATCGAAGAAGTCGGCGACACCCAGTTCCTCTATGGCCAGCAGGTGGACAAGTTCGAGTTCCAGGAAGAAAATGAAAAGACCATCGCCAAGGGCGGAAAGCCCGCCGAGGCCAGCCCGAAACTTCTCGGACTCACCAAGGCGTCCCTCGAAACCGACTCCTTTATTTCGGCCGCATCCTTCCAGGAAACCACCCGTGTCCTTACCGACGCTTGCGTGCGCGGACGCGTGGATTACCTCCGCGGCCTGAAGGAAAACGTCATCATGGGGCTCTTGATCCCTGCCGGTACCGGGCTCAACTACTACCGTGACATGACGGTCCAGCCCTTGAAGACCGAGGAACCCGAGGAAGAGGAAGCCGAAGGCGACGAAGAGATGGTAAGCGAAGAAATCGAAACCCCTTCGGAAGACACCGAAGAAGCCATCACGTCCTCTTCGCCTGAAACCGATATCGAATAAAATCGAATCGAACCAACCGACCAATAAACCAAAGACCGCTTCCTCAGGGAGGCGGTCTTTTCATAAGTACCACAGATATTTTGCCAGTAAAAAAAAGCCCGAAATAAATCTTGACATCACGTATGATGAGACGTATAAGAGGGCTTAGTTGACGAGATGCAGGGTCACCCCGAAGTAAGGACTTCGGAAAAGGGTGTCTGGGTTCCTTGCCTAAGGGTTTTGCCGCATTTTGTCTAGCAGAAAGTGAAATAAGACAGTCCTGTTTCCGGCTGTCCGATTTCTCTTCATCTGTGCCCCATTCCTTTCAAATGACCGGCCCGTTTTCCCGCGGGCCGGTTTCTGTTTATAGAGCCTTAGTCTCTGGCTTCTTTCGCAGGCATGGGAGTTCTCGTTTGTAGTAAGGCCCGTAAGGGCCGTCATCCGGAGCAGAATTTTCCAGGATCATGAATGGATTCCATTCAACCCGACGCCCCTCACGGGGCTGACTGCGAACAAGCAAGCCTTTCAAAAACTCCGACAAAGGGGTTGTGGCCAAAGCCCACCTTGGGGGCTTTCTCGAAAGTTTTTGGGTAGTCTTTTGGGATGGGCGGTTCTGAAGCCCGAGAAATGGTGCTTTTGATTCTATCGCAAATCTCGCGGCTTTTATTTGGCAGAAAGATTTTCGAGATCCGCTACTTCATTATTTCAGCGCTGAAAGCGCGATTTATCCCAGCCTGCGGTGGAGCGACCGCAGGAAGCGAAACCTCAGGACCAAGGCCGTAAAAAAAACAAGCGCTGTAAGCGCGCCCCAATCTGAGCCGTGCTTACAGCACTGAAAACTTATTTGCATGATCAAGAAGCCTGGGCTTTCACCCCAAGCTGGAATGAGGCCGGGCCT
>CAYWYC010000092.1:5853-13882 GCA_964462565.1 uncultured Candidatus Sumerlaeota bacterium | reverse complement strand
CTTCTTCGCGCGGCTTATCCGTGGTGGCGGTTTTGACACGGGTTTTCAGGACCAGAACCTCCTGCACCTGGTCGAACTCCACATAGGGGATGACTTCATAAACGGACTCACCGAATCGGTTCTGGTGCACCTGGCCGATGAGGCCGATGGGCAGGCCGCGAGGATAAAGCGAATTTTCCATCCCCGAGCTGGCCACGCGCATTCCCGGTTTCAGGCTGATGTTCGGATTTTCCAAAATAATCTGGAGCAGGCCGTCCTGACCCGCCCCACTGACCACACCCCGGGCCCGTTTTTCCAATACGACGACGCCGACGGCGGTGCGGGTATCGTTGAGCAATTGGATGGTCGATGTCCACTGGCTTGCGCGCGCCACCACGCCGGCCAGGCCCTCGGCATACATCACGGGGTCGCCCATTTCCACGCCGTCGGAAGTTCCCTTGTTGATCACCAGGCTGCGCGGATAGGGCTTGCCGGACCAGGCCATCACATCGGCGGGAATGCCGTCCCATCCGCGAATCTCGGCAAAGACCGCGCCGGGATTCAGGCGCTCGTATTCGGCCAGGGTCTCGCGAAGATAGCCGTTTTCGGCGCGGAGTTGGGCGATCATGTCGCGGTAGTTTCGGTTTTCCTCGCGAAGTTGGCCGCTGATGACAAGATACTCGAGCCCCCCCGATACCTTGCGCGACATCCAGCCGGTAAAGCGCGTGAGGGGCGAGACGATGCTTTGCAGCAGGTTGCGCGCACCCGCGCCTTCGTCTTCGCGAAAGGACTCGACCACCCACACGCCTGTCGATACGATCAGGACCAGGGCGAGAAGCGCGAAGATTTTGAAGGCGCGATTTTTCATGGGCAGAATTCCAGAGGCGCTGCTGTTGCGGATTGGATCACGACACGACCATTATTCCGGCGGCGTCGGTGCTCCGAGTTTGTCGCCTTTGGCGATGAGTTTTCCGTTGATCATGTCGCGACCGGACAGGGCGCGCTTTCCCGGAGGCTGGGCCTCGGTGACCATCACCAGGCCATCGCCCGTCTTGACCACAAAGCCCTGCGCCTTGTCCAGATAGATCACCGTTCCCGGCTCGTATTGTTCCGGCTTTTCGATCTCTTCCGCCAATGTATGCCAGACCGGTTCCACACGCCGGATTTTCAGGTTTTCGCCGTTGCGCGTCGTGTAGGCTCCGGGCCAGGGATACACGCCCCGCACGCGGCAGATGATCTTTTCGGTGCTCTGGCTCCAGTCGATCTCGCCGTCTTCCTTGCTGAGCATGGGGGCATAGGTGGCCTGGGAATCATCTTGCGGGCGCGATTCGATGGCGTCGTCCTGCTCGATTTTGTCCAGACACTTGACAAGTAAATCCGCGCCGAGAACGCTGAGCATCTGCGTGACGGATTGGGCATCGTCGTCTTCCAGGATTTCCGTGCTTTCCCTGGCGATGATGTCGCCCGTGTCCATGCCCTTGTCCATCTTCATGATGGTGACGCCGGTTTCCGTCTCGCCGTTGATGATGGCCCAGTTGACAGGCGCGGCTCCGCGATACCGGGGCAGGAGCGAGGCATGTACATTGATGCAGCCGAGCCGTGGCGCTTCAAGGACGCTCTCGGGCAGAATCTTGCCATAGGCCGCCACGACGATAGCATCGGGCGCGATGTCCTTGATCGTTTCAAGAAATTCGTCGGTGCGGATGCTCTTGGGCTGGATGACCTCTATGCCCTTTTCCTCAGCAAACTTTTTGACGGGCGGCGCCTGCATCTTCTGGCCGCGGCCGACTTTTCGGTCCGGCTGCGTAACCACGAGCGCCACTTTATGGGAAGATTCGACCAGACGTTCCAGGGATGGCACGGCAAAAAGGGGCGTGCCCATGTATATGATTTTCATGCAGACTTCACTATCCTTTCATCAGTATATCGCGGGCCTGTTGAAGGCGCTTGGCGATTTCGTCTTTTTTCTGGTGGATGGCCTTTTCGCTGCTGCGGCCATAATCGCTTTTCAGAAAGGCAAGCAGGCGTCGCCACACGCGCTTGACCTTTTCGTCAGAGGCGCTGCCATCCCGCGAAAGATTGAGCCATTCCATTGCCTGGCTGGTGCTGCTGACGGCGTGGGACGGGTCCATCGACATGAGGCGTTCCGTCTCCCGCTCTTCCAACCAGTCCATCAATATATCACGTTCGGGATTGTTTTCCGCAACGACAAAAATTTTATCAAGCGGCCAGCTTCCGGCAACGGGAACGATCAGCGATCCGGGTTGCCCGCCAAATACCTGCTCCAGATCTTCGGCGGGCCAGTCGCCCGCGTATTGCGCGATGAGATCGCCGAAATTACAGAGCAGCCGATAGGTGCGCGAGGGCGAGGCCATGCGAAGATTGCGCTCTGTCAGAAACCAGCGCACCCGTTTGTCCGGCTGGGCCTCGATCAGATCGATGAGTTCGGCGTCGGACATGTTTTGCGTGGGCGGCAGTTCGTGGAGCTTGGCTTCCAGGTCGGTATCGCCGCGCTGGCGCTGCGACGCGCGAACGGCGGCCAGGGCA
This sequence comes from uncultured Candidatus Sumerlaeota bacterium, assembly GCA_964462565.1. GTDB lineage: Bacteria > Sumerlaeota > Sumerlaeia > UBA8349 > UBA8349 > CAYWYC01. Next base: position 11,356 of record CAYWYC010000092.1, on the reverse strand, counting down.
TCCTGCCGCATCCTGGTTCGCAGCAAGCTTTCGTAGTCTTCCTCTTCTCCGGCAATCTCGGCGGTCTTCCCACTGAAGTCGCCGCGCTGGTGGATTTCTTCCGACGGCGGCCAGACCAGGGGGAAGTCGAAGACGGCGCAGGTGCGGCGGAAGCGCTGGGTGTGGCGGTCGCGGATAATGATATTGGCCTCGACAAATTCGCCCGATGGAATTTCAAAATACATCTCCATAATATTGGTGGCTTCCAGGTTCACCAGGCGTCGCACCTCGCCGCTGAAGAGTTCGCGATAATGCACGTTCATGGTGAAGCGCAGCACCAGATGATGGCCGTCCTCGCCAAAGTGAAGCGGCATTTTTCGCTTCTGACACTCAGCAATGGGGTCGTCCACGTCAAAACTTTCACCATCGGAGTCGATAAAGCGTCCCCACGATTTCCCCAAAAGGATCACGAGCGGCTGCTCGCCATCATAGGACGTCAGGGCCCGGATGCGCGTGGCCGGAGGCTGAAAAAACGCCACCGTCAGAATCTGATCGTAGATGCCCCAAAAGCGTTCTGCATAGTCGCGGCCGAAATGGATCTTGCGATCCTTGCGGTTGTCGATGCGATAGCGCACACGACCCAGCGCGTCCGATTCCAGATAGAAAAGGCGCGTGGCCGGCCCCAGCGTGGCGGCATTGGCGTCAATCGACGGAACTGGTGTGCGCATGCTTTTCTCCCGGAAAGATTCACGACATTTCCACTCTATTTGTTATAACGAGGGCAGAATGAAATGTCACGAAAAGAAGGGAATGTCTCGCATTGTCGAGGCATCGTCTGAAAGATTGTTTGCCGGCAGGATGCCGGCGATACGTGGATCAGGATTCTTGTTGGAGGGCGTTGATTTGGTCTTCGAGCTCGGCCTGGCGGATTTTCCAGGCGATGATGACAAAAGCCGAGCCTTGACGCTTGGGATCGCTACACGGTTTTTCGGCAATGACATCGCCGGCCTTTTCGATAAAAACGGGGCCGTCGCCAAAATCGATATGCCCCTTCAGGCGCAAAATCTTGTCTCCATGGCCTTCGAGCAGTTCCATGAAAGCCTCGCGTCTGAAGGTCATGCCTGTCTGGATGCTGATCGAAAAAACCGGATCCGGTGGTGCGACGCAAAGTTTTCCGGAGCGTCGATGATGTTCGAGGCTGAAAATGAAATCCGGCGGCACACGGCCATGATCGGCCTGGATCAGTTTTGCTTCGGGGTTCATCTCCTGTAATATCCTGGACAATTGCGCCAGATCCTCCCGATTCGAGCGATCCACCTTGTTGATGATGAGGCCGTCGGCCCATTGCACCTGGCTGCGCGCGGCCTGCATCATGGGTAAAATCTTAATGCAATGCTCGGCATCCACGACGCAGATGTTGGCCTGAATTTCGAAGCGGTCGGCCAGTTCCGGCGCTTCGGCAAAGGCCTCGATGTCGCGCGTTTCGGCAATGCCCGTGGCTTCGATGATGAGCAGGTCGGCATCGGTCTCTTCGGAAATGGTCTTGAGCGCGGCCAGAAAATCAGTCTTGACGCAAATGCAGAAGAGGCTGCCCTTGTTCAAATCAAAACGGCGATATTCACCGGGACGCAGCAGTTCACCATCGATCCCCAGCGAACCGAATTCGTTGATGATGAGCGCCAGATTCCGATCCCGTACCCGCGGCAGGGTCAGCAAGTGGTTCAAAAGGGTGGTCTTGCCGGCTCCCAGGTAACCCGTCAGGAGCAGGATCGGAATCTTGCGCATCTGTGCCTACTCCGCGTCCTTGATCCATTCCTTGATCACCGACAGCTCGGGCACTTGTCCGGCGGCTTTGAGCTGATGCGATGTGATCACGATGGCCGGCGTCTGCGATGGCAGAATGCCGAATGATTTGATTTCGTCTTCGTTGCTTTCCTGCTGGACGACCATGTCCGACCCCAGTTCCTTGATGGCCTTTTCCACTTGCTCGGCGACTTTCCGCGTCTTCTCACTATCATCGCCAAGAACGGTAATCGTCGAGCGCTTGCGGCGAATGCGCATGCGCAGCTTTTCGTAGATGCGGTCCTGAATCGCCCGAACCAATTCGTCCCGTGCCGGAATGCGCGACACAAAGGTGATCTGCCCGTCGATGCAGATGGTGGGAATATTCTTCACCATGAGCGAGGTCATGAAAACAAGGGATTCCTTGTACTTGATCTTGTGCTCGCGCCATTTGACGATGCCGTCGAACTCGGGAGCGATGTTCTTGACGGCCTCGACCATGTACTGACAAGGCGCGCAGCCTTCGGAGTCGAGGGTGATGATATCGACGATGACATGGTCGGTGAGGCCGTATTCGTGCATGTCGAGCACCTGCTGGCTCTCCTCGTCAATGGTCATGTTTTTAATAATCTCGCGCTGATATTCATCTTCGACCACAAGGGTGACAGCCTCCAGGTTTTCCGGCGGCGTGGCATAAGGCAGGTCGCAGCCGGGAGCGAGGATGAAGCCTTCGCCATTGCCGATTTCCATACACTCCACGGCATTGCGCTGGGCGTCTTTTTCGCTGCCCAGGAGCAGGACGCTGGTCAGCTGCATGTTTCCGCCAAAGCTGATGCCCTCGCGCAGGCAGACGTCCTTCACGTATTCGAGCGAGATATTTTCATCGATGGAAATATTGTCGGGGCGACAGCCTGCCATGACTTCGATGTTCTGCTGGGCATGGCCGCAGACGAAAAAGGAACCCAGCGCGCCGAGCTCGCGAATCTTCGCGAAAACGGGCTTGGCGTAGGGCGTGACGTATTCCCTGAACTGGTCGGGGCTGATCTGGCTGGTCATGGGATCCACCACGGCCACCACGTCGCAACCGGCTTCGATGTAATATTTCGACATGGCCTCGCATACCTCGCGCGAAAACTCCAGCACCTCCTTGATGGCGGCGGGATCTTCAAACATCTTCATGAAGATTTCCGTGCCCATGAGATGCAGGGTCAGCGTGAAGGGCCCGGCGATGAGGCCGTAAAGCGCCACGTCGGGATTGGCCTCGCGCAGGCGACGGGTCGCCCCCAGGGCAATACCAATGCGGCCTGAGTCGGGACCGGGAATGCTCAGTTCGGACAACTGCCTGCCGCCGGCGGACGACAAGGGATGGCTGATGACGCTGGGCGGATTGTCGGTGGCCCACTTCAGGTCGCAAAACATGGTTTCCGCCTCGATCTGCAAGTCGAAAACCACCGGCACACCATCGGGCCTGTAGCGGTCAATCCCGGCCTGTACGCCCTTGACGATCAGGTCTTCCGACTTCAGGTATTCCTCGGCACTGACGCCGATGAGCGAACCGCCGTGGCATCCCACAAAGGGCGCCCAGGGCGTGCGGTCGGTTTGCTCGCGCTTCATGGTTTTGATGATTCTTTCTCTTCCGTTCATTTTTCCCAATTCCTCGATTTCCTTTTTGTTGCTTTTCCCAATGGCGCCTTAGTGGCGCTTACGGGAGCCTATTTTTCTTGGAAATGCTTACGGGATCAATGGATAAAGAGTTTGATATAAACGATTATATGAAGAAAATAGGGGATGCTGTCCCACCAAACCAAATCAGTCCAGCACAGTACAGTTCAGCACTCTAACTGTGATGCTTGCAGCAGAGATGGAGAGATTGTGATCCTTCGATTGGAGTATTTTTGTCGGACTAGTCAGACTAAGTCCGACTTGTCGGAAGAAATCCAGCAAAACTTTTTCAGAGCGCCAATTTCCGGTATTTGGAACGCCGGTTGGAAAAAATATTCTCGCCGAACTCGCGCTTTTTCCAGTCTTCATATTCCTGAAAGTTGCCCTCGAACCAGCGCACCATGCCTTCGCCCTCGAAGACCAGCAGATGCGTACAGACGCGGTCAAGGAAGAAGCGGTCGTGGCTGATGATCATGGCGCAGCCGGTGAAGCGGTGGATGGCGTCTTCGAGCATACGCAGGGCGTTGACGTCGAGGTCGTTAGTCGGTTCGTCAAGGAGGAGAAAGTTGCCGCCCCGCTTGATGAGTTTGGCCAGGTGGACACGGTTGCGTTCACCGCCGGAAAGGTCGCCCACCGATTTCTGCTGGTCGGCGCCCTTGAAGTTGAAGCGGGAAACATAATTGCGCGAAGGGATGGACCTTCCGCCGAGTTCGAGCGATTCCTGGCCGCCGGAAATTTCTTCCCAGACGGTGTTGTCGTCATCCAGGTCGTCGCGGTGCTGGTCCACATAGGCCAGGTCCACCGTATCGCCCAGGCTGACTTCGCCGGAATCGGGCTGATCCTCGCCGACCACCATGCGGAAGAGAGTGGTCTTACCCGCACCGTTGGGCCCGACCACGCCAACGATGGCGCCGCGGGGGACGTTGAAACTGAGGTCCTTGATCAGGACATTGTCGCCGAAACCCTTGGTGACGTTTTTGAATTCGAGCACGTCATTGCCGAGGCGTTCGGCGGCGGGAATTTCGATGACGGTGGCATTTTCGCTGATGGACTGCTCCTGCACGACGAGCTGCTCATAGCCCTTGATTCGCGCCTGGCTGAGTTCCTGGCGGTCGGCTGTGCTCATGCGGATCCACTTGAGTTCGCGTTCGAGGGACTTGCGACGTTCCGATTCCTTCTTTTCGTTGCGGGCCAGGATTTCGAGTTTCTGGCCGAGCCAGGAGGAATAGTTGCCTTCGAAGGGAATGCCCCGGCTGTTGTCGAGTTCGAGAATCCACTTGGTGATATTGTCAAGGAAGTAGCGGTCATGGGTGACGATTATGACGCAGCCTTCGTAGTCGTTGAGTTGCTCTTCGAGCCACTGGACCGTTTCGGCGTCGAGATGGTTGGTGGGTTCGTCGAGGAGAAGGATGTCGGGTTTTTCGAGCAGGGCCCGGCACAGGGCCACGCGGCGGCGCTCTCCCCCGCTGAGATTATCCACGCTGACCTCGTCAGGCGGCAGCACGAGGGCGTCGGCGGCGGCTTCGACGTGGCGGTCGAGTTCCCATCCGCCTACGGCGTCGATTCGGTCCTGGAGGCGCGCCATGCGGCTCATGGCCTTTTCCATTTCGTCGGCATCGAGCGGTTCACCGAGTTTGGCGGCCACTTCGTCGTATTCGGCAAGCATTCGTTTGATTTCGGCAAAGGCTTCCTCAATATTTTCGCGCACCGTTTTGCCTTCGTCCAGGTGCGGCTCCTGGGGCACGAGTCCGACCCGGATGTTCTTTTCGGGATCGGCCTGGCCGTCGAAATCCTGGTCCTGCCCGGCCATGATGCGCAGGAGGGTGGACTTTCCTGAGCCGTTGTTGCCGACGACGCCAATCTTGGCGCCGGGGAAAAAACAGAGGTTGATATCCTTGAGGACGGTTTTGCTGCCGTAGGACTTGGTGAGTCCCAGCATGGTAAAGACATATTGCGGCGCCATATTTACACTCCTTGATCGGGCCTTCAGCCCTCTTCTCATTTATCTGCGTTATTCCAGGGGTTAAAACCCCTGGCTATTATCGGGCGCGCCATTGGCGCTTAACCACCCGTGTTCTCT
>CAYWYC010000092.1:0-5753 GCA_964462565.1 uncultured Candidatus Sumerlaeota bacterium | reverse complement strand
CTATTATCGGGCGCGCCATTGGCGCTTAACCACCCGTGTTCTCTGATATTATGTTGAAAAGCCAACCTGAACCGAATTGCTTTCGAGAACATCCAGACATACAGCCCACAGCATAGAAAGGCTCCGGAGGAAAAGCAAATTCAATTTTGAGACGGACATGAAAAACCGGGGAAAGCGCTTGGCCTTCCCCGGTTGGTATCGATTGCGCCTGGCCGCGAGGGCCTTGCGCCTTATTCGTAGAGGGTCCAGGTATTCACCGAGGTTTCAATGGGGATCGTGCCGGAAGGCGTGACCGATTCCCAGGTATCGCCGATGCGGATTTCATCGACAAATCCGAAGAAGGACGATGAAGTCTGACGCATTGCGATACCACCGATGCCGCTGCTGGAGAAATCGTGCAGCGCGCCGGCTGCCTGGTCGGTGAGGTTGGCGCTGGCCGGCTCGGGATTCCCCGGTGTCGGGTTCAGGAACAGGTCAATCTGGTCCCGGGAGCCGTCGTCAAAGAGGGTGATCTTGGTAACCAGCATAATGGTCTGTCCCAGTGCGTAGCTGCTGGAGGCCCACTTGATATCGCCAAAGGAGGTATATCGCAGACCAACCTGGAAACCGGTACCCGCAGGCCGGAAATAGATGCGTCCACGGCCGAAGGTACCACCGGCGGCATCCAGGTAGTAGAAGAAGTAATCCTCCGTAATGCCCGTCGGGATGCTGTTCACCTGGAGCAGGAAAGAGTTATACATGATGATGTCGGCGCCGGAAAAGCGGGAGAAGGGGCTGTCCAGGAAATGGGCAACGTCCTCAGTCGCCGTTCCGCCGCGATGCTCAGCCAGGTTGCCCTGAGGCGTGCGCAGGTCGGGATAATCAAGGGAACCATTTGCCTGGATACGATAATCGCGGTTGCCGCTGAGTTGGGTCCAGTCGGCAGAACCAACCTGAGTGAGAAAGCCTCCGTTGTAGTTAAAGGGTTCGTAGAATATCTCGCCCACGGAAACCGGCATACGCAGGACGGTGACATCATGGGTGGCCGGCGCGGCTTCGCGGTTTCCGGCATTGTCGATGGCTATGCTGTAGAAACCATAGAGACCGGGACCGCGCGCCGTGGTGTTAAAGACTATGGCGTTGGTGCCGGCATTGACGGTCGCGTAGCGCTGAGCGGGAATTCCGGTCCCAACCTTTTCATACCAGATTTCCACCTGAGCCACCCCAGAGGGAGCCGGGCCGTTGTCGGCATAATTCCACTCGACAGTCAGCAGGGTTGTCGAGGCTGTGCCGGTGGGCGCGAAGACAGCGGACTCGGGCAGGAAGGTGTCCAGATGGATGGTGTCGCTGCTTGGAGCCGAGGTATTCAGGAGGGCATCCCGGTACTGGACCCAGAGCGTCTTGGGTCCATCGCCGGACTCCAGGGTCCAGGTGCGGGTGGAACTGTATGCTTCCCAGGCGGTCCAGGTCAGCGTGTCGGTGCTGAATCGCATATTGGCAAGACCGCTGGTGCCGCTGGTACCGTCGCTGGCGTCAAGCGTCAGGACCACGTCGGCCGTTGCCGTGTAGGTGCTGCCATCGTTAATCGCCAAGGTACCGGTAGGCGGTGTATTATCAATCAGAAGCAATGCGCTCTGCGTGCTGATACCTGCGTTGCCGGCCAGGTCATTGCCACTGATAACGACATCGAGCCAACCTTCCGGATCCGAAGCCAGGGCGGTGTAAGTAAAGGCGTAATCCAGGCCGCTGTTGCTGACCGAGGTGGCGGCGTTGCCGTTGACTGTAACGGTCGGGCTGCTTTGGAGCGTTTCCGATACGGTAAAGGTGATCGTGGTGGCGTCTCCGGTTTTGAGCATGGAAGGCGTTGTCAAGATATTGGAATAAACGGGACGTATGCCGTCTATCTGGATATCCTTGTTGAAGCTGAGCGAATGGGTGGTTCCGGGATCGGGCAATGTCACGATGGCATTGTTCGAAGCCAGGTCCGTAAGCGCCCCCGACGTAAGAAGCGCCGTCGCGTCCAGATAAGCCAGTTCGCTGCTTTCGTGACCTTCTTCCACGGTGTAAAGCAGGCTCAGTGTGCTGGTCTGATCGCCGCTGTCATAGACCGCGTAAGCGGGGAAGCTGGGTATGTCCAGGTTCAGCCAGACGCTGTCTTCTACACTCATGGCTTCGTTGAAGGTGACGGTGATGGTGGTGACCGTACCAATTCCATAAAGGCCATCAGGCATCGGACTGGAAACATCAACCACGTAAGGCGGTGCGGTGTCAATTTCAAAAGTTTCGGTATCGCCCGCGAGCAGGGGGTTGCCTGCCGCATCGGTAATGCCGGAGCCGATCGGGTTGAGCGTGATGACAAAGGTTCCGCTTGTGCTGTCGGTAATCCCAAGCATATAGATCCGATAATTGGCGGCATTGACAACCGAGAGCGGCGTACTGGTTCCCGGGACGGGACTGCCGTTATGGGTGATGGCAAAATCGCTGATGTCAACGCCGCTGACGTCTTCGCTGAAGGCAATATCTAGCCAGCTCAGCGAAGTTTTACGCGGATTCGGCGTTACATCGACAATGTCCACAGTCGGCGGATCGAAGTCACTGGTCCAGGCGTCGCTGGCGTCAGCAGTCATCAGGTTGCCCGCTTCATCGACAATGCCGCTTCCCGAAGCCGAAAGGGTCAGGACAAAGTCGGCGGATCCGGCGGTGTCGTCGGAAATATCGAGCAGATAAGAATCCTGGCTGACCTGCGTCAGGGTCGAACCGCTGATATCCACAAGAACGCCGTTGCTGGTCAGTGTAAAATCATCCACCGAAACATTGAAAACGTCTTCGTCAAAGGTGATCTGCACCGCGTTGACGGGTGTGGTTCGCGGATCCGGTGTAACGGCGACGATGGTCGGCGTCGGAGGCGTCTGGTCAATCACCCAGTTATCCGACGCGTCGGCGGCCAGGCTGTTGCCGGCCCAGTCGGTCACGTCGGAACTGGCCAGCAGACGCAGCGTGTAGGCGCCTTCACCCATGGCTGCCGTCACCGTGGTCAGGTCAATCTGGAAGTCTGTGCCCGTTCCACCGTCGGAGATGGTGGCGGAAGACGTAATGTCCACGGCCACGCTGTTGTGAGTGAGTTCAAAGTCGTCAATCGTCAGGCTGTCGGTCGTGATGGCTTCGTTAAAAGTAATATCCACCAGTCCCGTCAGCGTGTTGGTAGGATCGGGCGAGACATCAACGATATCGGCCGTGGGCCCCGTCAGGTCCATGGTCCAGCTGACGGAGGCGTCGGCATCAATCGTATTGATACCGTCGGTAATTCCAGAACCGGCGGCAGTCAGAGTCAGGACATAGACGCCCTCCGTGGTTGATTCGTCATCGAGGAGGAGTTGGTAGTTGGCAGCGTCAACAGCCGACAGGTCTTCGGCGCCCAGAGTCACGGGCGCGCCGTCGAGAGTCAGGCTGAAGTCGGCGATGTCCACACCCGTTACGTCTTCCGAGAAAGCGAGGTCCACCGTCGTAACCGGCACATTGCGGGGGTCCGGCGTCACTGCAGTAAAAGCAGCCGTGGGCACGCTTTTGTCGATGATGTAGGTTTCGCCGGTGGTGAAGTCTATGGTCAGGGGATTCCCGATAGAATCGGAAATGGTGGCGGTAGCGGCCAGAATGTCCAGGCGAAGTTCACCATCACCCGTCCCCGTATCCACGGTTACATCGTAAACTGAGCCGGGAGTCACGGCGGCAATATTGGTCACCGAAGGCCCGGAAACTGCCCCACCCACCGGAGTCAGCGTAAAATCGTCGGCTGCCAGAGTTGTGCCGTCGATGTCTGAGGCAAAACTCACCCGCCAGACAACCGTAGAAGCGTTCGTGCCCTGGGTGGCCGGGGTCTGTCTCACAATACTCCCAACGGACGGTGCAAGCGTATCAACCCGGAATGTCTGCCCGGAAGTAAAATCCGCCACTAAACTGTTACCGGCAAAGTCGGTAATGGTGGCGGTGGAAGCGTGCACGTCCAGTCGAACTTCTGCTTCACCTATGCCTGTCACAAAATCAACGGAATAATTAACGCCGACGTTGTCTTCCCGTATATCTGCGATTGAGGCCCCGACCAAAGTCCCGCTAAGGTAGGTAAGTGTGAAATCATCAGGGCTTAAGGTAGGTGAAGAAACACCATGGCTCTCAATAAAATTAATAGACCAGGTTATAGTTGTGGCATTTGTATCCTGGGGCCCAAGACCCAAGCGATAAATATAGTTAACTGCTGGGGGATCTCTATCAATAATATAATATTCGCCTGTAGTAAAATTTGTGGCAATACTGTTGCCCAGACCATCGTCAATTGTGGCTGTATTCAGAATATTCAGTTTAACATCCTCAATACCGCCCGTCGTATCCACGGCAACGTCAAAAACCGTGCTTGGTGTAATTTCGGTAATGGAATCAACAGTGGGAGAGAAAAAAGAAGCTTGGAGAGTGATATCTCCAGCATCAAAACTGGTAGGGTCGATATCATTTTCAAAGGTCACGCGAAAGATGACCTGATTCGTATTGACGTATTGGTCAGTCGGATTCTGACGGACGATGCTGTCCACAACCGGGGTGACGGCGAATGCGGCACCGACGGAAAGGAGCGTGAAAAGAAAAATAAAGCCCAGGAGCAGGCGATTTGAATGATGCCTTTCGTGCCCGCGCAGGCCGCCCCCACTAAAAAGTTTTCCCATCGCTTTCGAGTTTGCTGCCTGGATCATTATATTCTCCTTTTTGGTTACGAATATGCCAAATAATACCGCCGGTATGCTTCAGAAAACAGGGATGCGTGGTATAGTTAGAGCAGCGTTTATTGCAAGAGCCGACTAAATAATCGGGATAAACAGGAACATTTCCCCCTCAGATAGCTCTTGAAGTATCACCCTTATGCGCCGACTTATCATGCCCCACAATGCAAAAATAAAGGAATGAGACACACTACATCCATACCTTATTCTTTCATAATTTGGGGTTTCACGCAAGGCAAAATTACCCCAACACGCCCCTGACATGGGGAAAGGCGACGCGATGCAAACACCAAAGGGGCTGAACCTGAGAACGGTTGAGCCTCTATTTCTTTTTCTTGAGCCGGTAAACATAGTTCAGAACGACATAAAAAGCATAGGATGTGGGTGCTGCAATAAATATCAGATAAAAGCCGGCAAAGGTAATGATTATATCATTTTCCATTATTGAAAGCAAAACACTATACAGGCCGTATAAAAGACTGAAACACATTCCGATAATCGCCATGATTCCTGCCACAATCAGGGAATAATTTTCCAGTCCGCTCCAGGTATCGTCCTGTTCATCCTTTACCTGCGACACATAGCCGCACTTGGGACAGGAGTCGGCTTCCTCGTCGTACCCGTTCATGGATTTTGGGCGAATAGGCATCGCATTATTTCCTTCCCGGTGATTTTGCCAAAAGCAGTAGTGATTCCTGATTCATTACGCAGATTGCCCCCAAATTAGTGCAAGCCGTCTGCTTTGGCAAGTTTTTCTTTGCTTATGGCGAATCTCAAAAGTCTTTCTGCCAGATAAAAGCCGCGAGATTTCGCAAAAGGGTCAAAAGCACCATTCTCGGGCTTCAGAGCCGTCAATCCCAAAAGTATAATCGAAAAACTTTAGAGCAAGGCTTCAAAATGGGCTTTGACCACAACCCATTTGTCGGAATTTTCTGAAAGGTTTGCATGTTCGTAGTCAGCCCCGTGAGGGGCGTCGGGTTGAATGGAATCCATTCATCACCCTGGAAAATT
>CAYWYC010000091.1:0-13906 GCA_964462565.1 uncultured Candidatus Sumerlaeota bacterium | reverse complement strand
TCCCTCGTCCAAACCGCCCAACCCGTCCGAAAAGTCCGACTAGTCCGACTCGCCCGCCCTTTCTGCACACCACCAAAAAATATCCCCCCAAGCGTATTTAAGGGCCCTTGCGGGAATGGACGCATCCTGCCGCCTGCGCTATCCTTCGCCCGGACTGTTCCCACGGCCCTTCATTGCCCTGCTCCAGTTCAATCCACACCGGAGGAAGCCCATGGCTCCATAAAAAACGAAACCAACTTCCAACATATTTACGCCATAAGCACTGGGAAAAATCCGGGTGTCTATTATGCCCTTACCAGCCATCCTCGCTGGGATCGTAGGGACGACGGTCGTCTTCGTCCTCCTCGCGCTCCCAGGGGTCCCATTCCTGCATGACGGCTTTTTCCTTGCGACGCTTGTAGAGATAAGCGCCACCCAATCCAGACCTTTTCCCATCTTTTCCCGAATCCGGTCCGCCAGTTGCGCGGCATGGTTTGGATGATCCGGTAAATACGAACAGGTTGGTTATGGGTAAAAAGATACCGGATTACAAAAGAAAAAAGGCCAGGGCTTTGCGCTCTGACCTTTGGATTGCATGGTTTTGAAAGGACCGGGCCGATCAGGCAATCGTATTCACGATGCCGCCTTTTCCACCGGACTGCACCGGTATGGACGCCGCCTGGATCAGTTCAACAGCCGCCTCCCCCTGCCGCTTCTGAACATCGAGTTCCTTCCGCATGACCGAGGTGGACAAATCCTGCATCATCTGCATGGACTGCATCGCCGTCTGGGCCTGTGAAATACTGCCGACACTCATCTTAAACCTCCATCCAGAAAAAAGTGGCGGTTTGCATGTTATAGATGCAATCCGCCGCATTGTACCTATCGACCCGTCTTTAGGAAAACTTGAGGCATTTTTTCCGATTATTTTATTTTTCTTGTCGAATGTTCATTTTAAATCACTTGGACAGGATATTATTTTCCTTTTCTCATAAAAATCATCGATTTCCTAAAAAAAATGCGCCCTTGCAAGATTTTCCATTGACAAATCACCCCTGAAAATGGATAAAGGCAGGCCGGGCAATCGGAAACGCCCGGAACACCCAAGGTCGGGGTGTGGCGCAGATGGCTAGCGTGCTTGACTGGGGGTCAAGAGGTCGCGGGTTCAAGTCCCGCCACCCCGACCATTTAAAACCAATAAAAACAAATTGATACCGTACCCCACTCTTCTTCAGGAAGGGTGGTTTTTTTATTATGGGGACTCCGGAGGAGCGAAATCACCGAGGATAACCGCAGCGTCTTGGGCCGGACGCTGCGGTTTTGGAGATTCTGATCCCTCCTAAACGAAATTTTCCTTTTCATACCCCGGCAGGCAGAAGGGCGTGTTGCTGCCAAGCGCGACGAGTTTGCCGTCCTTGACAAAACCTTCGGGCCGACCCGCAAGTTCCTGGATCAGGCGCTGTCGCCAGATTGCGATCTCATCCTGACGGTCAGCGTCTTGCGCCAGATTGTGGAGTTCCTTGGGATCCTTTTCCAGGTCAAAGTAGAGTTCCTCACCGGGGCCCGGAAACCAGATATATTTCTGCTTGCCGTTGGTAACGTATTGCATGCCGCTATCCATACTCGGCACATCGGCACATTCGCCATGGACATATTCCCGCCATTGGGCTTCGCCCCGCAGATAAGGCAACAGGCTCTGCCCGTCCACACTCTCGGGGATTGCGGCCCCCGCGGCATCGAGTAGCGTCGGCATCAGGTCCATCAGCTGAACCGGTGCTTCACACACCCGTTTCTGGGGAATGCCCATTTCTTCCGGAAAGCGAATGACATAAGGAATGCGCGCACTCGGCTCAAAGGCATTGCGCTTACGAATCCACTGGTGGTCACCCAGCATCTCGCCATGGTCCGAGGTGAAGATGAAAATAGTATTTCGCGGAACCCAGCACATGATGCGGCCGATCTGGTCATCGATATGATTGATACATCCATAGTATCCGGCGCGGTATTGCTTGAGCTGCGCCGGACTCAACAGCGTGCGCCACGAGCAAACGCCCTGGCCCTTCGGCACTTCGTCGTAATAGTGCGACCAGTCGCCCTCCCAGGGCTCGCCCAGATCCATGTTCATATAGCGGTCCCAATACATCTGCGGCGGCGTGCAGGGCTCGTGAGGCTGGTGGAAACTCACCTTCAGAAAAAAGGGCCGCGTAGGATCGCGCCGTCCGATAAACTCCATCGCCTTGTCGGCGCACCAGTTGGTGAAGTGATAGCGTTCTTCCAGATGAAAGGGCCGCGAAACCCATCCGTTCTGATTCGCGCCATGGGCCATCCCCGGGTTGGGCATGGTAAGGCCCTGCTCGTTGAGCCACTTGTCATAGTCTGTATCGGCCTGGACGGGGCTGTCGGCCCAGTCTTCGCTTTCAAAGCCATAGCGCTTGCGCTTGGGCCAGAGATGGAGCTTGCCAACGAGATGGGTCTGGTATCCGGCCTTCGCCAGTTCCTCAGGTAAGGTGGGGCCGTGCAGCCAGGTATCATAGTTCATGGTGACGCCCTGTGTGGCGGGCCGCTGGCCGGTCATGAGGGATCTACGCGCCGGAACGCATACCGGGCATTCCGTGTAGCCATGCTTGAAATGGATGCCTTGTCCGGCCTCCTGGTCGATATAGGGTGTCTGGATAACGGGGTGGCCATCAATGCTGAGGCAGTCGCCCCGCATCTGGTCGGTGATAAAGAGAATAATATTCGGACGATTGTCCACGTGTTTTGCCATGGTGAAACACTCCTTTCATGAGTGCGATTATGCCCGGAAAAAAACAAGAGACGCAAGCCTGAAAAAACAGAAAATCGGAGTATCCTCTATTGACGCGTCCCGACGTACCGCCGGCATCTTGCCGGCACAAAGGTCTTTCTGTGGGAGGATTCATTTCCGCACAAGGATAATTGCCGGTTCCAGTGTTCCGCTGCCGGCAGGATGCCGGCGGTACGATGGGGCTCAGATAAGTCGCCTCTTGACAGTCAATAAGGAAAGCGATATACCAAAGATCGTCTTGGCCTTCGGCCTTTTTCGGCTGAGGAAGAATGCCTTTCTCTGCGGGTCCGGGCCTGGTAAAATCGGCTCCGGCTATGCTCAAACTGTCCAGAATGAGAGAATTTTGCTAAATCGAGCATTTTCATTTCAGGATAGCCCCCGAAGACGCGATAAAGATATATGAGACAAGCGATTTTGCTGGTTGGGAAAGTATGACAGTGCCTGAAAAGCGGCAAACTACCACCATGGAGATTACGGTGCGGGAGGATGAATCACGACTTCCGCAGGCCTTTCGGCGTTTCTTTGTCTTCGATCTCTTGCTGGTCCAGCATCTTGGCCGGCTCTGGCACAGTCGCTGGCTCCTCTGGTCGCTGGTCGTTCGCGGACTGCGTTCCCGTTATAAGCAATCGATGCTGGGCATCGGCTGGGCGCTGCTGACGCCGGCCGCCATAACTATTGTCGTGTCCTATGTCTTCACCCGATCCGGCCTGACGGGCAAGGTCAACTACCCCTGCCCCTTTCCCATCTATGCGCTATGTATGCTCACTTTCTGGAACTTTTTCCAGCGGGGCATCCTGAATGGGTCCACGGCCCTGGTCAGCAATATGGACCTCGTGACAAAGGTCTATTTCCCGCGCGAGGTTTTGCCTATTTCATCGGTGCTGATGAATTTGGTGGATTGGTTCGTAGCCTTTCTCATGTTTATGGTGGTGGCTTTTGTGGGTACGCATTATCTGGGCGCATTGGATGAATCCTTTCCGGAACTGGCCAAGCATTTCGCGGGGACCTATCGCTTTGTGCCGCATGTGCGCTGGTTATGGATTCCGGTTTTCATGTTTTTCCTGACATCCTTTATCCTGGGACTGGCTTTTTTTGCGGCAACGATGCAGGTCTATTTTCGCGATGTGTCCCACCTGATTAACCTGGCCCTGCTTTTGTGGCTTTTTCTGACGCCTATTTTTTATCCCCTGCGGGCACTGGCCGGTGGACGCGCCACGACGCTGATCATCGTAAACCCCATGACGGGACTTCTCGACGGGATTCGCCTGGTGCTGATTTCGCGTCAGGATCCCTGGGAAAATCATGTCATGTACGCGGCGGCTTTTTCCGTGACTTTGCTTTTGGCCGGATACTCATTTTTTAAACACGAGGAGCGCTATTTTGCCGACGTCGTCTGAGTCGGCATGACGGGCCGTAATCAATATGGAACGTGTCATCTTCGACAGTGTCTGGAAGCAATATGATCGGCGCTACGGTTCGAACCGCTTTCGCAAGCTGATCCAGATCGTCTTGGGCAAAAAGCCCGAACAGCATGAGTTCTGGGCGCTGCAGGATGTTTCGTTTCGTCTGGAAGAAGGCATGAGCCTGGGCATTGTTGGCCCCAACGGATCGGGCAAGACCACGGCCCTGCGCATCCTGTCGGGCATCTGCCAGATCAATCGGGGACATGTGCTGGTGCGTGGCTCGATTTCGGCGCTCATCGCCTTGGGCGCGGGTTTTCATCCCGAACTCACCGGTCGCGAAAATATCTATCTCAACGGTTCCATCCTGGGACTCAAGCGTCGGGAAATCCACGAGGTGATGGACGATATCGTGGACTTTGCGGGAATCGGCGCGTATATCGATTCTCCCGTAAAGCGTTACAGTTCGGGCATGTTTGTGCGGCTGGGCTTTGCCGTGGCGGCGCAGGTGCGGCCCGACATCCTGCTGGTGGACGAGGTGCTGGCCGTGGGCGACGCGCGTTTTCAGGCGCGATGCCACCAGCGCATCCGCGAACTGCGCCAGCAAGGCACGATCATTATCCTGGTGTCCCACGACATGTGGGCCATTCGCCAATCCTGCCATCAGGGCATTTTGCTGGTCCATGGCCAGGTGCAAAAACAGGGCGACATTGCCGAAGTGCTCGAAGCCTATGATCGCCACATCCAGCAGGAGGCGCTCGGCAGTTTATCCGACAAAACAAACACGGAAGCCTTGGAAGATTATTCCTGCGATCTGGAATTGCGAAATATCGATGGAGAAAAGACCAGCGAAATCGGCTTGGGGGAGCCCGCCATTTTCCGTATTCATTATCGCTGTGTCGAGGAATTGCGAAATCCGAATTTTGTCCTTACGGCATCGGCCCACAGCGGCCCCTGCGCCATGGTCCTGCGAAGCCGCAAGGAAGGATGGGTTCCGGACCGGATCCAAGGCAAGGGCTATGTGGACGTGCGCGTGGATGAGCTGCGCCTGAATCCGGGACGCTATGCCATCCAGGCCGTGCTGAAGGAAGAAAACGACATGGCCGGCCTGGCCTTCAGCCCCTTTCACGAACTCTACCTGCGGCCACCCGACATGAACTGGGCAATGGAAGATTGCTTTTATGTTCCCAAGGCCAAATGGGAAGGGCCCGAAGAAGGCTGAGCCGATTCGATTATTTCGCCGTCAGCGGCGGACGTACCGCGACGACCGCGCAATCGTTCCATGTATTGTCGGCGGCCCCGGCGTAAAAGCGCAGACGGATGCGGTCGGGAAAGGGCTCCGCGGGATCGACATGATCGTCGATAAGGATTTCGAGGTCGCCCTTGTGCGGGACATAAAGATCGGCAAAGCGCGCCCAGCCGTCTTCCTCATACCGGTCCATCACCACCACAATGCCATCGCCTTCACCATCGCGCCGGGCCTCAATCCAGAAACGGTCCCCGGGCTTCACGGAAAAAACCAGCGCCTCGGGCAGCGGATTCCCGTCATAAGGCGCATGGGCCATGATGCCCCGTGATCCGGCGAACATGTCCGAGACAGCCAGATCGCGGCCTTCCGGTTGCAGGGATTCATAGGCCTGCATGGTGTAGAAGGACTGCTTCAGCGCGCGGCCTTCTTCGGAATGAAAATCGGCCCCGGCCATATAGCGCCCGCGCATAAGGCGAATGGTGCTGTCGGATAACCCATCGGTCGAGCGACGGCTTTCGTAAATGCGCTTGAAGGGCGTCTCGCGAACAAGTTCCCATCCGGCGGCGCGCGCCTTTTCCACGTCCCACATGTCCCGCTCCATCTGGAGCATATCCTGGCGGCGCGATCCCTGCGGAAAATAAACATCGGGATGCTGGCCCTGGACGATCATGACATCCGCCGTCTGAAAATGCTGCATGCCATCGAGATGAAATTCCGGCCACATGGGCACGTGCGGTTCCACGGGTTTGGAAACATGCAATTCTTCGATGGCTTCTTCCAGGCCATGTTCACGGGCTTCCTTGATCATGAAGAGCGCGCCCGTTTCAAGCGAGGGATTCATGGCAATCACATCAACGGTCTTGTCGTCCACATCGATCCTGTCAATACGGCGAAGATTCTCGCGAGCATCCACCATGGAAAAGGCAAATCGCCGCTCGGGAACGACCCAGGCGCGGTAGGGGATGGCGTTGGTGATGATGAGAATGCGCCAAAGCAGGGCGACTGCCAGCATGGCCGAAACAATCAGCACGCAGCCGCGCTTCCTCCGCGAAAGCACATAGAGCCCCGCAGCCAGTACCATTGCGGCGAGAGGCGCCGTGTAGCGATTCGTCTTCACCGGCAGGACCAGCGTAAAGAGAAATACCCCGAACAAGGCCACAGCCAGATACAGCCAGGTGGGGATTCGCGCCGACGACCAGGAGCGTCGGTTCAGCCGCGCATGGGCCCACCAGGCAAAACCGAAAACCAGCAAGAGCAAGACGGGCGGCCCCAAAAGTTCGCTCAGGTTGCGAAAGACCTGTGCCAGCGATTGCGCGACGCCCATGCCCTTGTCCACGGAATACCAGGGTTCGAGAAACTGACGCTGCCAATTCGTCTGCTTGTCGGGCCGATAGTCTTCCCAGGCGCGGACATAATCGGTGAAGAAAAGCGTGGCCACGGCAATTCCCGCCAGGGCGAAAATGAGGGCGAGTTGGACGCCCCGTTTTTTCAGCGCGAAGCCGGTTTGGTTTTTCCTGGAGATAAGAAAATCCAAAAACTGCGCCGCTACCAATCCGCCCGAGACAGACAGGATCACCGCCAGTCCCGCCGGCTTGGTCCAGAGCGCCAAGGCCATGCTGAGTCCGCAGCCGATAGCCAGCGAAAGCCGCCCCTCGCGCATCCATCCCAGGCCCATGGCAAAGGCGCAGAAGGTGATTGCCGTGAATAGAAAATCGACATAATAAGTCTCGAACCCCGCGAAGAAAACGGCATTGCCCCCCAGAACCAGAAGGGCCGCAACATTGCGAAAGAATGCCTGCTCCCGCGAAAACAGCGCCCGCGATCCGAGCTCGACAAATATGATGCTCCAGATAATCAGCGCGAGAAAAAACATGGCAAAAGACACGTCAATACTCAGGAAAGGCAGGCTCAGCCACATGGGTCCCGGAGGACGATGGGGCATGAAGGCGAAGGCGTTCCAGGGCATGGCGTTGCGCAGTGGATCCATTGCCATCCAGGCCGACTTCAGGTAATAGGGCACACCGTCGTCTGTCGGAAAAGGGCGATCCATGAGCCATCGGTAGATGCGCAATATAAGAAAGGCCATATAGCCGAAATAACGCCAGTTCGCCAAAAAGAAGGCCGTGATTTTTTCGCTGGTTTTAGCTGTCATCGTTCTTCGGCCTTATCCACAGGGTGATGCAGTCGTCTTGCGTATTGCCCTTTTTTCCGGCGAAGACGTTGAGGCGAATTTCAAGGCGTTCGGCATTTCGCCACCAGCCGCCAGGGCTGTTGGCCAGGTCGATTCGAGCGAAACCGCCGGGGTCGATCACCACTTCCATCGCGTCGTAGGGCATGTTGGTCGCCGGATTCACCCCGACCGGTTCCAGCCGCACAATCACGCCATCCCCCCAGTCGCTGGCGCGGAGTTGCGTGTAGATGCGGTCGTCTTTCTCCAGTTCCATAATAGCGGATTCGGGCAGCTTGTTTCCAGCATAAGGCGCATGCATCAAAAATCCCAGGCCCTGATCGCCGCGCGCAAATATCAGGCTCCGGTCGCGGGGTTCGATGCTTTCGAGGCGCGTGATGCCGGCGAGGGACGCGCTCTGGATTTTGCCTTCGGGCGATTGGAATCCCGCCTCGAGCAGAATCCTCGCGCGCGAAACGGCGGGCAGGTCGGCGGTAAGCATGTCGAAGCTGCGGGCCTTGAATACCTTGACTGTGTCGTGCGTAAAGGCCAGGTCAAATCCGGCGCGCCGGGCCGCGTCTTCCTGCCAGAGCATATCGTTGAGGCGCTTCCAGTCGGCGCTGGTGGAGGCGGGATCGAATTTGAGCGCGTCGTTCGGTTTCGCCACGATCAGGATGTCGGCTTCGAGAAATTTCGGCATGTGGGCCAGGTCGAAATTCGGGAATGACGGCGCGTTAAGATTGAAGTTTTTTGCAAAACCAAAAATCCGCAGCGCCGGTTTGATCTCGTGGGCCTGCACCTGTTGCACCGTCCAGAGGGCGTCGGTATAGTGTGAGACTTCCGACGCGAAAACAAGGGGTTCCGGCGTGGAACTTTCTTGCATGATCGCGTTCATCTTCCCGAGAAACTCGTGAATGGGCCGCATGGAATAGCGTCCGCCCGTAAAGCGCACCCAATGTTCCTTTGGGAGAAGGTCCACAAAAAACAGCCCCCGCCACAGGATCACCAGCAGCAGCGTGAAGCCCAAAAACACGCGCGATGGTCCGCGCCGCGCCATGAGCCAGGTAAAGGCGCAGAGCAGAACCGCCGATCCAGGAGCGATATAGCGGTGCATTTTCATGGGCACGAGCAGCATGTAGAAAATCAACACAGCCGCCGCCAGGAGCAAGCCGATCCCTATCGAATAATCAGGCCGCCGGATGCGTTCTGACGGAAGCAAATGCGCGCCGATTCCGCCAAGTACCATGATCGCGAGAGGCAGGCCCAGGTCTTCGACGAACTGGCGCAGGATGGTGATAAGCGCATCCAGGCTGAACTTGTCTTGCACGGCCACGCGCCCGAGGGTGGTTTCGGATAGGGGAATGCTCATGCCGGTGATGACAAAAGAATATGGTGTAAAGAAAAGTCCGAAGAGCCCGGGCATGGCGCATATCGTGAGGACCAGCCCTTGCAGGATGCCCTTTTTTGGCGGAAAAAACTTCATGCCTTTTTCATGATATTGCAGCCACAGGACGGCGCGTCCGCCCATGACCGCGACGAAGACGGCCACATAAGTGAAAAGTCCGGAGGGTTTGGTCAGGACGCAAAGGCTCAGGCACAGACCACATGCCACCGCCTTGCCCCAACCGCCGCGACGCATCCACCACACCGCCAGCCCGACAGCCGCTACCGTCTCACCCACAAAAAGCATGTCCACGTAATAAGGCGCGAGGGCGTCATACATCACACCCAGGCCGCCCAGAATCAGCAGAGCCGCCGCGCCGCGCAGATTTTTCCGTCGCCCGCGAAAGATGCCCTGTAATCCGATCTCCAGAAAAACCAGCATCCATATCATGAGCATCGAGGCGAAGACACTGAAGGATGGCCGCAATAGCATGCCCGGCAAGCTGAGCCACATGCTGCCCGGCGGTCGCACGGCGAGGTATTCGAATGCCTCGAAGCCAAAGCTGTTGTGCAGGGGATCGCCCGCCATCCAGCAGGCCTTGATAAAATAGCCCAGTCCGTCATAAATCGGAAAAAGCGCGTCACGTCGAATCACCCAGAAGCGTTGCAGGAAATAAATGATATAAATCGCCAGGCGAAATTGGGTCAGGAAGGCGGGAAGTTTTTGAATAATTTTACCCATATCGTCCACAGGCCCTCGCAATCGCAATCGAAAAATATAGAGCCGTTCTCGAAAGTTTTTCGAGTATCCTTTTTACATGGGCGGCTCTGAAGCCCGAGAAATGATGCTTTTGACCCTTTGGCAGAATCTCGCGGCTTTTGTTTGGCAGAAAGACTTTCGAGATTCGCTATAGACCAATCCTTACCCCCGCGGATTACCCCGACCCAGACCGTTTGGAAGCGGGCAGGACCGGCAGTAGGGCGTGTGTGATCCGATGAGCATCCCCGAGCGCACGCGTCGGCTTCGCAGGCTGTTCCAGATGCGGGGCAGGGAACGCTTCTTCAGGTTGCCCAGGCGCGAGGGATGCCACTGGGCGGCGCAACAGACGCTGGCGTCGCCATTCACGTGGAAGTACATGGTGCGAAAAGGGAAGTCGCAGAAGCGGTCCTCGAATCGCGGGTAGCCTTCCCTGGTCATCTGGTCGGCCTTGAAGTATTTCAGGATGCCCTTTGCCTCGTGGTTTTCGTGTATTTCCATTTCAGGCGTTGCCTCGGGAGCCACGTCGGGCGCGGTCAGGTTCACGCCCTTTTCGCGGGCCAGCTCGCGGGCCTCCTCGATTCGCGCGCGGAGTTCCTTGCGATAGTTCAGCGGGTTCTGTTCCTTCCAGAAATCCGCCGGTGCGCCCCAGTTGTTCATCAGGTTCAGGCTCAGGTCGATCACGTTATAATCCGCCGCCCACTGCACGATCTCCGGTATCTCGTCCATTGTCTCGCGCATGACCAGAAAATTGATCTTGCGTCGGAAGAGGAACTGGTTCGGATCCGGCGCGGCCAATTCCAGTTCCCTTGCCCGCGCCAGCGCCCATCGCAGCTTTTCCACGTCGGCGCCGGGGCGGTTGAAGGAAAAGGACTCCTGGCTCGTACCGTCTACGGAAAAAGCGACAATGCATCGCATGCGCGACAATTGCTGGAGCCAGTCCTCGTCCATCAACTGGCCGTTGGTGGTGAGTTCCGTGTTGATATTCGGAAAGGCGGCGAGCATGCCCAGAATTTTTTTCGCGTCCTTGTGAAAAAAAGGCTCGCCCACGCCTGTGATGTTCACGTCGCTCACATAAGGCCCGATGCGCGTCAGGATTTTTTCGAAGAGTCCCAGAGGCATTTCCGATTCCGAATCGCCCAGGCCGTATCGCTTTTCGCAGGAGCGGCAACGCAGGTTGCATCGCTTGGTAATCTCGACCCAGACATAGCCCGGCAGGTGCCGCAACTTTCGATAGCCACCCAGCGCTTTCAATGGATGGCGCGCGCATCGCAGGGCGTAATGAATATGATCCTCATGGATCGGTATGGTAAGGGACATGCTTCTGTGCTTCCTTATTGCGTTTCGTTACTATCGGGTGAATCGTTCTTTTCCATTTTCCGTCGCAGGGCCTTCAACTTACCCGTGACACGTTTCAGGCCGGGGATTTTTTCCAGGGGCGTGAGCGCTTCCATGCGATCGAAGAAGGCCTGGAGTTCCGCCACGCGCGATTGGAGTTCCGCCACTTCGCTGTTCAGTTCATGAATACAGGCTTCCTTGATTTCCCAATCGCGGCCCAGTTCCTCGTATTGCTTTTGCTTTTCGGCGAGGGCACTGCCCAACTCGGCGATGCGTCGTTCCTTGGCTTCCCAGTCTGCTTCCAACTCATCGATGCGATCGATCTTGGCCTTCCAGTCCTTGCCCAGTTCCAGATGCTTTTCCCAGAGGTCGAGAAATTCGTAATATTTGTCGCCGTAAAGTTTGCCCACGCGCTTGAGTTCCTTGCCGCTGTAATCGACGTTGAAGGTCTGGCGGTCGTGCTCCGACGCGGCGCAGACGTTGAGGTAGGCGTTTTCCAGGTCGGCCATGCGCGGGGCCAGGCGATCATTGCGAGCCCGGAGTGCGTCGGGGTCACGCCATTGTTTTTCGAGCAGACGACGTGCAAAGGGCTGCACCGAATTTTCCAGCGCGTACATTTCAACGGCGCGTTTGCGGGCAGCGGCACCGGCGCGCCGATGATCGCGTCCCTGGTCCAGGGCCTCTACCAATGCATCGACATAGGCCTTGATCTCGGCATCGCTCATTACGCCCTTGTCCGGATCGGCCAGCGGCGCCAGCCAGCCCACATCATCGCGAAAAAGTTCGCGCTGCCCGCCCACATCACTCGCGACCACGGGCAGCCCCATGGCGAGTGACTCCGCCGCCGTCATGGCCATACCCTCATAGAGTGACGGCAGCAGAAAACAATCGGACGCCGCCATATAAGGCGCGGATGTCTGCCGTGGCGTTTCCAGCCGCACAAAATCCTCCAGCCCTGCCGCGTTCACGGCCTCCTGAAAATCATCCCACAGGGCCAACTCCGGACACACCACCAGCAGCAGAAATCGCTCCACCTTTTCGCGCAGGGCGGCAGCGATTTTGATTAAAGCCTCGGGTCGCTTCTGCGGGGTCAGCCGCGAAATGTGCAAAATCACCGGCATGTCCATGGGCAGGCCCAGCTCACGACGGTATTGTTCATTGCTGTAATTTTCCGGATTGTATTCTTCCTGCGTATCAATCCCCGTGCGAAAAACTTCGATCATTTCAGCATCGTGTCCGTAATTGTCGGCCATGCTTTGGCGCAGGACTTCCGTGTTGCAGAAGCTGCGCGACCACACGGCATGCATGAGCCCCGACAATCGGGGATAGCCGCCGTTGTGCCAGTCTTTTTCTTCCACATGGGTATAGTCGAAGATCGGGATATGGGGAAATCGCATGGCCAGCAGCGCCGCCGCGTGGTAGCCCCAGATGGATTGCGTAATGAGAATGCGCGTGATTTTGCGGCTTTCGATCAGCCAACTCACCGCCGCCAGCCACTTTGCCGATGCCACCGTATCGGGCAGCAAGAAAATATCGCGCGTCTCGCCATAGGCCCGGTCGAGCCATTCCTGTTCGGAAGGATAACTCAACGCCACCGTCGTCGCCGCGCCTTCCTTGCGCAAAAATTCCATCGTCCGAATCGTAAACAAGTCGGCCCCGCCACAACGAAAGTGATTGCTGATAATCAGAACCTGCTCGTCGGCCTCTTGCGGCAGGATCGCGATATCCGCCGGGTCCAGGAGCGGTTCCAGGTCGATGGCCGCGTACTCGATAGCCGCCATGCGTCGGTATCCGCCGGTCCAGTGGTCCGACTTGCGCAGGATGGGTATATAAATTTCCTCGACCCTTTTTTGCATGGAAGCGTTATCGGGATCGGCCTGGTCGTTGGCTTCGCGGCGCGATTTTTCGCGATAGCGATGGTGCTCCAGAAACTCATGCACCAGCACTCCCTCATGGCCGGCAGCCACATGGCGCAGCCAGTAGTCCCAATCCTCATGGCCCTTATATTCCTCGTCAAAACCGCCAATGGCCTCATGGGCCGACTTGCGCACCAGGCTCACCATGGGGCACTGGTTATGCTGGAGCATGTAGCGCGCCTCAAAGTCCTCCATCCAGGGACGGTTTTCCGTGCCGAAAATCATCGCGCCGCTGTAGGTCCACTGCCGATCCGGAAAAGAGGCCAGGCAAAGCAGCGCCTTTTCCAGCCACGTCGGCTCGATCAGGTCATCGGCATCCAGAAAAAGGATGTACTCCGTTTGTGCCAGACGCGCCCCATGGTTGCGTGCGGCGGCAGGCCCGGCATTTTCCTGGCGCACCACGCGCATGCGGGGCTCATCCTGGGCGATTTTGTCCAGCGCCGCCACCTGACCGGGCTGGCTGCCGTCGTCGATGACGATCCATTCCAGGTTCATCACCGTCTGCACACGGATGGACCGCGCCGTCTCGGCAAAAAAGTCCCCCGCGTTGTAGAAGGGCGTCACCACCGAGACCACCGGCGTCCGGCGCTCGGCGGCTTCCAGCGCGTCCCGGCCGGGCCGTGGGGTCAGATGATGGCTCGCGGATGAAGGGCACAGCAATGCATGGCCTTTCAGCGAGGCAAAAAGAGGTTCAAGCGTTGAAATCGAGTCAGCCATGAAGCAGCAATTCCGGTCCACAGTATCAAGGATATTAGTGTCCAGCCATCACCAGACTTTTCCAGATAAACCCTAGCCCAAGGCCCTTTTCTTTTCAATGCTTTTCTGCCGTCAGCCAGACGAAGATAAACAAGGAGAGGGCTGAAGGCCCTACCCATATCCTCAAATCAATACGGAACATCTCACTCGGAGAT
>CAYWYC010000090.1:0-13965 GCA_964462565.1 uncultured Candidatus Sumerlaeota bacterium | reverse complement strand
AAAGGCCACATATCCGAGTCGGCCTTAACATGAAAGACTTAAGAGAACGGCTCTAACGGCAAATCCAGAATATCTCCATCCAATATGTACCGCGCTGCCGCGGCCCGGCGGTTCCATATAAGGGATCCGCAAAACTTAAAGGCGCACCCGCCAATGCTTGTCGCTCTTATTCTGAGCTTGTGGATATAGGCCACCAGCATCCTTCATCGGCGGCCGGTGCTGCCGAGAAGACGATATATTCGTCCCGCCCTTCCCGAATGACGACGATATTGAGTCCCTGTTCATGCATGGAATAATCGTGGCCGTCGATCTGGATGGGAAATTCCCGCATCCAGGGATAGGCGCGGAGGATGGCGTCGAAGCGGGGCTGCTTGATGGTTATTTTCGCCGGATTGCCTTCGGCGTATTGGAGCGCTTTGCCCTGGTCGAATATGGCCACGAAACCGCCGCCTTCCAGATTGAAGGGCACGTCGGCTTCCTGCAAGCAGTCCGCCAGCGGCAAGTCCTCACGCAAGAGTTCTTCCTTGTTGCCCGATACCAGCAGGATCGAGTCGGGGCCATGGCTCGCGAGAAAGGCCCGGGTGCGGATGGTCTCTTCGGGACGTGCGGGGGACCATACGTTCTGGCTGCACGGGAATGCCGGACGCGGCGGATTCTGGCCGGGAACCAGGGTTACGGGGAGGCGGCTTTCGATGCGGTACTTTTCGGTGACGTAAAAAATATTGCCGGGATTATTGCCCACCATCGCTTCGGCGCCTTTGCGGCCGGAACGATTGTAATTCGCCATATCACGGCGGGTCTTGCGGCTGTGTTCGAGTTTCCATCGTATTTCCACAAAAGCGATGGCCGCGGAATTGAAGATCAGGACAGCACTTATTATCCAGACCAGCAGGCGCGTCCACTTGCGATCTTCGCGAATCAGGCATCCCGCCAGCAGAAAAAAGGCCAGGGCCGGAAACTGCGGGATCAGTCGCGCCCACCAGGCATGGGGGTTTGCCAGCACTGTCAGCATGAGCACTGCCGCCGCGAACCAGAGCCGCCGGTCGCGTGTGCGCCACAGGGCCAGCCCGATTGCCAGCAGCATGCCCACGCGAAACCAGGGACCGAAACCACCCAGGCGCAGGTCGGCCCACTTGGTCGTGAATTCCTTGTAACTCCACCATTGCCGCCACCAGCTCGCCGGAGGCAGTTCCTTCGCCCAGTCGGCCACGCGGTCGGGATGGTTGGCCCAGAAGGCGGAATCAGCCAGAAAGTGCGATGCTACAAAAGCCGCGCGATCAGGCAGGGGCATCAGGTAGAAGGGTTCGTTGCCGCCGATCACATCGACCTTGGGTTTTTCCGCTGGCCAGGTGGCGATGGGATAAAAGGGATTCCCGTAGCGGAAGAGGTTCGTGGCGTATGGACTGATGCCGATCAGGGCGGCCGCCCCGATCAGGATCGCGCAGCCCAGGCGAAAGCGGCGCGACTGATAGAGGACCGTCGCGTAGAGTGCAAGCATGATAAAGACATAGACGGCGGCTGTAAACTTGATGTTGACCGCCATGGGCAGGGCAAAAACGGCCAGGGCCAACTCGCGCCCCTTGCCGGTGCGATGAAAAGACCACAGGCCCAGGAAGCCCGCGGTCAGCGTCAATCCGAGCAAGCCGTCCACATAGCCGTTGTTCCATTGCGCCATGACAACGGGGTTCGCCATCAGCAGGAGCCCCAGCAAAACCCGATACGGGAAGGACAGCAGCGGTCTTGTCAGATACAGCGCCGCCAGAAAAACAAGAATGAGGAAATAGGTTTGCGAAAAGTTGGCCGATTCAAGTTTGCCCGCAAATTGTAACGCCGCCGCGCCAAGCCGCCACTGCCCCTGCGGATAAACATCGGTCCAGGGAAGCGTCTGCCCATGAATCTGCCAGCCCTGCACCATTTCAAAAATGCCCCCCGCGTCACGGATATGGGCCGTCCACACGGGGTTCCATCCCTGGCTCAGAGCGAGGATGGCGGGATAATGATACTGTCGTGAATCGCTGCCCGGATCGAAAAAGATCGAGGCCCAGGCGATGCTGCCGACCAGAATGCCCAGAGCAATTATCGCCACTGCCGCCAGTCTGCGCCAATCCAGCCGCCAAGTGCGGCGCGTCGTTTCCACCGCCAGCAAAAAGGCCGAGATCGTATGCAGGCGCGTCAGGGGAATCTGCAGGATATATCCCGCCGATATCAGCAAGAGCAACAGAAAAGGAAAGGCCGCCAGGCTGAAGACAAGGGGCCCCAGAAAGCGGGATTCCTCCTCGCGCGTAGCCGCGTCCGCGTCCTGGGCAAAGCCGCGCAAGCGTGTCCATTGGTCTTTGATATGGCTGAATATTCCCAAAAAAGTCGCCTTCTCGTTCGTGACTCCATCTCGCCAATTATTCAAGAGCATTCCGCGCAAAATATCCACAAAGAAAATCCGCGACGAAGCGATAACTCCGTCGCGGATTCAGAATTGCCTGAGCAAAAAGCATAAGGCTTATTCGTACTTCGCCTTGATGGCCTTTCCTTTGTCGGCGCTCTGGTAGGCCAGGTCCAGGATGTGGATCGGCCGGCGCGACCATTCGCCTGTAATGATCAGTTTTTTGTCCCTGGCCAGATGGTCGGCCACATTCTGATAATATTTTTCCTGCTGGTCGGCCTGGTTGCGTCCCTGGCGGATCACCTTCTGACCCTTTTCGTGGGTGATGATCTCGTAAGTCTGGCCGTCCATGATGTAGGCGCCCTTGGCGCCCGTGATCTCGGTTCGACCGGGCTTGTTGTTCATTTCGATGCTCGACACGCGCAGGGTCAGCAAGCGGTCTCCCGAAAAGCGCACCACCGCCTGGGCCTCGTCCTCGTTGGCATCGTCCTTCCACACGCTGTCTTTCTGCCAGAGCCCCTTGCGCACGAAGCCCGTCACTTCCTCGATTTTCGCGTCGCCCAGGATTTGCAGCGAGTATTCCAACAGGTGCACACCCCAGTCATAGAGGCTGCCGCCCGAGATCGACTTGCTCGATCGCCACCAGTCGCGGGGCTTGCCATAATTGCCCATGCGGCATTCGATCCGAACCACATCGCCAATCTCGCCCTTGCGGATATGCTCCAGCGCCTCCAGGATGCAACCGTCCCAGTGGCGGTTGTGGAAGGTGCTGATCACGAGGTCGCGCTTTTCGGCCTCGCGTATCATGGCATCGCATTCCGACGTCTTGATCGCCAGCGGCTTTTCCACCACCACATGGCGACCCGCCTTCAGGCATTTCAGCGCCAGAGGAGCATGGGTGTTGTGCGGCGTGATGATAATCACCAGGTCCACCGCCGAATTTTTCAGCATCTCGCCCAGGTCCTTGTAAGTCTCGATTCCCGGAAAATCTTTTTCCGCCACCGCCAACCGTTCCGCGTCAATCTCGCACACGGCCACAGGCGTCATGCCCGCGTCCCGCGCCATGCACAAATGCTTGAAGCCCATGTTAAAGGCCCCGCCATAACCCACCACGCCCACCTTGATATCACTTGCTTTCTTGAAACGCGCCATCGTCCTGACCATCCTTTCAAAAAGATAATGGGAATTACCTTGGCACAGGGCCACTAACGAATCCACAAAATATTTTCAAAATTTCCATGCCCGTGCATGCACCCGCCCGTTTCCTTCCCCAAAAATCCTGCTTGCCTGGAAATGTCTGACATGTCAAACTTGTCGGAACGCGTTTTTGACGCGATGAATCTTGCGGAGGCCTCGACTGTCAATGCTGGAAATGGATATCCAAACCCGATGCGGTGATTTTGACCTGCATGTGGAATGCCGGATCGAGGACCGCGTGGCCGGGATTTTCGGACCTTCCGGCGCGGGCAAGACCAGCCTGCTGAATACGATTGCCGGACTCGACACGCGCGCTCAGGGTTTTATTCGGCTCGATGGGGAAAGCCTTTTCGATTCACGCCAGGGCCAGCAGCCACCGACCCACGCGCGGCGCATCGGCATGGTCTTTCAGGACTCGCGGCTGTTTCCGCATTATACGGTGGAGGGCAACCTGCGGTACGGCGAAAAACCGGCTGGAGCAAGCGAAACGGATAATGCGGACGGTCTGGCAAGCTTTGATGAAGTTGTCAGCCTGCTCGATCTGACTCCGCTCCTGCAACGGCGTCCGCGTCAGCTTTCGGGCGGGGAAAAAAGGCGTGTCGCCATTGGTCGGGCACTGCTGGCAAGTCCGCGCCTCCTCCTTCTCGACGAACCACTGACGGGACTCCAGATCGAACTGCGCCAGCAAATCCTGGGTTTTCTCAGGCGCGTCCACCATCAACTCAAAATCCCCATGCTCATCGTCAGCCATCGCATGGATGAAATTCTGAGCCTTACCGATTCGCTCCTGCTTCTTGACAAGGGACACACCCTGGCTTCGGGCAAGTATCTGGACCTGGTGCAGCAGGCAGACCTGCTGGGAAGGATCGGCGTTTCGTCGCTGACCAATATGCTGCACCTGGAAGTGGAACAGCATCAGCGCGAATCCAACCAGACGCTGTGCAAGCCCGTGCTGGCTCCGGGACAGGTCAGCCGAATCGCCGGTGGCCGACGCCTGCCCCTGATCAAAACCACCCTTCGCGAGATCCGCCCGGGCGAACGCATCGATCTTTCCCTGCCGCCGCGCGATATTTCGCTCTCCCTGAAGCCCATGCCCGACACCTCGATCGACAATCAGGTGCTGGGAAAAATTTTACGGCTGATCCCGATCGATGACCGCGTCATGTGCCTGGTGGATGCCGGCGTGCAACTGCTGATTGATGTGGGCAGCAGCACGGCGCGCGCCATGGAATTGGAAGAAGGATTAAAGCTGTGGTGTCTTTTCCGGGCCGACGCGATGCGTCCGGCATAGATCCCGTTTTCCAAGAAATCCTGTTATTGCAACTTGACCAAATCATTCAGGAGCAATGAGCGATCCGGAACCATCTTTTAGTTATAGTTATTCTCAAAATTCTTTCTGCTATCTCGAAATTGGGTCGGGCCTTCAGCCCTCGATCTTGTGTGGCTTCATCTTCCTGGGGTTGAAACCCCAGGCTATGATGGGGCGCGCCTTTGGCGCTTTTTTCATCTGCGTATATCTGTGCAATCTGCGGATAAATAACCACATATCCGATTCGGAATTAACATGAAAAACTTTTAGAGAGCAACTCGATTATTTCGCGCGAAGCCGGTCACGCCACTGACGTGGCTCACTACAAGCCGGACACGGTAATTTTATTGCACGCAAATGGATTTACCAGTCGCGAAATCCATACCAATCGCCGCTAAATCTTCGGCAGATGGAAATCGTCGCCGGTTTCCTGAATCCACCATTGCAGTTTTTCGTGCAGGCGTTTGCGTTCGGCGCGGAAGGCTGTGTTGTGAGCCAGGTTGGCTTCTTCGTAGGGGTCTTCGTTCAGGTTGAACATGAGCCAGGGCTGGCCTTCCATGCAGACATATTTCCAACCGTCCCGCGTCACCACTCCGCGCCAGGGGCGATCCACGCTGTTGCCGTGGCCCGTGGGAATTGTTTCCTGGATATAGGCGCTGTCGGGAAAGTCGGGCTTGGGGCGATCACCATCACGCATGAAGGAATAATCCGTGCCCATCATCCATTCGGGCTTGTCGATTCCGCAAAGCCCCAGCGTCGTCGGCGCAATATCCACATGGTTCAGCGGAACATCGTTGCGTCCACGATAGTAGCGATATTGCGGCCGTCCGCCGGCGATGATAAAGGGAATCCGCAGCGACTCCTCGTAGGGTGTGGTCTTACGAAACTGACCGTGCGAGCCATGCATGTCGCCGTGGTCGGAGAAGAAAATAATGTGCGTGTCGTTTGTCAGGCCCAGTTCTTCGAGTGTCTCGCGAATGCGTCCAATGTTCCAGTCCAGGTTTTCGATCTGGGCATAATAGCCGTTCAATTCCAGCCGCGCCTGGTCGCGCACGCGCTTGATGTCGGGCACGTTCGGCCGAAACTGAATCCGGCCGGGGGTATGGGTCTGCATGAATTCCGGCGGAGCCACGTAGGGATCGTGAGGCGGCTGCACGGAAAGCACCGCGAAAAAGGGCTGCGTATTATCATCGCTCTTCGTGCTCGCGCGGCCCTTGACATAATCGATCAGCAAATCGGTGAGGCAGTCCGTCTCAAAACCGGGCAGGCGGTATTGAAAGGCATCATCGCCCTCGCCGCCATGGACCCAGCAGTCGTACTGGCTGTTGTTGTTTTCGTAGCCGATCCATTTCTGGAAGCCGCCGCGTCGTTCAGGAGGAATGATATGCTTGCCGGCGCGACCGTTGCGTTCCTTAAAGCCGTCCAGGTGCCACTTGCCGAAGTAGGCTGTGTGATAGCCCTCGTCGTTGAAGACGTGGGCAATCGTTTTCTGGTCGGGCGGCATCTGAAATTCGTGGCCCGGCACACAGTTATGCGGATACTGGCTCGTCAGGAGCGAACCGCGAAAAGGACAGCACAGGGGAAAGCCGCAAACGGCACTGCCAAAGTTGACGCCTTCCATGGCCATACGGTCCAGGTGGGGCGTGAAAAGATTCGGGTCGCCGTTGTAGCCGGTGGCCTGGGCGCGATGTTGATCGCCGAATATCCAGATGACGTTGGGGCGTTTTTCCTGCCGGGCTTCCTCGCTCATGAATCTCAATGTCCTTTCAGAGACGACTCAGGAAAGCAGATCGACTTTGATGATGAATATGATTTCGGTCTTTTTCTTTTCTTCGCGCGTGTGGGTGAAGAGGTGCTTGATGATGGGAATCGAACCCAGGATCGGAACGCGCGATTTTACTTTCAGTGTCTTTTCGCGAAAGAGTCCGCCCAGCAGGAATGTCTCGCCGTCTTTCACGCGCACCGAATTGTTAAGTTCGCGGTTGCTCAATACAGGCAGGTTGCTGCCGGGGGCGATACCTGTTATCTCTGTATAGGAAGGTTGGATATCAAGCCGGATGTCGCGGCTGTTCAAGATGTGGGGCGTTACGGAAAGTTCGATGCCGATGTCCATGAAGTCGTCCATCATATTCATGTCCGTAGATTGGCTTCGGTTATCGGAAATGGATTTGTTGATGCTGCTGTTATCCTGCTCATTTATATAGCTGCGGCGGAAATATTCATGCTCGTTGTTAAAATCCGGATCGTCATAGATATAACTCGTGTCTTTCGATTCATTTTCCCAACGTAAGTTCCGGTTGCTGCTTTCCGTGGTGGAATCGCGCAGGTCGCGTTGGTTGCTGGAGGAGAAGCTCCGCCGCCGCACATAGGGTACTTTCGTCCCGGCCTTGAAGGACGACCGTTCATTATTCAACGCCATAATGCGCGGACGGGCCAGAATCTTGGCGCGGTCTTTTTTGATCAGGGCGTTCAGCATCATGTTCAGCTGGAGGATGTCGGATACCCCCATGTAGGTACCACCGCCGCTGAGAATCGGGAAGTTGGGGTCCAGCGCAGGCGACAAACTCGATCCAAAATTGCTGGCCCATTCGTCGGATTGGGATGAAAAAGTAACTCCCGCGCCAATGTCTTTTTCATCGGTATAAGCCAGTTCGATAATCTTCACCTCGATCATCACCTGGGGCGTGCGAATGTCGAGCCGGTTCAGTGCTTCGATAATCGCGCGGACGTAGGAGTTATAATCCGTGATAACGAGCATGGCGGTGTCGTCTTCGGTGGTGATGGTCCCGAGAACGCTGAGTTTGTGTTTGACCAGATCGCTGAGGGTGCGGGGCGACAGGTTGCGCGCGGGATAATAGACGGTGACAAAGGCATTTGTCGGCACGCCTTCGAGCCTGCGCAAAATGGCCACGCGCGGGTCGTTTTCATCGCTTTCGCCCATGGTCTGCATGTATTGGCTGTATTCCATCTCAAAGACATTCATGGGCATGGGATTATCAAAGTCGGGCCGCATTACTTCGATAATGTCCTGGTTGACGCCGGGGCCGTTGGCCGTGGTGTCAAGCGGCTGGGCTTCGTTGATCTTGATCTTGATAGTCACCCGGTCGCCTTTGACCTCGAGCGGCAAAAAGGCGTAATAGATCGGCTTGTCGCTGCGATATTCAATAATCGTGCTCTTGATGGGTTTGTCGGTGCGCGTGAAGAACTGGCCTTCCTTTTCGGCAAAGCCCTCCTGTTCGAGCACCTTGCACCGGTTGCCCAGATCACTGCGCAGCTCGCGCCCCGCCCAGTCGCCCGGGAAAATACCATCGAGCGTCAACTTGAAAAGTTTGCCCTCGTTTACCAGCGAGTGATAGACGTTTTCCAGGTCGAATTCCTTGACGTTCATCTCGTCCAGGTCTTCCTTGATTTCCACCACCAGATTTTCCGTCCCCTCCTGGGTCGGTTCAAATGAAATAGATTGCACCGTGCCGAACCAGAAATCGTCCTCATCCTGGCCCAAAGCCGGAGAGATCACCGCGGTGGCAATCGCCACGGTCAGGATGGATAAGATCAGAGTTTTGAAACGTGTCATAATTGATACCTTGGGATACGCCGAAAAACCCGGCGAAAAAATCAGTCGCTCACTCGAATAATCCAGCGCGCGTTACTGGGAGAATTTTGGAATCGATACTGCAAAAAGATCTTCTGGTTCGCCCGAAAATACTGGGACTTCGATTGCGATTCCACCAGCCGTCCCGTCTCGTCAAAGGTCCAGATCGAGATCGTCTTGTTGCCCTGCTTGGATGTATTGTTCGACGCCATGATATTCATGCGCAGCCGGTTGCCTTCGCTGAACGCGTTGATCAGGGTCAGCGTAATCGGCGGCAGGTTCTTGTTGACGTTCATGTTCTCCAGCTGCCGGGGATCGAAGTGAATCGGCCGGATATCGGGTTGGAAAGAATAGCCCACTTCGGGGTTTTCGATCCGGTCCTTGACGCCGGGATCACGCGCCAGGGCCTCGAACTGCTGGGCGATGATCTTCTGGCTGCGGATTTCCTCATCCAGATCGCTCTCCGACATTTCGTAGGCCTTGATTTCGGTTTCGATATCAAGTTGGAGTTTTTCCATCTCCGACAACTCTCTATCGGGCCCTTCATCCGCGTCTTGCACAGCCATGCCGCAGGCCGCGAGAGTCGAAATCAATAGCGCCAGAAAAAAAGAAAAAAGAATCCGTTTCATGGTATCCACCACACTTCCCGGAATAACGGAACGACTCGCGCCATTCCCGTCAGTCCTTATTCAACAGGCAGTCGTCTATGGGTAAATTTGCGTCCACCGCTGCCCGAATAGTCGGCCACTATCTGTCCCTGGCCGCGCAGGATATACTTGTAAATCGTCAGACCTTCGAGCCCCACGGGCCCACGGCTGTGAATTTTTTCCGTGCTGATGCCCACCTCTGCGCCCAGGCCGTAACGAAAACCATCGGCAAAGCGCGTCGAGCAATTGTGCAGCACCGACGAACTGTCCACCTCGCGGATAAATTTCTCCGCCGCGTCGGCGTCTTCCGTCACGATGGAATCGGTGTGGTGCGAGCCGTGGGCGTTGATATGGGCAATCGCCGCGTCCAGATCACCCACCATCTTCAGGCCTATCACCAGGTCCAGAAATTCCGTGTCCCAGTCGGCATCCGTCGCGGCGACGATCTTGTCCCGCGCGATGGAAGCATCCTGTTCGATAATCTTGCGTGTGGCGTCGTCGGCATGAATCTCCACGCCTTTTTCCATGAGCGCCCTAGCCACCGCTGGCAACATGGGAGCCGCCGCTTGGTCGATCAGCAGCGTCTCCGTGGCGTTGCATACGGCGGGATACTGCGTCTTGCCATCCACGGCAATGCGCACCGCCTTTTCGGGATCGGCGCCGTCATGAATGTAGGTATGGCAGATTCCGTCGCGATGGCCCGTTACGGGGATGTTGGTGTTGTCCATGATATAGCGAACAAAGTCGTTCGAGCCGCGCGGAATGATCAGGTCCACATACTCGTCCAGTTTAAGCACTTCGGCAATTTCGCCGCGCGTTTCCAGCAGGCTCATCCAACCGGCGGGGATGCCGGCTCCCTGCGCCGCTTCATCCAGCACCCGGGCCAGTACGCGGTTTGAGTGCATGGCCTCGCTGCCTCCCTTCAGCAGAAGCGCGTTGCCCGACTTCAGGCAAAGCGATGCGATCTGGGGCAGTGCGTCGGGGCGGGATTCGAAAATCACCGCGATCACGCCAATCGGACAGGACACGCGATACAGATTCAGGCCCTCGTCCAGTTCGGTGGCCATGAGCGTTTTGCCGATGGGGTCGCTCAAGGTCGCCACACTGCGAAGCCCCTCGACCACCCCGTCGAATTTTGCACCCTGCAGGTTCAGGCGCTTGGCCGCGGCGGCGGTAATCTTGCCATCCTTTACCAGCTGTTCGGCGGCATCGATGTCCTTCTGGTTTTCGGCCAGGATTTCATCACGGTGCTTTTCGATCGCTTCGGCCATGTTCATGAGCGCGTGGTCGCGTTTTTCCACGCTCAAGCCCGCCATCTGCAGGGCCGCTGCCTTGGCCTTTTGCGCCGCTTGCACAACGCTTGTCGCTTCCTTCGCCATCGCTGAATGGCTCCTTCCGTCCGTTAAATATTATTGTCGCTTTTTCATGATCGCGCGCACCTTCTCCAGGTCCTCAGGCGTATCCACACCGATGCTGTCCACCTCAACCTGGACCACGCGGATCTGCATGCCGTTTTCGAGAAAGCGCAGTTGCTCGAGTTTCTCCGTGCATTCCAGCCGCGACGGCTCCAGATCCACAAACTCCAACAGCGGTTCCCGGCGATAGACGTACAGCCCGAAATGCTTGTAGCCCCAAAAGCCGGCATCGCCCGGATTGAAACGCGCCAGGTCCGCATCCTCCGCCCGTATCAGGCAGGGAATCGGCGCACGCGAAAAATACAGCGCCCGCCCTTCCTGATCGCATACCACCTTGACCACATGGGGCGATTCAAAATCTTCGCGGCACGTGATCGGAATCATGGCCGTCGCCACGGCGCTGTCCATGTCCACGGAAAGAGCCGTCACCGTCTGGTCGATCACCTCGGGTGACATGAGCGGCTCATCGCCCTGCAGGTTCAAGATGATCGTGGCGTCGGGATAATCCTCGATGGCTTCGGCGATACGGTCGGTGCCGGACGGACAATGGGGTGATGTCATGACGGCTCTGGCGTCGCAGGCCTTCACCGCTTCCACGATGCGCCCGTCATCCGTCGCCACCACCACCTCATCCACCGTCGCCGCCTCACGGGCGCGGTCGATCACATGGGCGATCAGCGGTTTTCCGCAAATATCAGCCAGGGGCTTGCCCGGAAAACGGGTCGAACCATAGCGGGCAGGAATGACAGCAATCGTGCTCATATTTTTCCGCGCCTTTCAGCGCAATTTATTCAATAACCTTATTCAGCGGATACTCGATGATGCCGCGCGCGCCGCCACGACGCAACGCCGGAATGAGGCGCTTCACGTCGCGCTCTTCGATGATGACTTCCAGCGCGTACCAACCCGATTCACCCAGGTGCGAGATCGTGGGCGAGGTAATGCTGGGCAGGATATCGGAGACCGTCTTCATGTTGCCCTTTTCCACGTTCATCTTGAGGCCCACCTTGCCTTCGGCCGCCATGGCCGCCTGGAGCAGCATGGCAATGTTTTCAATCTTCTCACGCTTCCAGGGATCTTCCCAGGCCTGCTTGTTGGCGATCAGCTGATTCCAGGTCTCCATGACCGTATCCACAATCCGCAAGTTGTTCGCGCGCAAAGAGCTGCCCGTTTCCGTGATCTCGACGATGGCGTCGACGAAGTCAGGCGCCTTGATTTCCGTGGCGCCCCAGGAAAATTCCACTTCCGCTTCCACGCCGTGGTCGGCCAGGTATTGCTTTGTCATATTTACCACTTCCGTGGCAACGCGCTTGCCCTGCAAGTCCTTGACCGACTGGATGTCCGAACTTTCCGGCACGCAAAGCACCCAGCGCGGTTTGCGGCGCGTGGCCTTGGCGTAAACCAGATCGCACACGGCCACCACATCGGCATTCGTCTCGGCGATCCAGTCTTTGCCCGTCAGTCCCACGTCCAGAATGCCCTCGTCCACATAGCGGGCCATTTCCTGGGCGCGAATCAGCAGGCCGCGAATTTCCGGGTCGTCGCTGTTCACATAGTAGGAGCGCGAACTGACCGAAAAGTCAAAGCCCGCCTTGCGATAAAGGTTAAAGGTCGATTCCTGAAGGCTGCCCTTGGGCATTCCCAGGGTCAGCATTTGCGTTTGATCGTCAGTTGTCATAATTCCGTTCTTCTGTTTGCTTCTTTCCAATGATTTTTACTTCCGTGCCCAAGGGCACCAGGTCAAACAATTCTTCCACGTCGTCCTTGAGCAGACCCACGCAGCCGTTCGAGGCATACTCGCCAATCGTCTCCGGCTTGATCGTTCCATGAAAACCGATGGAGCCGTCAAAGGCCATCCAGCGCGTACCCAACTCATTTTGCGGATCCAGGGACGGATAGTTCCGTCCCGTCTTCGGATCGGTCCAGGTCGGGTTTTTCACCTTGCTCTGAATGCGGAAGGTCCCCGTAGGCGTCAGCCAGTCTTCTTCGCCGGTTCGCACGGGATATTTTTTGAAAAACTCACCCTCATTATATAGGGTCATGGTGTTATCGCTTTTGTTGACCACAATGGAAAAATCCGTCTCGGGAATCCGCATGCGACGTCCCACGCGCAGGTTGCGGGGATCGCTGATGCCGTTGATCCGCGCCAGCAGTTCCGCCGACACATTGAACTTCCGCGCCAGCGAATCCAGGTTGTCGCCGCGCTGGATGCGGTGGATTTTATCCGACTGGGCGTAGAGCAATTCCAGGTTAATCGTCCCCAGCAGCTTTTCCACGTCATCCATGCGGTTCGATTCGGGATATTGCTCCTTCAGGTCCACCAGCATCTCCTTCGCCTTCTTTACTTCACCGCGCCGATATGTCAACAGGGCCATGCCGTACTGGGCGTCGTCAATGCTGTCGCTGCCCTTGTAACGCGTCAGGATTTCATCCCAGAGCTTTCCCGCCTGCTCCAGATTACCGCTTTCGTAGGCCGCCTGGGCCATTGCCGCCAGCGCCTTGGAATAATGATCCGAATCGGGATAGTTCTCGCGAATTTTCTCCCACGATGCCAGCGCCCGTTCACGATCTTCCGTCAGCGTATAAGACTGGGCCAGCTTCGCCCATACCGCGTCTGCCTTCGGCAGATCGGGATACTCCCGCAAAATCGCCTCAAAATGCTGCTGGGCGCGGGGATGATTCCCCTGCTCCATCTGGCCCTGGGCCAACGTCAGGCGATCATGAATATCCCGCTTTTCCTGCATTTCCTGGTACTGCATATATCCATAAACTCCGGCAATCGCCACGGCAATCACCAGAATCAAAGCCAAAATCAGTTTCCACATAATCTATATCCTCCATGCCTGGGGAACGGGGCCTGGCAGTTTTCCCGGCATCCCTTCCCGCGGTCGCTGAACGCCCTCGGCCACCCTACTTCTCATCCACCAATGCATTCGTTTTTTAAGGGCAAATATATCAAGGGCTTACGATAATAAACCACCCACCCTTTATCTTAGTCGGACCCACCAGTCCGAACCCCAAAATACCACAGCCTCCCAAGCCTGCAACAATGGGATTCTAGGCTACCCCTATAATCAAATCCTGTCAAGCCTTTTGCTGGCAAAGCCGCCAGCCCATCACACCGCTCAATGGCCCGAAAAAAGAGAATGGGTTCGGTCAAAGGAAAAGGCGCCGCGCAAAGAAGGCTTTGGGGCAACTCGCCTCCACTCGCGTGCATGACGGTTCGTAATCAAAAAAGGCTTGTCGCTGGTTGTAATACGCTGCCATGATTTCGGACGACCTGAATTATCGCGTTCAATCTGCCCCGATCCGTCCCGCAAGTCAAGGGCAATCTTGGTCGCCACCGGATGATTCAGCGTCCTGAAATTAGCAACAATAATTAGGTATGCTGTCCCCTTATATAAGGCTGGTGTTGAGCCATCTGGCTC
>CAYWYC010000089.1:0-14144 GCA_964462565.1 uncultured Candidatus Sumerlaeota bacterium | reverse complement strand
TGTTTCGGGGCTTTGGTGCGTTGGATAGATTTCGCGTGGAAAAAGGCGCTGGCAAGCCGACGCACTCCATGATTCGTCCCTATTAAATTTCCGGATGAGATCTTCCATATTGCATGGACTGGCTTGCTTTCAAGCCCTTTGGCGCTTAGGAGAGGACGCAGTGTTTTTATTAGCAAATCGGCTTCTTATTTATCCGGAAATCCACCGAGAATAAAATACTCCCATCTATGTCGCCACCCGGCGTTGCCAGTGGGGGTGCATTTGATTGACAGCAGGGGACTTTCTGGGATATAATAAAAAATGAGGGCGTGTGCGCAGGAAACAGGGCACAGGTTTTCTTGAAGCACCATTTTCAACGGGAAAGGAATGCCCATGAAATATGCAATGGTGAGAAAAACAATGAAATGGCACATACTGGCTATGGTGATGTGCAGCCTGACGATTTTGTCCTGGTTGCCCGCCACAATGGCCGATGTGGTCCATATGAAAAACGGCAAACGCATGGAGGGCAAAGTGTATCCCGCGCCCGGTGATCCCACCTCCATTGTTCTGCAGAATTCCCAGGTCCGGCTGACTATATCCAGAGATCGTGTGGAATCCATAAAAGAAGAGCCCGATGCGATAGACTTCCGTCGAATCGGCGACCAGTTTTATAACGACGCGAATTTTGACAAGGCTTTGGAATATTACCTGATGGCGCAAAAGGCCGATCCCGGTGATGAAACCGCTGCCGCAAAGGTCCAGGCGACCCGTGAGGCTACCGAACGTGCGAAAAGCATTGAACGGCACCAGCAGCTCGACGCGCTCAGCCTCATGCTCGATGAAGCGGAAAAATATATTGAAGCCAAGACCCGGGATGGTTTTCTTAAGGCGCAGGAAATTCTTTACGAAAAAGCCCCTCAGCAGGGGCCTACGGCGGATCAGCTCAAGCGCATTAAAGATCTTAAAATCAAACTCCATCTTGCCTGGGCCCTGGAACTGCAGGACAAACTGGTGACGGGCGAGGCGGGGGAGCATTTTGAAAAAGTACTCCAACTTGACCCCAACAACCGTGTCGCCTTCGATAATCTTATCGAGATTTGGGAAAAAGACTCGGCCAAAACTCCGCAGGTGGTTGAGGCTTTGAAGGTAAAACTTCGCTTGAATTCCAACGACATGCAGACCCGCCGCAAACTCGCGGAGAAAAACCTTCAGCTTGTCCAGATGAAGGACATTGCCGGAGAAACCCCGCAAAACCAGATCGACCGCATGTATGAGGATGTGGCTGAACAGCTGGAATGGCTTTATGAAAACGACAACTACTATCGTGCACGAATCGAGGACCAGCTGGCCCAGACCTTTGAGACTTTGTACAAGCGGGCTGAAGCGCGCAAGGATTATGACGCGGCTCTCAAGTGGTATCGCAAACTCGACCTTTATTCCGACAAAACCAGCGACTCCGAATATAAAACGCTTGGCTTCCTGAGCGCCTTATCCCGGATCGATACGGCGGATGTGGAAACCCGTACTTCGCTGTCTTTGCAAGCCCGGGACGAGGGCCTGAACATTCTGGCCCTGCGCGAAATCCAACGGCTCGATCGCCAATATCCGAATCATCCGACGGTGCAGTCCGCCTTGCAGGTTTTTGCCAATGATGAACTCCAGAAGGCCGTGGAAGCCTTGGCGTCCGGTCAGAACGAACGCGCCGAAACACTTGCCCTGCAGGTCGCGAACAAGTATCCCGAATACGAAGATTTGATACAACGCGCCGAACAGATTCAGAATCTGGCTCGCGTAAATATCGAACAGAACAAGCGAAAATCGGCCGAAGAAGGCAGGCGCTACAAGGAACTCGCCGACCAGCGCTACAACGAAGGCCTGCGCTTTGTGGCCATGATGCAGAGCACCGAGGTGGATACAAGCGTGCGCATCGTCAGCCATCGGCGTGAAGCCATCAGCAGTTTCCAGGACGCGATCAAGTATTACGATATGGCGGTTCGAAAATGGACCAGCATGGACCAGGTCACCAAGGAAGAAATCTCCCACAACCAGCAGGAAGCGCGCAAGTATATCCGTTCGCTGACCAAAGATCCGGCGCACATCCCCCAGGGTCCCAACACGCGGTACTAGGTTTATCTCAGCGATTTAATAAAATCATTGATTTTTGCGGCCCGGCTTTCATCGGAAGCCGGGCTTTCTTTTTCTCCGGCATCCAGTTGAATAAGGCGAAGATCTTTTCGAAGACGCCTGAGACGCCCCGCAATCGAGGAACTGCCGCAAACAAGGCCATCCGCCTTTTCCAGAATTCGTGCTTCCGATCGGCGCACATATCGGACCAGATGCTGAAAGTAAGACAAGGTGGCATGATAATCGCCCAGCCTGTTCATACGCCTTCCCACTTCCGCGCGCGTATAGGATCGGTCCCACTCCAGAACCACCTGATAATCCAATGAAATGGCCGAATCGATAAGCTCCTCCAAGTCTTCCGTCGCCGTACAATAAAGGAGGCCATAGCCTGCTGAAGCGTATTGCTGCCACTGGTCGGGTTCCCCTGAGATGCTATCAAAATTCAAGCGCTCCATCTCTTTGCCGGCAATCCCAGCCTGCTCCGCAAGAAACCGCCATTGCTCCGGATCAGTCTTTCCCACCATTATCGCCGTTCGTCCATCCCGCAAAAAATCAGCCGCCCTTACGATTGCCTGCTTCAATGCCGTCCCATTTCCATCCGATCCCGAACCGCCGTACACAATCACGCCCTCTCGTTCGGCAGTTCCCAGGGTTTCAAAATGCTTTCGGGATTCTCTTGCCCGAGCTTGCGGCCCTTTTTCGGCCAGGATTGTTTCATAGATCTTCGCGTAGTTGCGCGCCGTGTTTTCCCAGGATGATTTTCGGGCCTTCGCCTGTCCTTTTTGCCGCAGGCTTTCGGCCAGTTCTTTGTTTTCCAATATCTTCAGGATGCAATCGGCCAGCGACTCGACGTCTTCCAAGCGCGAAACCAGCGCCGTTTCACCAGGCTCGACCAATTCCAGGTTCGAAGGGATATCGGAAACCACGGCAGGTACTCCCGCGCTTAAAAATTCCAGGATAATATTGGGGCATCCTTCACGTCGCGAACAAAGCACGCCCACATCCAGCCGCGCCATAATCGGCGGCATCCGATCCTGGTATCCCGGCAGTTTCACTTTCCCCGACAAGCCCCGGTCCTGAATCCGTTTCTCCAGGACCTTGGCGAATTGTTTGTTTTTTTCATCTCCTCCCACGATCCAGAATTCGCAATTGGGCTCCCGCTCAATCACGATTCGCGCCGCGTCAATCAGGTCTTCCCATCGCTTGTCCGGAATCAGCCGTCCGATTCCCCCGATGATTCGCGTCCCCGTTGGGGGGTCCGGAATGTTGGCCACGCTTTCTTGGCGCGCCTTTTCCAGTATGCAGGCCGGCATGGAGCCGATTCCGTTGGGCGCCACGAAGACTTTATTTTCGGGAAGGCGCAAAGCCTCCATGCTGGCGCGGGCTACCGGCTCCGAAACGGCGATGACGCCATCGGCCTTATGAGCCGTGCGAATTTCCTGACGCATGCGGCGAGGCGTCAGTGTGGCCCAGAAATGTTCGGTATAGATGGAATGATGATGAACCAGAATGCAGGGAACCCGGGCCATGCGCCCGGCCATGACCATGAAAAGGGCGGGCTTGGCCTGGTGGATATGGAGAACATGGGGGCGGCGTTCTCGGAGCCATCGGGCCATGCGAAAGCTGTGGCGAAAGCACTTGAACCATCCCGCCCAGGGATAGCTCCGCCGAAAAAGATGCTCAACGGGGATATCCAGACTTTCCAGTGCCGATTCCCATGGGCCCTGTTCCTGCGACAGGATCAATACTTCCGGGTCAAATCTTTCCCGGTCTATAGCCGCCAGGGTTTCAATAATTCCACGTTGCACCCCGCCGATGTTCATGCGTGAGATGGCGCGGATGACTTTGATGGGGGCCTTCGGCTGTGGTTCCATGACCTGTTTTCAGGACGGCGTTATTCGGCCATACGATTATGCTTTTCGGCTTCCCTTTTCGCCGTTTCCCGGTCCGCCTTATCGCCAAATACATTGTTTTGGCTGAAGGGAATAAAAAACAAAATATAATCGTTCCAATAGGCCTTGCCATAATGCGGGCCGGAACTGCCCAGGAGTTGGCGGCTTTCTTTTTCCAGAGAAAAGAAGGTAAACTTGGCCCGGCCCCGGTTCTTCAGGATTTTAAAGAATGGCAATTCCGGCGTTTTCAGGGGAGCCGCTTCGCCATTCACCGGAACCGGAAGCGTAATGCTGGGAAAACCGATCAGGAATTCGGACTGGTTGATCGCCAAGGCACCCACACGCGGCTCCAGGATGACCTCCGCGTCTTCGGCTTTCTCCACGAGCGTTGCCCGCTTGGCCACGGCATTTCGAAAATTGCTGATCACATATTTTTCGTCATAGGATTCCACATATTGCGTATCTATGAAAACCTTCTTGCCGTCCAACTGCAAGCGGTCCAGATTGACGGCGCGGTCCGCCGCCGTACTGATCAAAAGCTGCTCGATGGCCGTCCGCGGTGTTACGGAACGTTCCCATTGGGTACATCCGGAAAAAAGGCTCAGGGAAATAAGGCAGAATGCCATAGCAACAAGAAGACGATATTTCATAAGTCTATTCCTCTATCATTTTTTTAAACATCCAATAATGCCAAGCCCTTCTGGCCGCAGAAACCGGGCCGATCCAACCGGACGAATTATTCTATACGCTGGTTCAGGATAGCGACGGCTCGGGCTGAACGCAAATGTTTTTTCCATTTGCATGGTTCGGTGCAATGGGTTAAGCTGTTTTCCATTCATGGGACACGGCCCCGCAAAAGGCCCGTCCCGACTGTTCGATTTTCCTTGTCCGCCAAAGCGTTT
The DNA here is from genome assembly GCA_964462565.1 of uncultured Candidatus Sumerlaeota bacterium. GTDB lineage: Bacteria > Sumerlaeota > Sumerlaeia > UBA8349 > UBA8349 > CAYWYC01. The sequence continues at coordinate 9,244 of CAYWYC010000089.1, read as the reverse complement.
GCCACGTTTTGCGGATTTATCTTTTTCAGGCTCTTTTGCGATTCTCCGCCTCAGGCAGTGAGGCCTGGAGCGCGCATCTTTGCGATGTCTCTTGGTTATATTCAAGAGCCGCCACCAATCGGGAAACGAGATCCATCATGGGTGACCATGAGAAAAATACAATGCCTGAGAATCATGAAGGACTCACCAGGCCTGAACTCCGCAGAGCGTGGAAAATAGTCACCTATGCCGGCGCTCTGGGGATGATCTATTTCCTCATCTGCGGTCCCAATGCCCTGCGTACCAAATTTCTCTACGAGATGGGCGCCACCGAATATCATTTCGGCGTGATGGCTTCTCTGGCTTCTCTGAGTCTGGGTTTCCAGATTATCAGCGGATTTCTGGCCAATGCGCTCAGACGCCGCAAGCCATTCTGGATGGTCATGACCATCAGCCATCGCCTCCTCTTTTTCCTGATTTTGCTATCGCCCCAAATATTCGGAAACACTGAAGTCCGCCTGTGGTGGATTATCGGGGTGCTCTTTTTGCACGATGTTATTTTGCATCTCGTCGGTCCCATGTGGCTGTCGTGGATGTCGGACCTGATCCCGCGGGAAGTGATGAACCGGTACTGGGGAACGCGGCAAAGGTTCGTGCTGATCATCAACATGATCTTCTCAATCATTATTGCCTTTACCTTTGATTATTTTGAAAGGCACGACCAGATCGTCGTCGGTTTTGTCATAATGGCCTCGGCGGGTGTAGCGCTGGGGGTCATTGATATCCTGCTTTTTTACCTGGTTCCCGAGCCCAGCCACGAGCGTTCGCGCGGGGAAAAAACATCCCTTCTCGAACTGGGGCGGCAGCTGTCCCAGCCCTTTAAGGACCGCGAATTCCGTCCCTTTATCATCTTTCAGGCATATTGGGTTTTCGTCGCATCCATGGCCTTTGCCTTTTTCGTACCTTACACCATCGGCTTTGTCAATATCAGCGCCCGCGACACCCAACTGGTATTCATGATGGGGCCGCTCGGCATGGCTTTGGGATCGCGTTTTTCGGGGCTTCTTTGTGATACTTACGGCCAGAAACCGGTGCTTCGCTTCGCCCTGATGGGAAAAATCATTATCCCTCTTGCTTTTACTTTCGCGCCGCCTGTGCCTGCATTCTGGATACCCCTTATCGGCTTTCTCATGCTGATCGACGGCATGTTCAATTCCGGGCTGATGCTTGCCACCCAGGGCATCATGCTCAAATATACCCCCCGGAAAAACCGAACCATGTACATCGCCACCACCAATTTTCTCGCCATGGGGATCACTGGAGCCATCGCGCCATTTCTGGCCGGTACTGTGATCGATCTTTTCAAGGAAAATCAGTGGCAGTGGAATATCTGGCACTACAGATTTACCGGCTTTCACCTCGTATTCATCGTCAGCGCCAGCCTGCGTCTCGGGGCCAATTTCCTGGCCATGCGCATCCATGAACCCGGTGGCATGGACCTGAAAAGTTTTACCCGAAACCTGAAGCGCAGCAAGCCCATCAAGGTTACATCCAGCCTCTATCAGCTGCAGGAAGCCGACTCGGAAGAAGAACTTGCCCGCGTGGCCGAGAAACTCGGGGAACTGCGCAGCCCCTTGGCAATACGCGAGTTAGTCCCCCTTCTGAACCACGAGGTCCGCTACATACGCCGAACCGCCGCCGAAGCCCTCGGCAAGATCGGCGATTCCGAAGCCAGCAAGCCCCTTACCCGGGCTCTTTTCGATCCCGATTCTGATATTCAGTCCCCCGCGGCACGGGCGCTGGGCGAAATCGGCGATTATGAATCGCTGAAGGCGCTCATTACCGGGCTCCGTCAGCTGGACAGCGAAGCGCTGATGGAAACCATCGATTCCCTGACGCGCATCGGCGACAACGCGGCGATCCTGCCCCTGGTTTGCCTCTATCAGGACGTTCAGGACCGTGCTCTGAGACGCCACATCGCCTCCGCCCTGCGTCAGCTCTGCAAGACTGATTCGATCGATCAGGTCGTCCGTCTGCTCAATCCCACCCGGAACAACAGCGCTACGCCCCGGCCCTGACCCTGGCAGATTCCGGTTTTTCCCGGCAAATGGCGCTTTCGTTTCGATTCGATTGAAAAACGTTGACTTTTTTGTTGAAATTTCCTGTGGGCCTTTGTATATTTCGCCTCTTGTGCCTGCTTCGGATGGAGCAGGACCTTATTAAAGGTGCGCATTATGATGGATAAACCGCAAATATTCGCCGGAAGCGCGAGCCAGGAATTGGGCCAGTTGATCTGTGACTATCTGGGCCTTCCGCTGGGTAAAAGAGAGACCAAAACTTTTGCCGACGGAGAAACCTGGGTCAAGATCGACGAAAATGTTCGTGGACGACGTTGCTTTGTCATCCAGTCCACTTATACGCCTGTGAATGACCATCTTATGGAACTTCTCATGCTTCTCGACGCTCTCCGCCGCGCCTCCGCCGCAAGCATCACCGCGGTCGTTCCCTATTTCGGGTATGCCCGCCAGGATCGCAAAGACCAGGGACGCGTGGCGCTTTCGGCAAAACTCGTCGCCAACCTGATCACCAGCGCCGGAGCCCAGCGTGTTCTCACCATGGACCTTCATGCGGCGCAGATTCAGGGATTCTTCGATATTCCCGTGGACAACCTTTATGCATCTCCTGTCATGGTGGAGCATGTGCGTCAGATGGATATCGACAATATGGTCGTCGTCGCTCCGGACATCGGCAGTGTGAAGCGCGCCCGGAATTACGCCATGTGCCTCGACGCGCCTCTTGTGATTATTGACAAGCGCCGTCCCAAGCCCAATGTTTCCGAGGTTCTGAACATTATCGGCAACATCGACAATTCCAACGCCTTCATCTTTGACGATCTCATCGATACCGCCGGCACGGTGTCTAACGCGGTGACAGCGCTTTTGGAAAACGGGGCGAAAAACGTATATGCCGCCTGCACCCATGGGGTTCTGAGTGACAACGCCTGCGGACGCCTGAAAAAATCAGGCTTGAAAAAACTTTTTATTACCAATACAATTCCACGCTGCTCGGCAAAAGACGTTGCCGATCTTCTGGAAGAAGTATCGATTGCGCCGCTTTTGGGAGAAACCATCCGGCGCATCAATAATAATCAGTCGGTCAGCGCCCTGTTCGAGACGATATAGGGAGCCAAATTCGGGCGAAGAGCCCTGGAGATAAGGATTATCTGGAGGAAGCCAAATGAAAACCATTGAACTGAAAGCCACCGCACGCAGTGAAAAAGGAAAAGGCGCCAACCGGCGCTTGCGCCAAGGCGGCGAAATCCCCATAATTCTCTATGGGCTCAAAGAAGAACCGAACATGCTCTCGATCAACGACCTTGACCTGCTGCACGCGGCGTCTGAAGCCGGCGACGAATCGGTGATGTTCAGAATCAAGGCGGAAGGCGCCGATTTCAGCGAGCAACTCGCTATGATCCGTGATGTCCAGCGCGATCCCGTCACCGAAAAAATCCTCCACCTGGACATGATCCGCATCGATATCAACAAGCCCATCGACGTCGAAGTGACGATCCACGGACATGGTACCCCCGACGGCGTGCGCGAGGGCGGTATTCTGGAACAGGTGCTCTGGTCGCTGCATATCCGCTGCCTGCCCAACCTGGTTCCGTCTTATTACGAAGTGGATATTTCCGGCATCGGTTTTGGTGACGCCATGCACGTTTCGGAGATAGAGATTGGTGAAGGCATCGAACTGCTGACCGATCCCGAAGAAGTTCTCTTCCAGGTCAATATTCCGAAGATGGTTGAGGAAGAAGAAGAAGAAGCCGCTGAAGGCGAAGAGGAAATGGCCGAACCCGAAGTCATCGGTGAGAAGTCCGATGAAGAAGAGGGTGAAGAAGGCGAAAAAGAATAGGAACAAGGACGATCGTATGAAACTGATCGTCGGTCTTGGCAACCCGGGTCGGAAGTATGAAAATACTCCGCACAACATCGGCTTTGAAGTCGTCGATGAACTGGCCTGGCGAAACAGCCTGAAATGGCGACGCAGCCGGCTGATGGATGCCGAATTTTGCGACGGCTATATCGAGCGCGAAGATTGCATGCTCCTCAAGCCGACCACCTATATGAATAACAGCGGCGAAGCCATTGCCCCGCTGGTTCGGGGTGAAGGGCTGGATATCAGCCGGGATTTGCTGCTGATATATGATGACGTGGCCCTGCCTCTGGGCATGTTGCGATTACGCGCGAAGGGCTCCAGCGCCGGACATAACGGAGTCCAGTCTGTTATCGACCATCTCAAAAGCCCCGGTTTTCCCCGGCTGAGATGCGGGGTCGGCCCCCGGGAAGATGACGACCGCGCCCGGGATATTTTGGAGAATAATCGGGTGGCCTATGTTCTGGCCAAATGGCCCAAGGCCACCAGGCCCGATGTGGACGCCATGAAAAATCGCGGAGCCGATGCCGTTGAAAGATGGCTTACCGACGAGATCGAACGCGTGATGAACGAGGTGAATCGAAAAGTTTGAAAAAAGCGTCTTGATATAAAAGATGCTTCCTACATAAAGATATTGGCGCATGAAGCGCCGAGAAACGGACCATGAGGTTCGTTCTATTCCATCCCTGCCCTTGTTCCAGGCCAATACGCAAGGGCTAGATAAACCGAAGGGAGCTAGTTATATGGCCCAAAACTACGAATGTGCACTCCTTATGGATCCCAGTCTTTCCGAAGACCAGGTATCCACCCATCTGGATAACTTCAGCCAGCAAATCACCGACCGTGGCGGAGAGATCGTCCACAAACAGGTCTGGGGGCAACGACGCCTGGAATACCCCATCAAAGGCCGCAGTGAAGCGATCTACAGTTTTCTCTATTTCCGCATGGATTCGGCCCAGAATCTCGTTGACGAATTTGAGCGTCAGGTTCGCATCCAGGATACCCTCCTGCGCGAGCTGACCGTGAAGGTCTCCGAGCTCAAAATCGTCGAAGCGCCCTCGAGCGACTCCCGCTTTTCCGAAGCCGCCCGACTGGCCGCATCCGGCAACCGTCGCTATTCCGGCGGACGCGGAGGCGGAGGACGTTACTCCCAGCGCAACCAGGATTCTTCCGACCAGTCCTCGAGCAGTTCTTCGAGCAGCAGCAGTTCCGCTGCATCGAGCCAGGAAAGCTCCGGATCGGAAAACGAAAGCAACGAATAACCGGCAAACGATGTGATCCGGCGCCACCGGACATGTCAGAAAGGGTTCTGACCAATGGAACTGAACAAAGTCTTGCTTATTGGCCGACTCACGCGTGACCCCGAGCTGAGCTATACGCCCAGCGGCAGCGCCTTGTGCAAACTTGGTATTGCAGTCAACCGCACCTGGAAGGACCGAAATTCGGGACAGCTCCAGGAAGAAGCCACCTTCGTTGATGTCGATGCATGGGGCTCCACTGGTGAGTTCTGCTCGAAGTATTTTAACAAGGGCAAACGCATCTTCATCGAAGGACGCCTCCGTTTCCACAGTTGGGAAGCCCAGGACGGAAGCAAACGCAGCAAACTGAGCGTTACCGCCGAACGCGTCCAATTTGTCGATCCCAAAGGCGTGGACGAGGGCGGCGATTACAATCAGGGCGGCGGCTACAGCCAGGGCGGCGGACAGCAGAATTATTCCAGCCAGCGCCAGCAGGCGCCTGCTCCCCAGAATCAGAATCAGAACCAGGAAGGATTTCCCGACCAGGGATCTTCCGGCGGACAATTTGATTACGACAGCGAGGAAGGCGATCAGGCAACCGACGATAATCTGCCGTTCTAAAGCGGATTCCCGGCCCACGCTCTTCCTTGAAAGGAGATAATAAAAAAATGGTAGAACTTCCAGATGAAGTAAAAAATATGCAGACACGTCAAGAAACGCGCAGACCCAGCAGCGACTCCGGTCGCTCCGGTGGACGCTCCGATTCGCGTTCCGACTCGCGCTCCGATTCCCGCTCTGATCGCGGGGGTTCGCGCCCTTCGGGTGGACGCGGTGGTTCTTCGGGCGGACGCGGCGGTGGCCGGTCCTCCGGCGGACGTCGGCCGCATCAGCGTCGTCGTCGTCGTCTTTTCGGCGGTGGCAAGGTTTGTCATTGCTGCGTGCAAAAAGTCAAGCACGTCGATTACAAGGACACCGACTTCCTCCAGCGCTATCTTTCGCCCCAGGGCAAGATCATGCCGCGTCGTTTGTCCGGCGCCTGCGCCAAGCATCAGCGCATGCTTTCCACGGCGATCAAACGCGCCCGCTATCTGGCAATGCTGCCCTATAGCGCCTGAGGCCAATGAATAACGACAAGGGAACCAAGGAGATATAGATTATGAATGTCATACTTTTCGAAACGGTACAGAACCTGGGGCTGCCCGGAGATATCGTCGAAGTCAAGGGCGGGTATTTCAGAAACTACCTGTCCCCCCGCGGCCTGGCCGTGGAAGCCACCAAAGGCAATATCAAAAGACTCCAGGACAAAATGAAGGTCCTCCAGCGCAAGGCCGAAGAAGAAGTCAAGGCTGCGCGCTCCGACGCGGAGAAGATGAACGAGCTGAGTCTGACCTTCGAGATGAAATGCGGTCCCGACGGCAAGTTGTTCGGCTCTGTCACCAATGCCAACATTGCCGACGCATTGGGCGAAAAGGGCTTTGAAATCGACCGGCATCGCATTGTCATTTCCGAGCCCATCAAACGGTTGGGAGAATATACGGTCACCGTCAAGGTCCATCATGAGGTAACCGCCGACATCCAGATCGTCGTCGAACCCGACGCTGAATCGAAAGAAGGCGTGGAAGCGGCAGAGGCCAAGGCAGCGGAAGAAAAAGCCGCCCGCGAGAAGGCAGCTGCCGAAGCCAAGGCCGCCGCTGAAGCGGAAGCCGAAGCCGAAGGTGAAGAAGCCGCCGAGGAAAGCTCCGAAGAAGGCGCTGAGGCTGCTACGGAAGAAACGCCCGCCGAGGCCGAAACTGCCGAAGCGGAAGCCGAGACTGAAGCCGAAGCGGAAAAGACCGAGTAACGCTCGGACCCAAAAGTCCATATTGCATAGAAAAGCGGGCCGGGGCATCTATACCCTTGCCCGCTTTTTTTGTTAGTTTATCGAGGCAAAACAATGAAGCCCGAAAATGAAGCACCCCTTCCCGCGGCATGTCCTGAAGGCGTGGAAATTGTATCCGTGGAAACGCGAAGCCCCGCGGATAAGGCAGGCCTTGCGCCCGGCGACCGCCTCATCCGCATCGGCGGAATGCCCGTGCGCGATATTCTGGACCTCATGTTTCTGACCACCGAGCCGATCCTCGAGCTGGATTGCCGAAAAAAAGACGGTGGTTCGGTCGAGACAATCGATATCGTCAAGCGTCCCGACGATTCGCTGGGTATTGAAATTGAAGAAATGCGGACGCGACGGTGTGGCAATAAATGCATTTTTTGCTTTATCGACCAGAATCCCGCAAAGATGCGCGAAACGATTTATGTGAAGGATGAGGATTTTCGCCTCAGCTTCATCCACGGAAATTACATCACCGGATGCAATCTCACCGATGCCGATCTGGAGCGCATCGTTGAGCAGCGCTTTTCGCCGCTCTATTTTTCCGTCCACGCCACCGATCATAAACTCCGCTGTTCCATGCTGGGCCGAAAGCCAGAAAAAACGCGGTCCGTCATGGAAATCCTGCAATACCTCAAGCAGCATCATATCGACTTCCATTGCCAGATTGTCCTGTGTCCCCATTGGAACGACGGCGAAGCCCTGGAAAAGAGCCTCGATGCCTTGGAAAGCCTGATGCCGTCCCTGCTTTCGGTGGCCGTGGTACCGGTGGGCCTGACAGCGCATCGCGATGGTTTAGCCAAAATCGAAGCCGTGAACGCCGACTGCGCCCGTCGTATTATTGACCAGATCACGCCCCGCCAATTGCGCTTGCGGGAGGAATATGGGGAGCGGATCGTGCTGCTGGCCGACGAATTTTACCTGTTGGCGGACGTGAATATCCCGGAATATTCGGAAGAAGAGCGCCAATGCCAGATCGAGAACGGAGTGGGTATGGTGGCCGATTTCTGGCTAGGCTGGCAAAAAGCCGCCAGGCGTCTGCCGGAAAAAATGGCCTCTCCGCGAAAATGGCTATTCCTGACGGGAAAACTCGGCGCAATCGTTCTCGAACCCCTGCGCCAAAGGCTTGAAAAGATCGAAAATTTGGAAATCGAAATTCTTGCTCTCACAAACAGCCTGTATGGCGAGGAAGTCACGGTTTCGGGGCTCCTGGCGGGACGTGATTTTCAGGCAGGCATCCAAAAAAGCGAGGCGGATTTCGTGTTCATCCCGCCAAACGCCCTGAGGCCGGTTGACGCCCGTTTTCTCGATGACCTGAGTCTGGACGACCTGCAAATGGCTTTTCCCGATAAAGAAATTATTGCCAACGTGGAGCAGGCCATCGATATCATCACATATCTGAGAGCGGACGCAAAAAAATGAAAAAAAATAAAAAAATACTGGATTTTTTGTCCTTGAACCGCTTTAATTCTACGTTCGCGGTCATGAGCTGCAGGCATATAGTCCTGCCAAACCGACGAAGAAAAAGAAACTGATTGAAAGTAATATACTTAAGGAGGACACCACCGTGCATCCAACGATTCGTGAATTTGAAGCTTCCAGGCAGAAGGCGAAGGATTTTGACTTTCGCCCAGGCGACACGGTGCGTGTCAGCGTGCGTATTGTCGAAGGCGAAAAAGAACGCATTCAGGACTTCGAAGGCGTCTGTATCCGACGCAAGGGCGGCGGAATGGGCGAAACTTTTACGGTCCGTCGTTTTTCCTATGGCGTCGGCATGGAACGCGTTTTTCCGCTCAACTCCCCCCGCGTCGAGGACATCAAAGTCATCCGCCGCGGTAAAGTTCGCCGTGCGCACCTTACCTACCTGCGTCAGCGCCGCGGTAAACAGGCGCGTGTGACGGAAGACCTTCTGCGCAGCCGCAAGATTGCCCGTAAGGGTCAGGAAATGCGCCAGGCCGAAGCCGCCGCCGAATCCGCCATGCAGGCCAAGCAGGCTGCCGCCGCCCAGGCCGAAGCCGAAGCCCGGGAAGAGGCCCCTGCCGAAGCCCAGGTTGAAGAAACCCCTGCTGGAAACACCGAAGCGGCATCAGAAGAAAAGCCCGCCAACGAATAATCAGCGGCCCTTTTTAAGCATTCAAAAATCCGAACCCACAGGAAGGCTTTATACCCTGTGGGTTTTTCTTTTCAATCAAATCCGAACCCTCTGCATTTTCAAGTTTATGCCCCC
>CAYWYC010000088.1:0-14226 GCA_964462565.1 uncultured Candidatus Sumerlaeota bacterium | reverse complement strand
TTTTGCCGGCAAGATGCCGGCGGTACTTACACATAAAATCCACGCGATTCGCGGTTAAGAAAATGAACCGCGGATAAAAAACCGGCAGGCCGGTTATCCACAAATGGGTTCCGTGCCTGCCGAGTATCAGGAGGAAGTTGAAGAATCGAGCTATCCCTTTATAAGCTCGACATAATCCCGACAACACTTCCTTTATTTTGTTTCATCATTCCGCATCCTTTATGCGAATTTTCAGTTCGTCCGAATTTCCGCGCAATTCGGGGGCGTACATGGCATAACCGTGGGCGGGCAATGCGCTGAAGCGTCCGGGGATTTCGGCGCGGAGCCGATAGCTGACGCTATGCTTGCCGCGAGCCAGGTTCTTCACGAAAAAGGCCACGCGATTGTCGCGAAATTCCACATAAGCACCCATTTCGTTGCCGTTATAGCCGCTGCGGACTTCCACCGGTTCGAAGCCGGCGGCTTTCATGTCTTCGAAGACCAGGTATTCGTAGTCGTTTTTGCTTTCGATGATCAGTTCGATCTCGACGAGCTGGCCGCTTTCGAGCATGGACTCGTTTTCAATAGGTACGCGCTCGTAGGCCTCGACCTTCTGGTCCAGGGCCTGGCCGTGTGCTCCGGCCACCTTGATGGATTTGTCCTTTTCCACGAGTTTGTAGAAGCGGCGTTCCACCTTGACCTCGAGTCCGGCCTTGTCGATGAAATCCTCCAGCGTGAAGTAGCTCAGGTAGGCATTGAAGTAAAGCGGCCCCGTGCCTGTCTTGCGGATTTCGATCTTGTGTTCGCCCGTCTCCACGGCATCGCCTTCGAGGACGAAGGAGTTGTCGTAGGTGAAGAGATTTTCGGCGGTGATACGCGTTTCCTGCATGCGCTTGCCGTCCACGAAGATTTCCACGGTGAGGTCGGGCTTGTGCTCGTTGGTGGCCTTGAGATAGTCGGCAAAGGCCTCGATGCAGATGGCCGTGTCGCGCGTGGAATTCCAGTAGGTCGCGTGCTTGCGGTTGTTCAGCAGGTACTTGACCAGGTATGGCGCGCGCCAGTCGTCGCATTGTTTCGTCGCGGCGAGCAGTTTCAGGTAGTAGGCATGGGCCTCGTATTCGCTGCCGTACCAGTACCACCAGTAGCCGTTATTCTGCAGGTTCAGGTAGGCGGTCTGGTTTTCCTCATCGCGCTGGAGGAACTGCTCGATATTGCGGATGATCATGTCGCGCTTGGCGGCATAGGGTTCCGGTCTGTCCGCGTTTTTGGCATCGATATGACTCTGCAGGCCGATACCGAACATGGCCTTGGCATAGACGGCGAGTTCGTTGCGGTCGCGATAGATAAACTCGCGCATCTGTTCTTCCTCGAAACCGGCGTCGGCCAGGACCATATAGACAAAGGCATCGAGGTTGTCGGCGTGTTGCTTGTAGGGCCTGATCTTTTTCGTCTTGTCCTTGCTTTCTTCCCAGTTGATGAGTTTCTGAAGTTCGGCGGCCTGGTAATTCTTGAGCCAGTTCACGCCGCGCTCCATGGTGGAAGGCACGATGCCAATGTCGTTCTTTTCGGCGACCTGAAGGCCGTGGACAACGTAGGCCGTGGTGTGGGGCCAGGAGCGTTCACCGTAGCCGCTGAACCAGCCCCAGCCACCGTCACTGAGCTGCATTTCGGTCAATGCCTCGACACCTTCCTTCACCATGCGTTCGACTTCGGTCTCGTCGAAGACGGGGTTCTTGAACTCGCCGTTGGGATAACGATAGCGCTTCCATTGCGTGGCGCGTTCCTTGTCGTCGCCGATTTCCTGGGCGTTGAGGTTGGATTTCTTCTCGCGGATATCCTCGAGGTCGAGTCCCATGTCGAGGAGTATTTTCTGGGTGATAAGCGTCGGCAGGAAGCGGCTCAATGTCTGCTCCGTGCAGCCGTAGGGGTAATCGACCAGATAGGGCAGCGCGTCCACCATGGCCCCGGCCAGGGTCGGCGAATAGCGCACTTCCAGGCGCGACTCGTCGATACGGCGTTCGGCGGGAACGTCGAGGGTGATGGTGGCCGAATCGCCCTCGGGTTTGATGAAACCGCTAAAGGATTCCATCTTGTCCATACCGTGGACATGCACAGGAAAATCCATCTGCATGGCGTCGGACTCTTCATCGGTGAGGGCGCTCATGCGGATGATGGCGGCGCCTTCCTGGATGGCCTTGACGCGCCAGTCCACGCGCTGTTCGCCGCCGGCTTCGACGGTGATGGTCTTGCCGATTTTCGCACCCCAGACTTCCGGTTCTTCGCCGGCCTTGCTGAAGCGGAATTTTTTATAGCTCGTCACCGGCTCCAGCTCGGGGCCTTCCAGTTCCAGATAGACCTCCACCTTCCTGGCGCTGTCCAGATAGTTGTGAACGTTGGCCGAGAGGACGACTTCGTCCTTTTCGATAAAGAAACGGGGAGCCTGCATGCGGATCATGAGGTTCTTTTTGGTTACGACCGTTTCTTCGGCTTCGGCGACCCTGGCGCCGTGGGTCATGGCCCAGCTCTTGATCTTCCAGCCGGTCAGGTTTTCGGGCATGTCGAACTCGACGGTGGCCTGGCCCTGGTCGTCGGTGGTTATGGCGGCAGTCCAGAACGCGGTGTCGGCGAAGTTCTTGCGCACTGTGGGTGCGACCATGCCGGGTGATGCGGCAAGGGCGGCGCCTTCATCATCAGCTACGATGGACTTGTCCATATCAAAACGATCGGCAAGTTCCGTTTTGGCTTCTTTCTGCATGGGGGCGGCCGATGGCATCACTTCATCCTCTGCCACGGCTCCGCTCATCGCCATCGATAGCTCACTTCTTAACTTCCTGCCACGATTCGCTTCTCCGCCGCCCCAACCGCCTGCCAGGTCTTCACCGAGCTCCTGCGCAACGGATGCGCCAAAAACCCCCAGATTGCCCATGCCGATTTCGTTCTGTTTGAGCAACTGGTAAAAATAGCGTTCCAGATTCGATATATTTTGCGGATTATGCGACCGCCGCCATTTCCAGAAGAATTCCTTGATGTCGGGAACGTTCGAGCCGCCGGAGATATACTCGACCGCCTTGTCATAAACGGTGAGTGCCAGCGATCCGACGAAGGGCTTGCCGTCGGGGCCGGTAAGGCGCAGATTGATCCGGGCCTTTTCGCCGGGCTTGTATTCAGGAGCCGATGCCTCGATCTTCAGGTCCATGACGCGGCTTTCAGGCGGCACGGTAATTTCGCGTGCGGCCATGTGGATTTTGCCGTCGCTGATGGTGACGGCTTCGACAAAAATATTGGGCATGTCCTTTTTCGAAATTTCGATTTCCTGAAAGGCGCTCTTTCCATCGAGACGCAGCAGGCTGGGTTCGAGATATACACCATTAGCCGGACGCATAAAATACAGCACTGTGCTGCCCGGATGATTCGTGTTGATCTGGAGGTTTACCTTTTCGCCGGGGGCATAATTCTTTTTGTCGGGAATAAGTTCGATGTCATTGAAGCGATACTCGCGTCCGTCGAAACCCTGCCCGGCGATGGTGAAGACATACGCGCCTTCCTGCACGTGTCCTTCGGCATCGGTCACGGTGCAGCTGAGGCGGTATTGGCCGGGGCTGGACGCGGCGATCTGCATTTCGTTTTCGCCTTCGGCCTTCATCGCCATTTCCCATTCCTGCACCAGTGTTTCTTCGGGCTTGGCGTCGGGATAGCTGACGCGATAGAGGGCGACCTCGGCCTGACCGGCGACCTGCTTGCCGGCAATAGTGCGGGCCTGGAAACTGGCGCGAATGTCATCGCCCACGCGGTAATGACCGCGCTCCAGCCAGGTGTACACCTTGAAAGGCTCACGCGCCACGAGCACGCTGCCCGTGCCCACAATCGTGCGACGGGACATGTCGGTCACTTCCGCCGTGATCTCGTAGCGGTGGTCCGTATCGCCGTGCATTTCCTTGGCCATGGCCGTGTCGATCTCGATTTCTATCTTGCCATCGGGGCCGATGGGCACTTCGTTTTCCATGACGAGTTCGGGTTGGGGCGAGGCGCGATGATGCCACCAGGGCGCGGGACTCCAGCATCCCCATCGCCGCCAGCCGGGATACCAGGTATAGTCGTAGCCGAACCACCAGTAACCCGCTCCGTAAAACCAGTCCCAGCGTGTTGAGGGGTACCACCGGGCATTGTGCTCATGGCGGAGGACCTTGTATTTCACCTTGGCCTCGCGCACGGGTTCGCCGAAATAATAGTCGGCCTGGAGTTTCACCTCGATTTTTTCGCCCAGCATAACCGGCTTGTCCGGCGCGTCCACCTTGACCTCGAACTCGGGCTTCTTGTATTCCTCGACGCGAAAATTGCCGCCGCCCTTGCCAGATATATAAAAGCGATAGTTACCCAGGGGCGCACCATCGGGGATTTCATACTCCCCGCTGAAACCGCCGTACTCGTCTGCCGTGAATTGCTTCGTTTCGATCACGTCATTCTTCGGGTTGTAAAGTTCCACCGTGAACTGACGTCCCGCGAAGGTCGAGACATCTTCCTTGTCGTACCTCGCGTGGCGCACCCAGAACTTGTATTGCACCTTCTGGTTGGGCCGATAAACGGGACGGTCCGTAATGAGAAAAGCCTTTTCCTGATTGTACTCGTGGTCGTAATAGTTGGGAAACCACACGCCCACAAATCCCATGTAGCCGAAGCGGCCTTCTTTGGTGGTGGCAACGATCATCCACTGGTAGTTGCGCGGCTGCTGGTCTTCCGTGGTGAAAACCATGCCCTTGTCGTTGGCGTTTTCGGCGAATTGCTTGATGTGTATTTCGTAGTTGTTGCGTTGCTTGTATTCGTTCCAATAGCCGAAGAATTCCAGGTTCGCGTCTGGAATGGGTTCGCCGGTGCGGGCGTCGGCCACGTAATACATCATTTTATTGGACATGGGCTTTTTCAGGATGGCCGTATCGTCGAGCCAGATGATGACGCGGCTCGTGTTGCCGTCGCGCATTTTCGAGACCAGCAGATAGGCCCCGGCTTTCTGCAGAGGTGTGGTGACGGTGATTTGTTTGTCAAAGTGTTGGGGTCGCGGTTCCAGATCCATCTGCCACTCGGCCACCTTTTCGCCGATGTATTTGTCCTGATTGTCCCAAACGATGCGGCGACCGATGTCACCAATATTCACCTGATCCCAATCGAGTCGACGGGGTTTCTTGCGGATGTATTTCTTCACGTCATTGAGCAGTTTCGGCACGTCCACGGCATAGGCCTCGAAGGTAACATGGTTACCGTTGCGATAGCGAAAATCGACGCTTGCACCCTTGCCCGCGGGCTGATTCATGACCGGCTCGAAGCGCCCCCAATTATCCTCGATCTGGGCAAGGGCTTTTTGGGCCTGCTGATACTGGTGGCCGTCCTTGTTGTTTTCCATGATTTCCATCACCCGCTTCCACCATTTGGCGGCTTCGGGATACTGACGGCGATTCTGGTAAATGTTTGCCAATTGCAGGCTCGCGGAATAATGATTCAACTCCTTGAACATTTCGATGTAGTTGAACTCATCGGGCAGATTGAAACGCTTGATGCCGGTCGCCAGACGGGCGATGGTTTCGTTGTCGTTCAGGGTGTGCAGGGCATAGGTTCCGGACTCGTCGGCCTCGTCGGCCGGCTGACTTCTCCAATAGCCATAGCTGGCCATGGTCTGTACGCCGAACTGCTGATACAGGAAAATCGCGATGGTATATTGCACGTTGGGTTTCAGGTCGGGTTTGATCTCCACGGCCCGATGCAGGCACCAGCGCCAGCGTTCGCCGTCTGAAGCCGCGGCATCGAAACTTTCGGGAACGGAATAGTAAACCGGATTGCCCTCGGCATCGACAGGTGCGCCACGGGTCTGTCCGCCGTAATAGTAGCTTTCCTCGTAGTCAGGCAGCTCGCTGATGTCGGTCAGGTATTGGAGTCGCCAGGATTCGTTGGACTGCAAACGTCCCTGTTGCCAGAGTTCGCCGTAATGCTGGTAAAAATAGGCCACGCTGGCATCTTTATACTCACCTTCCAGAATGATCTGCCGGGCCTGCTCCATGATCTGCAAGGCCCTCACACGATCGCGCTCAAAACTATAGACTTGTTTCCCACCGCCGCGATGGTATCCGCGCTCGAATTCTCCGGCAATGATGTAACCGCCATGATTGGCCTCGAGATATTCCCGGGCCGCCTGCTGGAGCATTTTCCAGTTCCGGGCGTGGGTCTTCACCGCCTCCTCCAGAAGTGCATCGATTTCGTTCTGCTTGTTCAGAGAATTCAGGCAGTTCACCGCCATGTCCAGGTCGCGGGGCTGCTGAAAATCTCCCGAGGGCACATTGAAAAGAATCAGGCGAAATTTGTTGTAGGACTCCTGATAGTTCCCTTCCTGATACAGGTTTTCCGCCTGTTTGCGCAGTTCCTGGGGCTGGTCGATATTTGGGCCGTCGGCATCGACCGCCAAGAGCATCGGGGCCAGAGGCGCCAACAATATAATCGGCAGAATCCAATACCAATACCGCACCACCCCTTTGAGGCGGTCCAACGTATTTTTTCTCTTCAGATTCGTCATCATAATGTCCACATCCTTTCGCCAACTCGCCCAAAAAACGACAGGGCCAATGTCCGGAATCCAACGCGGCATTCCCGGTACCGCCTGCACAGCTCAGACAGCGCCGGGCCGGCAATGTTCCGGAAGCGTCAGGCAAAATCAATCAGGCAGAAAAGGGACAAGCGTGGTCCGACTATTTCAGTTCTCGCCGAAGCGCAGGCGTTTTTTGAAATCAAGTTTGTCGAAGTCCTTGAGAAAGGCGTCGCTGGGATTGATGCGAAAACGCTGGTGCGGCTCGACCAGCATCTCCGCCGTACCGTTCCAGGTGAAGTGGAGGCGCACGGGAATGTTGCCGCGGTTCTGGCGGAAAAGGCTGCGCAGGTTTTCGAGCTGCTTGATGTCGAGAGGTTCCGCCGGCATGAAGATATCCACAAACTTGGCGCGCTTGCGGCGGACATCTTCCAGGGCAAAACATTCATCCACCAGCAGGTTGGCAGAATCGCGATCCTGTTTTTTGCTGCCCTTTCCGCGAAGGTAGAGCATGGCATCCACGGTAAGGAGGTGCTGGTATTGCTCGTAGGTACGGGGAAAAAAGACGGCCTCGAATTTGCCGCTGAGGTCTTCGAGCGTGACGAAGGCCATGGGCTCCTGCTTTGTCTTGGTGGTGATACGGCTCACACTCATGACCATCCCGACGAGGGCCATATCGGCCTGCTCGCCCTGCAGTTCCAGCAGGTCGGCCGAGGTGTGGCTGGCGAAGGATTTGATGTCCGGCGCGAAACGGTCCAGGGGATGGCCCGACAGAAAAATACCGGCCAGTTCCTTTTCCTTGTTCAACTTTTCGCGGTCCGTCCAGTCGGGAATCCTTGGCAGGCTGATCGTGTTGAAGTCCTGGGTGTCTTCCGAATCGCCCAGCATGTCAAAGAGGGAGGTCTGGCCCGACTCCTTGAGTTTCTTCTGCGAGGCTCCCATTTCCAGGGCGTCGTTCATGATGGCGAGAAGTTGCGGGCGCGTGCCTTCCATCTTGTCAAAGGCTCCGGCCATGATGAGGCATTCGATGGCGCGGGAGTTGATGTGCGTCTGATCAACGCGGCTGCAAAAATCCTGGAAGGATTCGAAGGGGCCGTTCTTATCCCGCTCTTCGAGGATGTAGCCCACGGGTCCGTGGCCGACGTTTTTAATGGCCGCGAGACCAAAGCGGATATCGCCATCAACCACGCTGAAAAAATTCTGCGATTCGTTGATGTCGGGCTGCAAAACATTCAGCCCCATCTCACGCGCCACGCCGATATACATGCCGAGCTTGTCGCTCGCGCCGCCGCGGATTTCACTGGTCAGCACCGCCGCCATGTACTCGACGGGATAATGCGCCTTGAGGTAGGCCGTCCGATAGGTCAGCACGGCATAGGACGCGGCATGGGCCTTGTTGAAGCCGTAGTTGGCGAACTTGGCGATTTCGGCGTAGATCGTGTCGGCGAGTTTTTCGTCGATGTTTTTTTCGGCGGCGCCCTTGATGAAGTCGATCCGCATCTTGGCGATGATCTTGTCCTTCTTCTTGGACATGGCCCGGCGCAGTTCGTCGGCCTTGCCCAGCGAGAAGCCGGCGATCACGTTCGATACCTGCATCACCTGCTCCTGATAAATCATCAGGCCAAAGGTTTCCTTCAGCGGCTCTTCCATCAGGGGATGGTGATAGTGCACTTTTTCGCGGCCATGCTTGCGGTTGATGAAGTTGTCCATGAACTGAAGCGGACCGGGACGATACAGCGCGATCAGGGCCGTGACGTCTTCCAGGTTTTCGGGCTTTGCCTTCTTGAGCATGCCGCGCATACCTTCCGATTCCACCTGGAAGATGCCGAAACCGTCGCCCCGTTGCAGAACGTCGTAGGTTGCGGGATCGTCGAAGCCGATTTCCTTCCAGTCGATTTCGACGCCGTGGTTTTCTTTGATGAGGGCGATACAGTCGGCGATAATGGTCAGGTTCTTCAGGCCCAGAAAGTCAATCTTGAGCAGGCCGAGCTGCTCGACCTCGACCATGTTGTACTGAGTGATGACTTCTTCCTTGCCGGCGGGCTTGTAGAGCGGGATGGCCTCGATCAGCGGCTTGCTGCAAACCACGACGCCTGCCGCGTGCATACCGGGCTGGCGCACCGTGCCTTCGATGCGCTTGGCCTCGTCGATCAGTTCGGTGACCTGGGGGTCGTTTTCGTAAAGGTCGTGCAGGTCCTGCGAATCCGCGAGGGCCGACTTCATGGTGACCTTGGGGCCTTCGGGAATCAGCTTGGCCACGCGATCGACAAAGGCCAGGTCGAGGCCTTTCACGCGGCCAATGTCACGCACCGCGGCCTTGGCCTTCATCGTGCCGAAGGTGATGATGTTGGCCACATTATCCGCTCCGTATTTCCGACGAACATAATCGATCACCTCGCTGCGGCGGACGGCGCACAGGTCAATGTCGAAGTCGGGCATGCTCACGCGTTCGGGGTTCAGAAAACGCTCGAAGAAGAGCTTGTACTGGATGGGGTCCAGTTCCGTGATGCCCATGGCGTAGGCCACGATACTTCCCGCGCCGGAACCGCGGCAGCCGGTCGGAATTTTTTCGCGACGGGCATAGTTCACGAAGTCCCACACCACCAGGAAATAGGACAGGAAACCCATACTCTTGATGATGTGCATTTCGTGTTCGTAACGCTCGCGGACGTCGTCGGTGATTTCGCCGTATCGCTCACGAAGGCCGGCCTCGACCACTTCACGCATATATTCTTCGGTGGACTTGCCGTCGGGGCAGTCGTATTCGGGCAGGAGTTCCTTGGAGCCGAAGCGTATTTCGGAATGACAGCGCCGGGCGATTGCCACGGTGTTTTCGATGGCTCCGGGCAAGTGGCCGAAGAGTTCGACCATCTCCTGGGGCGACTTCAGGTAGAGTTCCTTGGCATCCATGCTGATGCGGTTTTCGTCGCTGAATGTCTTGCCCGTGCCGATGGCCATGAGCAGGTCCTGCGTATTAGCGTCATCGGACTTGATATAATGGGCGTCGTTCGTCGCCACCAGGGGGATGTCCATGCGCTTGGAAAGGTCGATGAGATTCTGGTTGACCATTTTCTGCTCGGGCAGGCCATGGTCCATGATCTCGAGATAAAAATTTTCGCGCCCGAGAATTTCGCGCAGGTCGTCGGCCATGGCTTCCGCACGTTCGGGATGGCCGTCGCGAAAATGCTGCGCCACCACACCCGACATGCAGCCCGACAGCCCGATCAGACCCTTGCTGTGCGAGGCCAGCAGTTCCTTGTCGATCCGGGGCTTGTAATAAAAACCGTCCAGATAGCCCTTCGACACCAGCCAGCACAAATTCAGGTAACCCTCATAATTCTCCGACAGAAGGACCATGTGATGGTATTTTTTGGAATCGCCGCTGGTTTTGTCGCGATGATCGCTGGGCGCCACATAAACTTCGCAACCAATAATCGGCTTGATGCCCTGGTCCTGGGCCTCCTGGTAAAAAGCCACCGCTCCGAAAAGATTACCGTGATCCGTGAGGGCGATGGTGTCCATGCCGAGCTTCTTGACATTTTCAAAAAGCGGCCCGAAATGGCTCACCCCGTCAAGCAGGCTGTATTGACTGTGGACGTGAAGATGGACAAACTCGGAAGCCGACATGAGTACCTCGCGGGGCAAAATTCGGTCCTGCCCCTTTATTTATATATAAAGCCTTGATATCATACATCTTAAGAGTGATTCTGCAATCACTTCACGCATCCATATTAGCGCACCCGAAGGGGGGATTCCAGCGTCTTTTTTGCTGAAATTCCGGCAAACCGAATCCGCAACGGCGGAGCTATTTTTTCATGGAAAGAGTGGGGTCATCTTCCTCGTCGCGGTCGGTGGCATGGGGCACCGACGGGGTCAGGTCGGCGATTTCGACCCACTCTTCGGGCGCCATGTCATAGTCGGCGGCAGCGAGAGACTGTTCCAACTCATCAGATTCTGCATTGCAAAATGGCGGACAAAAATAATCCCGCCCATATAGACCAAAGTCAGTAGCAGCAGGACGACACAGGCAATGATGAGAATAATCAGGTAGGTTTTTTCATGGTCCTCATCACAAGTATCTCATTCCTCTTTTTCGAAAAACTGCTTCCATTCGCCGTCGGGATAAGGTTTGCCGGGGTTGAGGCGGTCGGTGGGGATGGAGTCGAGGTATTGGGGGACGAGGTCTTCGAGTTTGTCGGGGAGTTTTCCGGTTTCGAGCTGGTAGATGCGCGCGGCGGTGTGGATGCGGAGAAGGTCGAAGGATTTTTGACTTCTATGGAGGCCTTCAGGATTATGCTCACCAAAGGGGCAATGTGTATAAATAGCCGGGGCAAGAAGGGGGTTGGAGAAGATGCTGAAGAAGCCGCGCTTCGGCATTATATCAATAAAGAGCACAGGAAAATCCATTATTACTGAAAGGTCGTCCCGATTGGTGCGTAAGTCTTCAATCAGCATTTCCGTTTCCGGCTTTTCCGCCGGGTCGAGTTGGGGCAAAATCACGTTTTCGAGATAATTGGCTCTCTGATCGATTGCCATATAAAAACACAATTGAAAGGCAGTCTTGCCCTGAACCCCCGGGTCCCGATATCCGGCTCGACTGGCGATGCGAACGCTCCCCATGAAATCGCGTACTATCTGTTGGGTACCGCTTGTAATCAGGTCATCCGCAGGCATGGCTTCCTGCTGAGCCGCAAGGGTTCGGCGCAGGCGATCGGGATTGCTACAACCGGCAACGGCTTCGTGCCAAAGTGGGATGAAGCGATTTTTCCAACCTATCTGAGATACGTTCGACACAAGAGGTGCATAAGGAGTTGATTTCATTCCGGCAATAAATCGCTCGAGAAGGTCCAGCGCTTCCTGCTGCTTGTTCTGGTCGTTGAGCCTTTGAATCCTGATTTCCGGAATCAACATTACCATGCCGAGTCTATATAAATTCGGCATGGGCACATATTTCTGTCCTTTCGGCTCTACGACGACCGACAGCACTTCAAAATCATAATCCGGCTGGCTGGCCATGCGAATCCAGGCATCCACAATCGGCATCAGTCCTTTGGCGTATCCGGCCATGGTCTTCAGGTCAGGCGGATCGCTCGGAAAGGAATCGCCATTTCTGCCGCCTCCTGTATAAACCACCCATTCTTCATGGAACCCATAGATATCAGTTTCATGCTTTTTGCAGAGCTGCCAGAATTCGCGCGCCAGTTGCACGGTTTTCGGATCGAAGGGTTCGGGGTATATGTCTTTTTCGTCAAAGGTCCATTTTTTGCTGATAAAGACCTTGTATTCGGCCTTTTCCGAGGCCATCAGATTCTGCATTGCAAAATGGCGGACAAAAATAATCCCGCCCATATAGACCAAAGTCAGTAGCAGCAGGACGACACAGGCAATGATGAGAATAATCAGGTAGGTTTTTTCATGGTCCTCATCACAAGTATCTCATTCCTCTTTTTCGAAAAACTGCTTCCATTCGCCGTCGGGATAAGGTTTGCCGGGGTTGAGGCGGTCGGTGGGGATGGAGTCGAGGTATTGGGGGACGAGGTCTTCGAGTTTGTCGGGGAGTTTTCCGGTTTCGAGCTGGTAGATGCGCGCGGCGGTGTGGATGCGGAGAAGGTCGAAGGATTTTTTGTTTTTGAGAAGGCGGTTGCGGGCTTCCTCCCAGTTGGGGAGGGCGATGGCGTAAAGAACCGGGGCAGCGAGGGGTTTCAGCAATATCCCGAAAAAATCATCCAGGGAATTGTTGCCGGATAAAAAAAGGGATCCTTGAGCGCTACGCCATCCTTCGATTCTCATTTCCATGTCCGGGCGATCGACAGGATCGAGATGGGGCAGAATGACCTTTTCGAGATAGTTGGCCACAAGGACGGTTTGTGTGTAAGAGTAGAGCTGAAGAGCGGTTTTGCCCTGAATGCCGGCATCGCGATAACCCGAACGGCTGGCCAACCGGACGTTTCCGATCATATCCCGCACCAACATTCCGGTACCGGTGGTAACCAGATCGTCGGAGGGGATGGCATTCTTCTGGGCCTGGAGGGTCCGGCGGAGGCGTTCGACATCATCGCATCCGGCAACGGCATCGTGCCATTCGGGAATGAGAAGTTCCTTGCAGCCGATGTGGACAAGGTTGGTAATGAGATGGGCATGGGTGTGGGACTGGATGCCGGGAATGAACGCCTCGACGAGTTCGAGCGCTTCGTCCTGCTTGCCCTGAGCATTGAGCCATTTCATCCGCACCTTGCAGATTTTGGCTGGTTTCTGGACAGTAAAGATTTGCAGCACGGGAATATATTTTTGCGTCCCCGGATCAAAGGTCATGGCCAGGACTTCCATGTCGTAATCGGGTTTTTGGATCATGCGCATCCAGGCATCGAGAATGGGCGTGAGCGCCTCCACCTGCTTGCCGATTTCATCCATGGTCGGCGCCGTCTCACCGGGGGCCAAGGCTTCGCCCTTTTCCTGCTTTTGAAAGTTTTCAAAATCCTGACGAGACTGGTCGGCTTCGGTTTCGTGTTTTTCGTAGATATCCACATAATCGCGCGCGGCCTGGACCGTTTCTTTTTCAAAGGGATCGGGGAAAATATCTTCCTCGGCAAAGGTCCAGCGCTTGGTGACATAGGTATCGTATTCGGCCCGCTCCTCAGGCGACAGCTTGCTAAAGGCCCTGTGCCGGATAAAAAATATCCCGCCGATATAAAGCATGGTCACTAGCAGAAGCACCGCGCTGAAAATAATGAGTAGAATCCAATAGGGCTTTTTCATGAAAACACCTTTCGCGCAATAGAGGAATCATTTCGCCATGTCGTCGGCAATGGAGACCACGCACTGGTCGATGGCATCGGCGTCGATGCGCGCGGGGCCGTCCTTTGAGAGCCAGAGCAAATACTCGCGATTGCCGGCAGGACCCTTGACGGGCGACAGCCGCAGGCCAACAGCATACAGGCCGGACTCGGGCGCAAATACCAGGGCCACCTTTTTCAGGACATCGCGATGGACCGAAAGGTTCCGCACGACGCCGCCTTTTTCCACGTCGCGGCTGGCAGCCTCGAACTGGGGCTTGACCAGCACGACGGCCTGGCCGGAAAGATGGAGGATGGCCGCGGCGGCGGGCAGAATCTGCGAGAGCGAAATGAAGGATACGTCACTCACGACAAGGTCGATGGGTTCGCCCAGGTCGCCGGGCTTGAGGTGGCGGGCGTTGCAGCGTTCGTGGAGAACCACACGGGGATCGTTGCGGAGTTTCAGATCGATCAGTCCGGCGCCCACGTCGATGGCATGAACGCGCCGCGCCCCGTGTTGGAGCAGGCAATCGGTGAAGCCGCCCGTGGACGAACCGATGTCGGCACAGACGGCGGGGCAAGGGGTGAGTCCGGGAAAGGTGTCGATGGCGGCCTGGAGTTTCCATCCGCCGCGACTGACAAAGCGATCATGCAAGCCCCGGACCTCGAGGGGTGCATCGGCGCGGATTTGAAGGCCGGGCTTATCGAGGACGCCCGTCCCCAACCAGACCTGCCCGGCCCGAATCATACGCGCAGCCATCTCGGCGGAGTCGGCATAGCCACGCTCCACCAGCAAAACATCGAGCCGCATTTTGTCACGGGAAGATGGCATTTATAATGACCTCATAATGGCGTTTTTGGGTCGGGCTTTCAGCCCTCTTTCCTTTTGGGTGGCCGCCTACCTGGGGT
>CAYWYC010000087.1:0-14518 GCA_964462565.1 uncultured Candidatus Sumerlaeota bacterium | reverse complement strand
ATGCCCTGAAAGGGCATGACATAGAAACTGTTCCCCCAAGTACCTCCAAGGGGCAATAGGGGAATGGACAAGGATGCGCCTTCGCGATACCATGCGCCCGTCTGCTCCCTTGGCCCTTCATTGCCATGCGTCAGGCAAATCCAGATCGGGAGCCTGTCATGTAAGCATAATTATTTATCCAACATATTCCGGCCAAACTGAATACCAGGATATGGAGGCGAAGCTTGGTTTAGCTTCGCCCCCTTACAGGTTTACCGCCCTACTTTTCGATGATGTAGTAGAGGACGTCTTTTTTCAGGCCGATTGTTGCTGCGCCTTTGGCCTGGTCGGTGGAATAGCCGTTGAAGTCGAGGCTGGTGACGCTGAGCAGGTCGGCGTCGGCACGCTTGATGGATACCTTTCCGGCAAAGTCCTTGACGATAATGGGAGCGGTGCCGCGATTGGTGATCTTGCGCATGCCGGTTTCGGGCTTGGCTTCGTAGCCGTAGTCCTGGGCCTGGCTCATGACCTGGAGCAGGATTTTTCCGGAGCTGGTCAGGGGTTTTCCGTCCATGGCCACGGCGACGATGGTGCCGTATTGCATGGGCGACTCGATAGACATGGCGGGCAGGTCGATGCGTCCGGCATCGCCAAGAAAACCGCATGCCCCCTGCACAGCCTGCGCTTCCATCATGAAAAGACCACGCTCATAATTCCAGGTCCAGTCTCCGGCTGTGCTCCGCATGATTTTATTTTCGTGGTCGATATATTTGTCCAGTTCATTGAGTTGGATGTCATGCTTGTCGGCGCCGGGAATAAAGTCCACGTTGACCTTGCCAACGACAAAGGCGCGCGGATCGATGCGTTCGCCCTGGACAAGGGTATTCTTACCGCTGGGAGCCATCTGCTCGTTGACATCGTCACCGGCCTTGGGCGGAACAATGGGCGAACCTTCCAGCGCCATCAGTTTGTCCAATCCAAGTTTTGCATGGACCGAAGTCTTGCCTTCCTGAATCAGCCCCAGGCGATAAATCAGGGCAAAGGCGGGATATTGCCCGGCAACGGTAGGCACGGGAATATCCCAATAGGTATTCATCCGGGACTTCCACTGGGGCGTGGCATCAAGGGCGAAAAAGACCATGCCATCCAGGCCGGTGGTGCGACCGACGGTTGCGGCGAGTACTGTCATTTCGGCCTGATACTGGTTGGGCTGGACCCAGGCAAATTCGCTGCATGTGCCGGGGAGCCCGTTCCAGACGGGGGTGAGAAATGGGATGGCCGGTGCGTAGCCGCCCATGCCGGGACCCTTGGGATCGAAACGAAGAACGCTGCGGTCGGTATAGGAGTCGCCGACTTCCATGGCAAAGTGGGGCGGATCGGCTTGTTCCTTTGCGCCGCCGTAGTAGCCGTGGGTATCGAGAAAATCAACGGCCGTGTTGGTCCAGCGTTCGATGGGACCAAGGACGTTGTAGTCAGCGGTGGACATGTTCGATCCGCATATGGGTCCGCCATAGCCGAGCTCGTCGGAGATATAGGCTTCCATGTCATCGAAGAAATCATATTCCAGCTCGGCCAGAAAGCGGGTGCAGTCTTCGGCGCGTTTGGGGTTGCGCGCGTTGACGGCCCAGTCGTTTCCGGTAAGCATGCCGGAGGAATATAGCCCCACACGTCCTTCTTCAACATTGTCGCCCTTGACTTTACCGGGTTTGTCGCCCCAGGTGTCGAATGCCTCGTCGATGGAACCGTATTTTTCCGCGAGCCATTTGCCGAACATTTTTTCCAGCAGGGGCATCTGCTCGGCGGGGATTCGCTCATAGGGGACAAAGGTCCAGAAGAAGAAGTTGTCTTCGTTGATGATTTCGCAATAGCCGACAGCAGGATCGTCCGCCAGGCGCATGCCGGTGTAGGGGTTTTCGGTGTCGAGTACGGCCTTCCACCATCCCTTGAAAATGGCCTGGTATTCGGGATCGTAGAAGTGAATGGCATAGGGGCGATGGAGTTCCGCATCGAAGCCCTTGACGCGTTTGTCCTGGGACAGGTTCAGCCAGTGCTGAAAGTGGATGGACATGGCGGAATAGATGCCTTCCTTTTTGAGGGCGGAGACAAGGTAGAAGATGCGGTCCACTTCGGCTTCGTCGATCTGCGTGGCGTTGGGGCCGCTGCCTTCGTAAAATCCGCCGTGGATGCGGACCATGTTCACACCGCGCTTGGCCAGGAAGCGGGCCACGTTGTCGATGGAGTCATGGTCCATCTTGGCCAGTTCGTGACCGGTGTTGACGGCCCAGAAGCGGACGGCTTCACCGGTTTTGGAATGGATGAATTCCTCGCCGCGGGTGGAAATAAAGCCCTTGTCACCAGCGTTTTCCTCGTTCAGAAAGCGCAGGTCTATGGGGCTTTCGTCGTACATGTCCCAGTCGGGCTCAAAGGGAAACCATCCTTCGGGGGCTTTGTTGTATTTCTGGTCGGGCTTCATGACGCCGCGTGCCTGAAAAGGCTGAAGCGTGAGGAGAAAGGCGTCGAAACAGGCGGCCGTGCTCTTGTCGGGCAGAAGTTCGACGCGGAGCTTGTGGGTTCCGGCCTTGAGTTCGACCTCACCGGCCTTGACCCATGAAACGCTGACATGGGTGCGCATGGAGCTGGTTTCGAGAAGGGCGAATTCGCGGGGAACCTCGTTCCAGTCGCCGCCGTCAAAGCGCCAGCGGAAAGGCCCGTGCTTCCAGAATTTGCGGACGTAAAACTTGTAATTGCCGTCGCGGGGTACTTCGATTTCGTATTCGGCAAAGTAGGCTTCGTTATTTTCACTGCCGGGGGATCCGAGCCATTTGCCTTCGGAGAGGACATTGGCCTGCTGCTCGTTGGCCGGGCTGAAAGCCATCTGGGTGGTCATGTTGGTTCGGACGGCGTTTTCGCCTTCCCACCAGACATAGCTTTTGGCTGTGCCGTTCTGGGCGTGGGCCATTGCGGCAAGCATGGTGATAGTGACAACAAGTGCTGCAAAAATTTTTCTGTGCATGATGTTTCCTTTCCTGACAACGCTCCTGGTTTCGCACAAATAGTGCTTACCAGAGCGATCTGTTTTCCCCACGGGGGGTTTAACGTTAAATGTTCGGGTGCAACATGTATGATCATACATTAGCATAAGATGGATGCAAGACAAATCAGGAACAAAAAATTACATAGCCCGGAAATCCCTTGTAAACAGGAGATTATGCTGGACCCTTTACTACGAAATGGCTATATTATCCACCTGCCTTCCGGCTATAATAAGCGTGCAGGCTGCAGGATGGGGAGGAAGGCGCCAAGGAACTGAATGGGGAGATGCATACGCCCTCGCGGCGCAAGCCTGCATGATTCCGGAAAGGCCTCGCCAGTGGCGAAAGCCGGTTGCATGTCAGCCGGGCGCTTTGGATTATG
The DNA here is from genome assembly GCA_964462565.1 of uncultured Candidatus Sumerlaeota bacterium. GTDB lineage: Bacteria > Sumerlaeota > Sumerlaeia > UBA8349 > UBA8349 > CAYWYC01. The sequence continues at coordinate 11,125 of CAYWYC010000087.1, read as the reverse complement.
TTGCTTTTCCTCCCTTTAGAATTACAGTGAAAGAATGCAAATGAATATGATGCAAGACTCCGTTTCCCGGCAAAACTCATGCAAAGGCTTGGGGAGTTATCTCTGCGCCATGGCGATGTTTATCGTCCTGCTGGGGAGCGTGGGCTGTACGAACAATGTGCCGCCGGTCTGGATACATGAGACGGGTGAAGGCATCGAGCATCCCTGGCTGGAGGCCGGGGAAGCCCGACGCAAGGCGCGGGAAGCGGCGATCCAGGATGCGCGCATGCAGATCTGGCGTCACCTTCTGCAGATGCAGATTATGCAGCCGGATGGTAGCGAAAAGCCCCCCATGGTCGAATCCAACCGCCGAATAAGCAGCGACGCCGATCCCAAACGAAGATCCTTCCGGGCCGAATCGACGATAAAAAAAGACGATCCGGCAACGATCACTTTGCGGGTGGACACTCTGCAGGAAATTGATCCGGAAGTGGCGGCCGATGCCGATGCGAGAAAAGTGTGGGGAAGCGATCGTTTGCCGAAGCCCGAAGAAACGGAAGAAGCGGGAAGCGATATTCTGGAAACCATTGCCATTGAAGAAGAAGAGCGCGCCGGTTACAACCGGCTGACCGTTGAGCAGTTGGCGGCTATCAATCCCGTTTTTCGCGCCAAGGTATGGAGCATGATTGAAAATCTGGAGCCCCGCAAGGTGCAGGTGGAAGAAGAGGGACTCGTTCGGGTGCGCCTGCGGGCCGATACGGCGCGGGTGCTGCAATTGGCGCGAAAGCATCTGGATCCCCAGCGGTAGGATCTAAAGGCAGGATTCAGGCGCGAAGGATGCATCTGGAAAGGAACAGCCCCATGAAAACCGATCGCGAAGCCATGCAGGAACAGGCCGAAGAAATCCACGAAAAGGAAAAAGCCCGGAAAAAAGGCTGCCGGCGGAGCATGGGTTGCCTGGTGGTGGTGCTTGTTGTGGCTTTGGCCGCGGGCTATATGTATCGCGATCAGTTGCGCGCTTTTTTTGATTCGGACTTTTATGACCGCGTGGGCGAAATCTACGAAGACACCCGCCAGAACATCGGCGAAAAGGCCGATACGCTTAGCGATAAATCGCCCCGAGAATTGCTGACCCAACTCAAAGACATGACCAACAACATCCAGGAAAACTGGGGCGATGGCCAGGCGCGTGAGAAGATGGCCGTGAAACTGGAAGCCATCCGCGCCGAGCTGGTTCAGCAACGCGATAACATTGAAGAAGGCGCCCGCGAAAAATGGGACGATGTTATTGATGGATATGAGGAACTCATCCAAAAAGCCAAAGACAAGGTGGATGTGGATCCGGAAAAGCTGAAAGAATTAAGAGATAAAGTCACCGAATTGGATAAACTCAGAAACCTGACTATAAACGACGAAGATGAAGAAACAACAAGCGGAGAAAGCAGGGGGAACGATTCTCCCTGATAGACCGGGGAGACCATTTAATATTTTCCCGGTTCCGTTTTTTTGAGAAAGGTTCAGTAATATGAAGTTTCGCAGAGCATATTTTTATATCATGACGGCGTACCTGCTGTGCGGGTTGCTTGCATGGTCGCCCGCACAGGACGATGCGGAAGATTCATCGCCGCCCGTACCGTCCACTTTTCGCGAATACCCCGGGGATTTGTATTTTTTCAATTACAAGGCGAGTCCCGCCGTGGTGCGCCAGCAGGGAATGACGCTGGCCCGGGTGCGCAATCGTGTGAACCTGCCGGGAGGCCCCTATGCTTTTTCGCAGATAGACGACTATGTTCTTGAAAACAAGGAATCCCGCTTGTATGTCCATCGGGAAGGCCGTCCTGGATACGGCACGATGGCCCAGGCGGGCAATATTGTGGACTTTGTGTTTCGCGACCAGATGTGGGACCAATTCGGAGGTATCGAGCAGGTGGTCCGGGTTAATGGCCGCACGATGAAAGCGAAGTACAATACTATCAGAATGATCCAGGACAAAACCGGAAAGAAAGCGCCCCTGATCTCCTGTTTTGGAGTGCTCGATAAGAATCCGAATATTCTGGTGATCACCGTTATTATGCTGGAACCCGACAAGAATGAAGTATTCATGCAGACACAGGTGACCAACAAGACGGATGAGTTTCTTCGAATGGATTGCATGGACAAGGTAAACTGGGGCGCGCTGCCCTTTTTTATTGGCGGCTACGGTATCCAGCCCTTTGAAAAAAAGGCGGATTTGATGAGCCATGTGGTCTGCGGTTTTTTGGATGATTATAGCATTGGCGTGGTAAATCAGTCTTCCGAACCGATGGAAGTGCTCGATATTTATGGAAATGAATGCTATCTGCGCTACGAAAGCCCGGACGAAAAAGCTCCGGGACAGTCGGTTACCTATACGCGGCGGCTGGTTCTGGGACGCAAGGGCATGGAGGAAATATCCCAGCGGTGCATGGAAATTAAAGACTTTGACTATGGCTGGGTGCAAGGCCAGGTGAAGGAGAAGAAATCCGGCGAAGTGGCGCCTTTTGCACGGGTGGAGATCGGCAGAGTGGACAGGCGCGCAACAGGTAATGAAAAGCGTACCCATGCCCATACCGTGGTGCGGGCGGATGAAGAAGGCCGATTCCGTTGCGCCCTGCCTGTGGGAAAATATTATATTCAGACGCGTGCGAAGGGTCGTATTGTTTTTCCGCCGGTTCTGGTCCCCTTTAATATCCAAAAGGGCCAGGTAACCGTTGAAAACCCGAACCAGGTGGAACCGAGCTATGGTATTTTTCAGGTGGTGGATGCCGACACGGGAGAAGCTGTGCCCGCGCGTCTGAGAATCATGCCCTCTTCGGAAAGCAAATACGTGGACCTGGGCCCGCCCTGGAATGCGGATGGCGCGCGAAATACTGTGTGGATGAAACCGGGGGAAAACAAAGTTCCCATGACGCCGGGAAAATATACCTGCATGTTCAGCAGGGGTCCCGAATATGAAGTGGTGGAAAAGGAACTGATTCTGGATGCCCTAAAAACCAAGAACATGAAAATCCAGTTGAAGCGCGTCGTGCCGACAAAAGGCATGATCGCGATGGATTTCAACCTGGCTACCAAAAGAAGCCCCTCATCTCGGGTGAGCGCGGAGGATCTGGTTCTGGCGGCTGCGGGCGAAGGCCTGGAATGGATTGTTTCGGGCGACCTGAATCACGTGACGGACCTGCAAAAAGCCATTGCGAGCCAAGATCTGGGCAAATGGATTAAGGCCTCTGCCGGGGTGCATCTTTCCTATCAATACCCAAAACTTTTCGGTGAATTCTATGTCTTTCCGGTACCCGCCGATACCCCGGCCCAAACGCTGGCGGGACTGGCTGATTTTAATACTAGCCCCGCTGAGTTTTTCGCGAATGTGCGCAAAACCTTTCCCGACGCCATTATTACCGTTATGAAGCCCATGCAAAGCAACGCCAGTTATCTGGCCTATTACGGTATGGACCTTTATAATGGCCTGCTTCCCGTGGCCGATGATTTCTCGATGGACTTCGACGCGGTGGCTTGCTTCGAAGGCAAGTCTGACATTGTTTCTCGCAATGCCTGGAACTTGCTGACAAATCTGTACCTGAAGGGCTATCCGAAGTTGCCCCTGGCTTCGTCGCGCGCGGCCAGCCTGGCCTATGAAGAGCCCGGCTATCCCAGGACCTATGTGACGCTGAAAAACGGCAAAGACAATATTTCCGACATCACGGAAGCGGACTGGTTGGAAGCATTTAAGAACCGGCATTACCAGATGACCAACGGCCCGATCAGCAAGGTGACGATCGACGGGAAATATCCCGTACCCGACATGTATCATTCGAAGGACGGGCGCATGGAGGTGGATCTTGAGATTTACGCCGCGCCCTGGGTCCCCTTTACAGGTTTCTCGCTGAAAGGCAATAACAAGCAGGCGCGCTATTTCCGCACACAGCCGACGGAAGATATCCTCCGCTTTTCCACCCTGGAGGGCGAGAACAGCGCCACCAAGTGGAAGGTCTATGAGATCAATGAAGATACGGGGCAAAAGGAATATGAGGACGTATTCATCAGCCTGGAAGCAACCACCCTGCCCCTGGACCCCGTTGTTTCCCAGTTGGGCGCGGAAAAGCCCTTTGGCCTGAGTGTGACTGCCCCGATATTGATTGACGCGGACGGAAACGGAGAGTTTAAGCCGGGATCAAATTAACGAACATAAAGGATAATAGAGGCTAACCAGGTCAGGACACCAGAGCATATAGCCCGTCACATATGGCTCATAAGATTGTAATTGTGGACTATTTTTGAATTTTTCGGTTTTTTTATTTCAAAAAAGACCAGAATCGCCGATAATGTATATAGGCGCGATGCAAACCGCATCGCAAGGCTTGGGAAGGTGTATAAGCAGAATGTCCGAACTTCGTAAAGATCCCGTAACCGGACGGTGGGTCATCATTGCCTCGGAGCGTGAGAATCGCCCGAACAGCGCACTGCAAAACGCTCATGAAATGCCCGAGGGGGATCATTGTCCCTTTTGTGAGGGCAACGAGGCCGAGACCCCGCCCGAAGTGCTTGCCTTTCGCAGCGCCAACAGCCAGCGAGACGGCAAGGGATGGTGGGTTCGTGTGGTTCCCAACAAGTATCCCGCCATGATGATCGAAGGCCAGAACCGGCGTATCGGCGAGGGCATGTACGACATGATGAGCGGCATCGGCGCCCACGAGGTGGTGATCGAAGATCCCCGTCATGATGTTTCCATGACCGACATGTCGTCCAAGCAGATTGAGGAAATATTCTGGGCCTTTCGCGAGCGCATGCTGGACCTGCATCGCGACCTGCGTTTTCGCTACGTCATGATTTTCAAGAACCATGGCAAGCGCGCCGGAGCCACCCTGGCCCATCCCCATTCGCAGATTATCGCCCTGCCCATTATTCCCAAGCGCGTCCAGGAAGAACTGGACGGCGCCCTGAATTACTACGAATACAAGGAACGTTGCGTCTTTTGCGATATTATCCATCAGGAAGAACGTGACGACCTGCGCATCGTGGACTCGAATGATCTATTCATCGCGATTCATCCCTACGCGGGACGATTCCCCTATGAAACCTGGATTCTGCCGCGGCAGCACGAGTCTTTCTTCAGCGACATCCAGATCAACGAAGTGGCGGACCTGGCCGAGATTTACAAACGCTGCATTACCCGTTTTCGCGATGAGCTGGACAATCCGGCCTATAACTTCGTCATCCATACGGCTCCCTTTACGGAGGACGATTCGCCCCATTATCACTGGCATATCGAGTTGATTCCGCGCCTGACCCGGATCGCCGGTTTCGAATGGGGTACGGGCTTCTACATCAATCCGCTTGCTCCCGAAGCGGCCACGCGACGCATTCTGGGCGTGGATACGCGCGAGGCCGAAGCCGATTCCATCGAACCCAGTTCCGCTTAAACTGTAATTATCCATCAGCAACTATCCACTGACAGGTTCTGGATCAAATTGGGAACTGGTCTGATTCTTTCCAGAAGCAGGCGGTGCTTGATTTGTCGATAAAAGCATCCGGTTTCTCCTCCCCTTTTTGAATCGTGTTCATCTTTTTCATCCTGGCCGATTCTTGCTTTGATAGCCATTGCAATTACCTTTACCGGTGAAACTCGTTCTGGTACCAAGGTCCCGGTTTTGTGGTACTGGTGTACAGTGGAAGGTTTTTATGCTGACATGGCTCTTTAGGAAGAGGCTTACATAATCGTAAAGAGAGCGTTTTTTCTTTGACTGGGAAGGACTTAGGTCTTAGAATATGCATGGGTGTGAAGGAAAGGCGCGCACAAAGGCCTGTGTATAACTCGCTTTTGTTTTTTGTGGCTGAAGAAAGCCATTCTTAGATCGGTCCAGGCTTTGAAAAAGCGACGTGTTGCGTATGGATCGAGTTTATTGAGGCGATTATGCGTTTGGGCTTTTATGAATGGGAAACTACCCCAAAGGACCAGTTTCCATGGTTTTCTAAAAATGGAAAGCGGTAAGTATTTTTATCAATTTTGCTTTCCGGGTCTTTCTGTTCTGTCGCTTTAAAAATGGTGCGCCCCGAAGGGTAAGCGCGTGTTAACTGCGATTGAAAAAAATTACGCCATTCAACTGTTTACCCGCGAGGGTAAGCGGTTGACACAGGCCGTGGGTACTCCTGATTATTGTGAGGCCGTGGCGAAGACGCGTATCGGGAAAACGGTCTGCAATCGCGGTTGCGGATTCAGCTTTGCCCTTACCGATAACTCCCCTCCCTTCCAGACTTTCCAATGTCCCTTCGGTGTTTTTAACGCCATTCTCCAATTGGATGATGATTATGAACGCGTGGAGCCCGACGGGCCGAACCGCTGTTCGCACCTGCTTACGGGGGGACGTCTCTTCCGGACTTATGGGCAGTTTCACCGCTTTGTGGAAAAAGCGGCCGAGGTGGGCGCTTCGATCGATGAACTGCTGGAGAATTGCGAGCATATCGATTTTCTGCCGCCGGAGTATATGGAAGCCACGCTGGACGACATTGCCCGTCGTCTGCGGGCGGCTCACATCCGTGGTCAGGACCTGCACGGAGCCATCCATTCACGCGCCCGGCAGATCGGCGTGAGCGATGAAGCGAGTTTTGAAAAACGGCTGCGCGAAGAAATTGCCCGGGGCGAACGGTTCAAGCATATTTTCAGCATGGCCATGGTCCGGGTGAATATGAGTTCCTGGCTGCCTGCCGGCGCGGACCAGCAAATACAGGATCTGGTTCTGAAGGGGGTGGCGGGTATCCTGAAACCGGCCATTCGGGGCTTTGACCAGATGACCTGCTACGAAACCGGATTCCGCCACGAAAAGGATCGTGAGATTTTCTGCCTGCTCTTTCCCGAAACGGACCGGATCGAAGCCAATGCCGCGCTGGAGCGACTTCTGGGTTCGGCGCAGGAACGTTTTTTGTCTCTGGTGCCCCACCAGGAAGACATGACCAAGGCGCTGTATTTTGAGATCGGTATTGCCGAATATCCTACCGATGGAACCAGCCTTGATGAATTAAAAGAGCTGGCCCGGAGTGAGTTGGATCAGGAAAAGGGCAAGATCGAAATGGATCCGGGAATCCCCGAGGATCCCGACGCCGCGGAAGCCAATCCCTGGCTGGACCAGGGGCTCCCCGATATGGGTACAATGGACATGGCCGAAGAAAATTCTTCCGACGTCGAGCATACTTTGTCCGATACGGGACGAGACGAGGAGTCGCGATCATGAATCATCCCGGCCCCCGTCTTCATGGCGAAGCCAACAGCATTAACTGTCTCGATCTGCATGGTGTTACCTGGTCGCGCCTGCTGGAAATGTGCACACGCGAGGAAAAAGGTCCTGCCGAGATTTTGCTGCATGGGCCCATTGGAGTGGGCAAGTCGGTCCTGCTGAAGCGGCTCTATTGGGAACTGTTCGATCATCAGGATATCGAGGCTCCCATTCTCATTTCTATTCCGCCTGTCTTTTTCGAACCCAAGTCCTGGATACGACGTTTCTTCATGGAACTGGCGCGGCAGTGGGTGGCTTTTGAATTGCGGGACGAACGTATCCTGCAGGGTGGGCTTCCGCCCTTAAACGATCTGACGAACCTGTGTTACGATGTGCGTCTTTACGCGCTGGTGGATTGTTTGAAAAATCTCTGGCGGGAAGATATGCCCAACGGAGACGGCGCGTACCTGATCGAATGGGCTTTTCAGACCCTGAGCTCGGTGGTGGATCAGAGTGGACGGCGCATGACGCTGATGCTGGATGATACGGAAAACGCCCGGTGGGTGGAAAACGACCGGCAACGCTTCCTGAGCCGCTTGGTGCCGCCCCTGGAAGAACGGGGAACCCTTCGTCGCATCTGGACGTCACGCTTTGCCGAATCATCCACCCACCCCGAACTTCCCCCGCTTCCTCCGGCCCGGGAACTGCTGGAACTGGAAGGGCTGAGCATGTCGGAAGCCAGCCAGTATTTTGCCAGGCTCAGCCGGGAACTGACCATTGATTACGACCGGAATATTCTGGCGGATTACCTGCCGCTCTGGGGCAATATTCCGCAATGGCTGCATAACTTCGCGCGGAGGGCGGCGCGTTATCCCCGCATGCTCTCGGCGGCGGACCACTTTATCCAGCCCTATGTGGAAGACATTCAGGAAGGGCTGAGCAATCAGCAATTGATCGACGGATTGCAGCAAAAAATTTCGATCGACGGTCCCTATGATCCCCAGTGGATCGGACGCGTGGCCCATGAGTGCCTTTACTGGGAACATACGGGCTATCGCGGCCGGGGTTCGGTTGGCCGGGTGAATGAGCGGGAAGAAAAGGTATTGAAGGCACTGGCTGGAGCAGGCCTGGCCCAATATCGCCAGGGCCGCTGGGAAGCGCCCGATGTGCCCGTGCTTACTGATTTTCTGCGGCTCTTCATCGCGCGGCACCATCGCGGCGAGAACATCCTGCGCAGCCAGATCGCGCTGAAACGCAAGCGTCTTGTGGAAACCCCCAAACGCGCCAGCCGGCGTCAGACAGACCAGCGCGTCAAGCACATGGTGGCGCTTATGCATACCTTTCATGAGCAGCATGTGCCCAAGCATCTTTTTCACCAGGAAGAAGGGGCCGCGGATGGGGCGATGAGTCTGGAAGACATGGTGGCGCAAGGCAGCCAGGCGGCCGGTCTGGTCAACGCGCGAAAGGGGAAGGCTATCCGCCTGCCCCATTGCATCGGCGCCTTTCCGGCCGACGACGTGCTGCCCCTCCGGAGCAATGAGAGCAAGAATCCGGCTGTGGTGGGATGGTGCTTTGAAGGTCCGGAATGCTATCGCAGTGAAGAAGCCCTCTGGGTGGCCCATCTTTGCGATGCGGTAACGGTCACCTCGGAGGATATTGAAAAAATGAACCGGGTTAACGGCCTTCTGGCGCGGGAATTCGACGTGCGGCGCGTGGTGGGCTGGGTGATCAGCGACGGACGTTTTTCGCCGGAATCGCTGGAACGGCTGGAGGCCCTGCACTTCTTCAGTTCCAGCTGGCAGGATTGTGAAGATCTCGGCGAAATGCTCCTGAGCAAGAGCGGGTCGAAATCAATGAACGCCCTCCGGACCCCGAAAACGAATGCGGCCCAGGAAAAGAATGCCGAATCCGCGTCCGCTTCGAGCGAGAAGAATGAATCGCCCCCGAAAGAAAAACCGGAGGCGGAAATCCCTTCCCGAAGCGCGCGCATCCTGAATGCCCGGCCCGAAGCGGCGCGCGGCAATGGGGTGGAGCTTTATCTGCCGCCGGAAGCGGACATGGAACTGGTGGCGGCAGGAACGCTTGAAAAGCTGGCCCTGCGTTGTGGTTTTGATTCCACATCCATTGGGCAGATGAAGATGGCCGTTCTGGAAGCCTGCCTCAACGCAATCGAACGCAGCCATAACAGCGAAAAAATGGTGCGAGTATATTTTGACAATGACGATGAGAACTTTATAATTCTTATAGAAAATGAAGGCGTGACTTTTGACCCGCAGATGGTGGAAGAGCCGAGTCTGGAGAAAAAAGTCGGTCAGGCCAACAAACGCGGATGGGGCCTGCACCTGATGCGGAAGTTTATGGACAAGGTCACCTTCGAACCATTTGAGCGGGGCACGCGATTGCGGCTGGAAAAACGCCTGCCGCTTGCTGTAACCAATAGCGCTGAGGGAAAGGGATAAAAGTGTGATTCTGAAAATGATGGAGACTGAAGAGCACCAAAACCACATCGTCTTGCACCCAAAGGGCTACCTGAATGGTCCGCTGGGTCAGCAGATCGATCAGGCCTGCGCGGAATTGATCCTGCAGGGCAAGGACAAGATCGTCATTAACTTTGGCCAGATCGAAACCATGAACACCATGGGCGTTGCCAGCCTCGTTTCGATTCTGGAAAAGGTCAGCCGGAATAACGCCATGATCTGCTTTACCGACCTGCTACCCACGAACCGCCAGCTCCTCGATGTGCTGGACATTTCGCGCGCGGTTTTGATTTTTGAAACGGAAGACGAAGCCCGCAACCATATCACTCAGACCAGCGAGTGATGTCTGTCGGCAAGGCTCAGATGTGAGAGTTCATGTTCCCGTTTGCATAGAGTTCCGGCAAACTGAAGTTTGAGCGCTGAGCCACGCCGGGAAATGAGCATCTCCCCCTGCAAGAACAGCGGCGCCTCTTTTACTGCCGGTATTCAAAGCGGTCCAGCCAGGGACCCTGGACCCCGTTTGCGGGCAATGCATCGCGGAGGTCCGGCCCAATCCTGGTAAGAGGCGCAACGCTGCCCTTGGGCCAGGCGATGGAACTCATGCCCGGGCTCTGGATAGCGCGGAAGAAGGCATAGGCATCTTTGGGGTCGGACCCGGAACCGCGATTCCAGGCAAGGGCATAGACCTTGAGGTGGTCGGTGGATGCGAAGCCCTGGCTGCTTTTCGTAAGGGTCTTCCAGGCAAAACCGACGCTGTCTTTTTCCTGCATCTTTTTGAGAAAGGCAATATCTCCCTGAAAAAGAATAGCCTTGCCTTGCTGAAATTCCGCGAAATCATCCGACACTTTCATTCCTTCGGGCAAACGATCCAAGTTCAGGCCTTGCGATTGCAGCAGGTCGAGATTCACGAATAAGAGATCGAAGCTCACGGCCACGGGCAATGCGAAAATGGTGCTGTCCGTTTTGACGGCATCCCAGGCCCAGGGATGGATTTCTTCGGGGATGAGACCGGCTTCGGATATATGCTTTTCCAAGGGCAGGAGCCGTCCCTCTTCACTCAACTTTCGCAGTTCGCGGCTTTCGGCCAAAATCATCTCGGGTTGGACGGTTTCCTCTTTCGCGGGCAGCAAGACCCGCGCGTCGCTGCGCAAGGTGACTTTCTGGATCGAATTGCGGAGGTTATGCTGAACGACAGCCTCCTGGACGAGGGCGATGAACGGGTCCAGGAGGGGCTGGGTCGTCCAGACATAGACGGACACCGGCTCGGCCTGTTTCTCGTTGGATGTCCCCTTCGGGGCCTCGTAATCGCAAGACAAAGCACAAATACCGACCAGAATGGTCAGAGCAAAAAGAAACAGAGTGCGGCATGATTTGCGGAGAAATAATGGCATGAGGGGTCCTTTTCGTTTTGTTTCGCCAGTATTTTGCCGGCAACATACGTATCGC